>CAYQCA010000021.1:0-31672 GCA_964415835.1 uncultured Clostridium sp. | reverse complement strand
GTAATCTAATGAATAGACAATCAAAATCTACCATGTAAAAATAAAATAGGTGTTCTAATATTTTATGGAGGAATTAGTTATGAAAAAGTCAATTTTGATATACATGTTTTCTTTACTGCTATATTTTGCATTTATACCGATAGAAGTAAATGCCACTGTGCCCGATGGTGTGCCTGACAGGTTATATGCTCCCGCAATTGATAAAATAGAGCTTATAAAGGATAATAGTGGGGATCCGATATTTCGGTTAGAGGTTAAGATTCATCAAGACATTCTTGACTTAGACGAAATAAGACCTGCCAACGGTTTTGCCTTTATAGAATATTATTGCAAAATAGATGATGGAGAATGGGAACTGGTAGATGGCGGGTATATGGATAACCTGGTTTCTGAGCCGGAAAATAAAGTTTCTGGTAAAATAAATACTTTTTATGCATACGTATATCCAATTTCTAGCGGAAATATACAGACTGTTGATTTTAAAGAGCATACTTACTATTATAAAGCGCAGCTACATTACCAATACTACTTTGGTGATAACAACGACGAAAGTGACTTTATTTATTCTGCCTTTTCAAATCAGGTATCAAAAGGAATTGATAGTTTTTATTCAAAGGCAAGCGATTGGGCGATACCCCAACTGGAAACGGCCTATAATTTAGGAATAATACCAGCGATTTTACAAGACTCAGATATGACCAAATACATAACCAGAGAAGAATTTGCCGAGCTTGCTGTCAGATTTTATGAAATCTACACAGGTATAACTCCATCCGCCAAAGGTATTAGTTTTACAGATACGAACAATATCCAAATTCTTAAGGCAGCAGGTGCAGGGTTGGTTTCTGGAGTGGGAAACGGGAAATTTGCACCTAATAACCTGATTACCAGAGAACAGATGGCTGTTATACTTCTTAAAACATTAAAGGTCATTAATACAAAAGGAGACTATACTTTAAGCGTTATTTCAAAGTTCAGCGATGATATAAATATTTCATCATGGGCCAAGGATGCGGTATATTATTGTGCAAATAATTCTGTTGTATCAGGTATTGGCCAGAACCGTTTTAACCCGCGAGGGACTGCCACAAGAGAGCAGGCGATTATTGTTTGTACCAAAGCATACCAAATGCTTGAGAATTTATAAATGCTATAAATCTTAGAAAGAATGGGGTATTTATTTCATGAATATTAGGAAAGTTATTTCTATTTTAGCTGTTTTAATGTTAGTGATAACAGGCTGTGCAGATAAAATAAATACTGAACCGTCTGATACAGAAGCATCTTCGACTATATCCAAACAAAAAATTGCAGCAGAAAATTCAGACGAGAAAAGTAAAGGCTATGACTGGATTATTGAAGTAAACGATAGTAAAAATGGTTCATATGCTATTCCAATGTCGGATAAAACTATGAATTTTACTGTTAATCTTTACTTTATTGCATGGAAAAACGGTGGAAATGATATATATGGAAATTATAACGGGCGTGCGCTTATTACATTTGATATAGACAATAAAAGCTTTTCAGACGAAGAGATTAACTATTCGGGAAATGTTTTGTTGGATAGCTTATGCGATGAGATAAATTTTAAAATTGCCCAATACAACAAAGACGAGTATGACAAAATAAAAAAAACAGGACCTGAAGAATTATCCTTGGCACCTCTCGGGACTTTTAACGGAATGTCAATATTCTCTCCTATGTTTATTGCCGGAAGATGGGGTTCTCTAAAGGCCGTAGACAAAGACAGCGGGAAAGTTGTATATGATGAGAATTATGCAAACCAGGATGATGAAAAGTTTCCGGTAAGTATTAATTTGCTGACTGGTGGTGATAGAGTAACAGTGGATATTCCAACTTACAACAGTGTATGGAAACTTGACTTTTTCAGAGGCAGTATAACTCAAAATAAAGAGGGTAAAGATCCTATTAAGCTATTTAGAGATAAACTACTTGATAGAATAGAGCAAAACCAGAAATTTTCAGAAAATAAAACCGGAGGTGAACAGTCAAACTCTGAACCGCCATCTGATGTAAACGGTAAATTTATAACTGATTCAGAAGGTCGTGAAGGCTTTGATTTGGACGGTGACGGTAAACTTGATATGTGGATGGATGAGAACGATAATATGAGGATGGATTTGGATAAGGATGGAAAGTGGGATCCTGTAATTGAAGGTGAATACAGCGACGGTGCTATAGGTGAAAAATGAGATTATACTATGTGATGTAAGTTTAAATATTTGTGATAAACCTATAGTCCCCGCATAAAAGTAAAAAAACACACTGATATTGATATTATTATTCAATAAATGGATTATTGTTGGGAATAATATTTACTGGAAATATAATAGAAAGAGGAGTTTATATGAGACAAAGACGTTGGCTTAATACAAAGGTTGCAATTACTCAAAACAATAATGAGGCGATAGCAATAAATGAAGCTCTTGATTTATTACAGGTGATTCCGGCAATAAATAGTAATGATGTCGTAGTTATTACACCCAATTGGGTAAATAATAAAAAGCCGGACTCTGCTACAGTGGTTGGGACAGAAAGTCTCAGGCAAATAATAAAGCTTGTCAAGGATAAAAAGCCGAAAAGGTTGATTATCGCAACCGGCACAGCAGACGGTGAAACCAAGGATGTTATGGATGCTGTGGGCTATGGGAAAGTGATTGCTGACGAGGGTGTAGAGTTTATTGATTTAAATCATGGTCCATTTATTAGAATTAATTTAAATCATTCAGTAGTTACTTCAACAAATATAAATAATATTCTTAAGGATGTTACTGTTTTAATATCTTTTACTCAGTTGAAACATCACGAAGAGGCAACTATGTCAGCTGCAATCAAGAATATAGCACTTGGCTGGCCACCTGCAGATGAACATGGTCAGCCTAAAAAGAATCGGGGTATACACACCGAGTTACACGGATTTATATCTGCAATGGCAGAACAAATTCCAATAGATTTGTCCATCGTCAGTGCAAGTCCAGCGATGATTGGAACAGGGCCTTCAAAAGGGATTGCACGGCATACCGGTCTTATTATCGCCGGTTGTGATCCGGTTGCAACAGATACGGTGGCTGCCAGACTTTTAGGCTTCAAACCTCAGGCAATAAGATATTTGTACGAGTGTACAAATAAAAAAGTTGGAGAAAGTGACATTGAGAAAATAAGTATTGAGGGTATCTCCTTGGTACAAGCAGAAAATATATTTACAAAGGCAGCATACGGTGAGAGTATTGCTGTGGATCAGGGTTAGCCGGATAATAAAAATATAGCGATTATATTGGGATTATATATGGTATATATATATCAATAAAAATAATAGGAGGCTTAATAATGAGAAAAATAATACCTGATATTGCAGTTGAAAACTGCAAGGATGCTCTTGAATACTATAGGGCAGTTTTCGGCGGAGAAATAAAAAATGTAAAGACGGCTGACGGTAAAGAAATGTTTAAAGGGCATGAAGGGAAGGTAATGCACTCAGAATTGCACATAAATGATAACTGTATCATATATTTTTCAGATATTTTTGGACAAAAGGCGCATGGCAGTGACGTAAAACTGCTACTACAAATGGATTCGCTAGCTGAAACAGAAGAAGTGTATTCTAAACTCAAAGATAACAGCAATGTATTTTATGAGCTTCAAAAATCCTTTTGGGGAGCCTACCACGCTGTGTTAACAGATAAATATGGTATTACATGGGAGTTAAGTTATACTGACTAATATAGTTAGTTATATTGATGGGACTACATGAAAACTGCTGCATAATATATTTTTGTTTTATAAATATATCATGCAGCAGTTGTTACCACTTACAGTTATTTAAATTCTTTAGCCAGTGCTTCAAATGCCGGTAATGAATTTTGAATAGTCTTCAAACTACAACAATATGCAAGTCTGAAATACCCGGGACAGCCAAATCCGGAACCGGGAACTATTAAAAGATTATACTTCAGAGCCCTGTTTTTGAACTCTACATCATCTGGAATTAAAGCCTTGGGGAAGAGGTAAAAGGCTCCATCCGGTTTAACACATTCATAACCGAATTTAATCAGGTTATTATATAGAAGGTCTCTTCTTTCCTTGTATATATTTAAATCAACTGATGAATCAATTGCCTTAGCAACTACCTTCTGGAATAGGGCAGGTGCGTTAACATATCCTAAAACTCTATTGCAGTAAATTAGACCACCCATAAGAGTAGCTATATCCTCTGCGTCAGGATTTGTTGCAATATATCCCATACGCTCACCGGGAAGCGAAAGTGATTTGCTGAAGCAGTCTATTAAGATAGCATTTTTATATATAGTAAGAATATTAGGTATATTTACGTCGTATGCAAGCTTCCTGTACGGTTCATCAGAGATGATATATATAGTATGTCCATACTCTTTGCTTTTTTCTTCCAGAACCTTTGCAAGACCTTTAAGGGTATCTTCACCATATACAACACCGGTAGGATTATTAGGTGTATTTATAATAATTGCTTTGGTGTTTGGTGAGAGGTTTGCTTTTAGGACCTCAGGATCAGGCAAAAAAGTCTTCAGGTCAGTATTGATTACTTTAGTCTTTCCGCCATGGTTATCAATGTAAGAGGTATATTCTACAAAGAACGGAGCAAAAACTATAACTTCTTCATCAGGGTTTAACAATGTCTTTAAAACAACATTAAGAGCACCACCGGCGCCTACAGTCATAACAACATTGTTAAAAGTCAGTTGTAATCCTGTCTCTCTATTTATTTTCTGAGCGATAGTTTCTCTTACATCAGTATACCCGGCATTGTTCATGTATGAATGCATTCTTGGTTCATTGGAGCCTGCCAGCTCACGTAGAGCAGCTTTAACCTCGGCCGGTGGCTCAGGGTCAGGGTTTCCAAGAGAAAAGTCAAAAACATTATCTGCTCCATGAATTTTTCTTAATTTTTCACCTTCTTCGAACATAGCTCTTATCATAGATGATTTAGCAAGATTATTGCTGATTTTATTAGATATCATAAAAATTCCTCCAATCAATGTATATTTAGCTGTCACATTATTATTTTTTTCGTAATTCATTAACTCTGATTTCATCCGGAGTTACATTAATAGTCTTAAAGCTTTCATATATAACCATACCTGGTTTTGCGCCACCGGGCTTTTTTACGTTTTTTACACTAGTGTAATCAACAGGGACATTATAAGACATCCTGGCACTACTGTGGTATGCGGCTAAGGTTGCAGCTTCTAAAAGCGTTGAGTCAGGGACTTCATTACGATCAGTCCGTATAATAACATGAGAGCCAGGTATGTTCTTTGTATGAAGCCATAAGTCATAAGAGGCTGCAGTTTTTAGAGTCAACATATCATTTTGCTTGTTATTTTTACCGACTAAAATTTGAAAACCATCACTAGAAACAAACTCCAAAGGAGACGAAGGTTTTTCCTGCTTCTTCTTTTTTGAGTTTCTTACCGAAGATTTTATGTATCCCTGGTCTATTAACTCTTGTCTGATTTCATCAATTTCCTGATTTGAGCTACAGTTTTCAAGCATGGTCTGAACACTTTCCAGGTATTTTAATTCGGATAAAGTATCCTCCAGTTGCTGCATAACATTCAAATGGGTACTTTTTGCTTTGGAATATTGCTTAAAATATCTTTGTGCATTGTCCTGGGGTGACTTATATTCATTTAGTGGAATATCAATATATTCTTCGTTTTCGCTGTAATAATTTAAAACTCTTGCTGATTTGGTGCCACTGGATATACAGTAAATATTTGCTGTAAGCAATTCTCCATAAAGCTGTAATTTCTCTCTGTCAGCCACCTCACGAAGCTTTTCATGGAAGATTGCTATTTTTTTATCGCAGCGGTCAATGCCGTTTTTAACAACTTTCACAACGTCGCCTTTTCTCTGTCCAAGCCGTTCATTAGTATCTCTCAAGGAATAATAATCATCAAGTGCAACGGATAGAAGCTCGTATTGCTTTAAAACAGATGGTTGTAAGGGCTTAAAACAATAAAAGTCGGCAGGTTTCAGGAAATTACTGTCCTGGTACACGATGCAGGGTTCAAAAACATTACTCTTAATTTTATTTATATAAATTCTCAATGAAGAAATAATATCTTCTTTCTCTGAATCACTTAATTTGGCCACAGGCGTTTTTGGGTTTACTCCGGCACCAGTACATATGTCTCTACAGGTATACGGGCTAAAGCCTTTGATTATATCTAGCATTAAACCCTCTATATGTTTTGCAGTAGAAGCCTTTTCATTTTGAAAGATAGAATCCGGTGAAATATTTTCGGGAAGTTGCTTATCCTGAGCAGGCGGCAGAACATAGTGCCTTGCAGGCATAACCTCTCTGACGCTGCTTACATCGCTATCAACATGTTTAATGGAATCAATAATTTTATCTTCACTATTTAGTAGAATAATATTACTGTGTTTTCCCATGATTTCAACAACCAATCTTTTAATTGATAGGTCACCGAGTTCATTTACCGATTCGATATTGATTGAGATAACTCTTTCATAATCGTGAAAGCTTATATCAAGCAGCTTTCCACCAGCTACATGCTTTCTCATAAGCATACAAAAAACAGGAGGAACCTGTGGGTTTTCCTTTTGCGCTGTAGTTATATGAAGGCGAGGGTAGCTGGCATTAGCACTGGCTACCAGCCTGTAATTCTGCCCTTTTGACCGAATGAGAAGAACTATTTCATCAGCTTCAGGCTGAAATACTTTATCGACTCTTCCCCCGGAAAGCAGAAGGTTTAATTCATTTACAATACATTTTGTTACAATTCCATCAAATGGCATTTATTAAAACCTCTGTTATTTAATCTTTTAATGCTTGGCGAATATCTTCAATTATATCATCAATACTCTCTATACCCACCGAGAAACGAATCATATCCGGTTCGATTCCTGCCTGAACAAGCTGTTCATCAGTCAATTGTCTGTGAGTTGAACTTGCAGGGTGGAGTACTGCTGTACGACAGTCAGCTACATGTACAACTATTGCGGCTAGCTTCAGCTTATCCATGAATTTAACAGCACCTTCTCTGCCACCTTTTATTCTAAAGGAAATTACACCGCTGCAGCCTTTTGAGAGGTATTTTTGTGCAAGAGCATTATATTTATCACTGGAAAGGGAAGGATAGCTAACAGATATAATCCTGTCATTTTCTGATAAAAATTCTGCAACCTTCTTTGCGTTATCGCAATGACGTTCCATTCGCAAATGCAATGTCTCCAGACCTAAATTCAATAAAAATGCATTGTTTGCAGACATAGTACAACCAAAATCCCTCATAAGCTGCACTCTGGCCTTTGTAATATATGCTGCACTACCGCAATCCCTGGTGTATACCATTCCGTGGTATGTTTGGTCAGGCTCTGACAAGCCAGGAAACTTGCCGTTATCCCAGTTAAATTTGCCGGAATCTACTATTACTCCTCCGACACAAACTGCATGACCATCCATGTACTTTGTTGTGGAGTGTATGACGACATCTGCACCATATTCTATTGGTCTTAATAAATAAGGGGTGGCAAAAGTGTTGTCAACAATTAATGGAACATTGTTTTTATGCGCGATGCGTGCAAATTTTTCAATATCAAGAATACTGATTTTGGGGTTTGCAATAGTTTCTCCGAAAAGAGCTTTGGTATTTGGCTGAAAAGCACTTTGAATTTCTTCTTCAGAACTGTCCTGATCTATAAATGTTGTACTTATTCCTAACTTATTTAAGCTATTTGCAAAGAGATTAAATGTTCCGCCATATATAGTACTTGAACAAACAAAATGGTCTCCGGCATTCAAAATATTAAGTATGGATATAAGTGATGCAGCCTGGCCTGAGGATGTACAAAGTGCTCCGATTCCGCCTTCCAATGCTGCAATCTTATTTTCTACACATTCAACAGTTGGGTTACTTATTCTTGAATACATATGGCCGGGAACAGCCAGATCAAATAATTTTGCAACATGCTCGGTAGAATCATATTTGTATGTGGTGCTTTGAAATATAGGTAGGACACGAGGCTGACCATTTTCAGGCTGATATCCTTCCTGCAGACATTTAGTTTCTATTTTCCAAGACATAAATTTCACCTCTAAAATTCATAATACATTAAGGATATTAAATATTATATAAAATTGCAAGACTTTCAATAATAATGGATGCATATAATTAATAATTAGTGCAAAATTTACAAAATTATGACAAATATGGTTTGTGCATTTACTTCTGTAAAAAAGGATGTTATAATAAGGCGAATTAATAAAATTTTGGGTGTTTACAAAAGATAATTAAGTGGGGAGTCAGTCAATGGAAAATAAAAAAAATATGCTTAATAGAGAAGTTCAATCTCTTCGGGAAGAATTATATTCTTTGCTTGAAAATGAACCTTGGGCTAATCAAGATATTCTTAGAATAAGTAATCGCTTAGATGAATTAATATTAAAATTTTATAACAAATAGGACTCAGATGAAAATTTTTAGGTAGAAAATTTGATTTCCTTTGTGCGTTTGATTGTAGGCAAAGGTGTCCTTTGGGGACACTACTGACGTGTGCTTACCGCCAGAAAACCAAAGCTGTACCAGCAAATTATAAAGGTGGGGGGCATCTTTTGTCTAATTGCTATGGAAAATAACAGGATCATTTATTGCTAATAATGATGCATTCATTTACAATTTCTTCAATTTCTTTTTTCTGAATATCGTTATCTACATAAGCTAAGTTAAGCTGAATATAATTTAGCTTGTGTTTTATATGATTTTTGAAGTCAGCCAAGCTAATGGTATTAGTTTTATATTGCTTTAATAAAAGAGATAATATTAAAAAGGAACATTCAAATAATTGACTATTAAAATCTTTATTCATTTCAAAATCTTCCTTTCATGTTGTTTACCTATTTTAAAATATAATTTTTTTTATTGTTTGTCAAATATTTCCTCGTATTATTTTGGAGGGCTTAGTACAGCTATCGCCTC
Organism: uncultured Clostridium sp.; assembly: GCA_964415835.1. Lineage (GTDB taxonomy): Bacteria > Bacillota > Clostridia > Acetivibrionales > DSM-1351 > Ruminiclostridium. The sequence goes on along the minus strand of CAYQCA010000021.1, from coordinate 22,670 downwards.
CTTATATATTTTTTGATATAATTAAGCAATAATAAACTAGATTAGGACAAAAAGCTATGTATAATATCAATATTCAAAACAATGAGATAACATTAAAAACAATTGATAAAGATAGTATAGAGAGTTTATATTCCATATATACAAATACTGAAGAATTTAAATATGCCACTGGTTTTTTTGGAAATCCTCCGGGATTTGACCAATATATATGCGAGGTATACAAGTTTTTACTCAAAGAAAATACATTTTTTTTAGAAATTCATCTTCCGAGCATTTCAGAACCTATAGGATTACTCAAGGGATCAGTTATTGACAATGAAAAAATTGTATGGATTAACTCATTGGCAATTGATACCTCATATCAATCGAAAGGCTATGGAAAAAAAGTAATAGCTCTATTTGAAAAATATTATAGCCAAAATTTTAATATAACGAGAATATTTCTTTCTGTAAGTAAGAATAATATATCGGGAATAAATTTTTGGAAAAAATGTGGTTATAGAAATTGTGATTCCTTACCTGCACAGTACTATAATAAATTAGATGAGCATGTCCAGATAATGCAAAAAATATTAAAGAAATAATGAATGTTTCAGAAATATTACTAAAAAATTGCTGATTTATTACTAAAAGTTTGACAAACTGTTACAAATTGCATATAATAAAAAAGAATTATAAAGCTGAATCCTCAGTTATGAGGTACGGAGGAACCAAAATTTTGGGGTGAATCCATGAAAATGGTAGGGAGATCCTATTGCCCGAGCCCGACAGCTAACTTCGGAAGCGCTACTATAGGAGGGGCCAATGACAGGTAAGATTTACAAAGTACTTGTCGGCTGTATTTTTGCTTTTTCATTAGTTCTTATTTGTTCAGTTGCAATGGCAGCATCACAACCTGCTACCATCGTTGGGACAAATGTTAATCTGAGAGAAGCACCAAATACATCTGCTGACATTGTTACAAAGCTGTCTAATGCTAGAGTATCAATTATTGATAAGTCTAGTGGCTGGTACAAGATATCTTTTGATGGAAAAACAGGCTGGGTTAGTGATGACTACATAAAAGTTTTAACCATCAAAGGAACAATTAACGCCAATGGCGTTAATTTCAGAGAAAGTGCTAGTACATCTAGCGAAATAATCGATTCTCTAAGTAAAGGGACAAGTGTAGAAATTCTTGATACTTTGTCAGGCTGGCATAAAGTAAAGGTAGGTTCAAAGGTAGGCTATATAACTACCAAGTTCGTATCCGCTGCTAATGCTACAGCAGAAAAAACATCTCGTTCTACACAGGCTGCAACTATTGATGATTCTGATAATTCAGTAATCAAACAAATAGTTGCATATGCAAAGAAGTACATCGGTGTAAAGTACGTTTATGGTGGAAAGAGCCCAAGTGGCTTTGATTGCTCAGGTTACGTTGGATACGTTTTCAAGAAGTTCGGAATTGAACTCAATAGTTCCGCTGCAAGTATGTATTCAAACGGTACAAAAGTATCAAAGAGTGCATTAAAGGCCGGAGATATTTTGTTTTTTGACGCATCTTCCAGAAAGTCATCAGGCGTAATAGACCATGTAGGTATCTATTTGGGAGGAGACAAGTTTATTCATGCCTCTACATCAAATAGAAAAGTAATCATTCAGAGTTTATCTGGATACCAAGGAACTTATATTGGTGCAAAACGAGTAATTTAATTTTTTATCATAACCACAAAAGCGCTCTTTTTAGAGCGTTTTTGTGGGTTATTTTTCAGATTTGTTTTTCAATTTTTAGCTTATCTTTTCTTGTTTTTCTTGAGTAAATTTATGTAGACTTCAAATTTAATAGTAAATTCTAAGGTGTAAAGTATGAATGCTAATAGACCGCTTTGCTTATTTTGCGTATCTTTAATTTCCGGGATATTGCTTTACCATTATACCGGCATTTCTTTTTTTCTTTTATTTTTATTTATTTTAACAATACTCACCCTGCTCTTTTTCCAAAAACTTAAGAAGCGCATAATAGTAATATTTTTTTCGCTTATGTTCTTTATTTTCGGAGGACTCCTTATTTACAATGCCCAAAAAACATATTATTGTGTTTTTGACGGATATTACAACAAAACAGTAATTATATCTGGTTATGTTGATAGTGAAGTTGAAATAGATAGTCAGGGGAAAGCAAAATTTATATTGAAAACAAATAAAATTGAATATTTGGGTAGTTCAAAAAATATTAAAGGAAGACTGATTGTCTATATTAGTAAAAACACAGGTGATACACTGAAGTACAGGTCAAGGGTAAAATTTCAATCAGTAATTGAGGAACCAAAAGCAGCAACTAATCCTGGAGGGTTTGATTATAAACGGTATCTTGCATCTATTGGTGCTTCAGGGACAGTGTATTTGTCTGATTTCTCAGCGATTGAATTACATGGTAATAAAGGTGGCGGTTTGGTACAAAAGCTGGGAATAAATATTAAAAAGAAAGTTTTAGGAATAATTGAGAATAGCCTTGATGAGAATCAGGCAGGATTACTATCGGGTATGCTTATAGGGTATAAGGACGGACTGGGAGAAGCTGCATATACTGCTTTTAGTAAAGCTGGCCTTACCCATATTATGGTTGCCTCTGGTATGAATGTAGCCTTTATAATTTTACCTTTTGCATTTTTGTTTAAAAAGTTGAGAGTTAACAATTTTACAGCAAATATAGCTACAATTTCAATCTTGATTTTGTTTGTGTTTATTACCGGTTTTTCTGCATCAGTGGTCCGTGCTGTAATTATGGGTGTAATAATTTTACTTGGCAAGATTGTAATGAGGGAAACAGATATATTTACCAGTATTTCGGCTGCAGCAATAATTTTGTTGGTCTTAAATCCATTTGTAATTTTTGATATAGGATTTCAATTATCTTTTGGTGCAACAATTTCGTTAGTATTGTTTTATCCATCACTGAAGAAAATTTTTGACTATAAATATGTACCCAATCTGGTATCAGATACGCTGGCAGCTACCATTGCGGCTCAAATAGGTGTTGTTCCGATTACACTGTATTATTTCAACAGTTTCTCAACTATATCAATTTTATCTAATCTTCTTGTAGTCCCTTTAGTTCAAATAATAACTATTATTGGCTTTATAATGGTATTTGCAGGCCTTTTAAATATATATTTGGCTATATTAATAGGTTACATAAATAATACGTTTCTATCATTTGTACTATTTATAACGGAATATACTTCAAAAATACCTTATGCATCATTAAAGTTGACAACTCCGCCAATGACTTTAATAATTATATATTATATAACTCTTATTTATATTCTGAAGGGAAGAAGCCTTCTTAATAACACTAGTTGGTTTAGGCATGTAAAAAGGCTTTGTATAACAATCGTGGCACTTATATTTGTTTTTTATGTCATAATACCCAAACCTTTGGAAATGACTTTTCTGGACGTCGGTGAAGGCGATAGTGCCTATATAAAGACAGCAGGAGGAACAAAAATAATAATTGACGGTGGGGGACGCGCTGCAGGCTCAAAATCTAAATTTGATATAGGGGAATCTGTTGTGGTACCATATATTTTGGACCGAGGAACTAAAAAGGTTGACATTGTTGTTGCCACACACGGACACTCTGATCATACGGAGGGGCTTGAGGCTGTCTTAAAAGAATTAAAGGTTGGAGCCGTAATAATGCCGGATACCGGTGGAGAAGGGTTAGAGAAGATTACAGCCATCTGTAAGGATAAGAATATTAATATTATTAAATGTAGGTTTGGTGATAGAATTAAGCTGGACAACGAGACAGTATTTGATGTTGTCAGCCCAATGCCGATTGATAGACAAACAATCGAACAACAATCATTGAATGAGAGTTCATTAGTGATGAAATTGTTGTATAGAAATGTTAAAATATTATTTACAGGGGATTGTGGTATTCCGACTGAGCAGAGAATGCTGGAACAGGGGTTGGATTTAAAAGCTGATTTAATAAAGATTGGTCATCATGGATCCTATGGGTCCACCGGTGAGGATTTTATCAGAAAGGTTAATCCTGCCTTCGCTGTAATTTCTGTTGGCAGAAATAGTTTTGGACATCCCTCTCAATTTGTAGTTGATAAACTGTCTGAGAATAAAATAAAACTTTTTAGGACGGACGAAAAAGGTGCAATTGTTGTTACCAGCTATGGTAAAAGCCTAAGTATTAAAACAATGCTCCATTAGTAAGAATAAACCGAAGAACGAGGTTATAGAATGAGCTTGGATATTTTAAAAAAACAGATTAAAGATGATAGTTTACAAAATATTTATCTTTTTTATGGACCTGAAGATTATTTAATCAAGTATTATGTATCGTTAATTTCTAAGTTAATTATTGATGAAAATACTAAAGATTTAAACTACATCTATTTTGACGGCAAGACAGATTCCGAAAGCATTATTCAGAATTGTGAAACTATGCCTGTTTTTAGTGAAAGAAAACTTATTGTTGCTAAAGATTCAAGCCTATTCAAGTCAAAAAAGGGCGAGACCGGTGGAACTACAAAGGATAAGCTGTCTCAGTATATTGAAAATATGCCGGATTACTCCTACCTGATTTTTTTGGAAACAGAAGTTGATAAAAGGATGAAGCTGGTAAAAGCGATAAAAGATAAAGGTCTAATTGTGGAATTTGCTTTTCAAAAACCTGCTGACTTGGTAAAATGGGTTTTAAAAGTATTTAAAAGCTATAATAAAAACATAGACCAGATGACTGCTTCATATATTGTTGAAAATAGCGAATATTCTATGACAGAGCTCCTTAATGAGATCGAAAAGGTTGTAAACTTTGTTGGTGATAAAAGCATTATAACCATGCAGGATGTTGAACTTGTATGTACCAAAACAATAAAAAGCAGAATTTTTGATCTTACCGATGCAATATCAGAAGGCAATATTTCTAAAGCCTTATCACTTTTAAATGATATGGCAGCACTTAAAGAACCAATGCAAAAGGTTTTATATATGGTTATCAGGCAAATAAGGATGATTTATGGTATAAAACAATTAAAGCAGCAAGGGCAAAGAGATGATGCAGTGGCCAAACAAATGGGCTTGACACCATTTATTGCCTCAAAGGTAATAAATATAAGTAAAAATTTAGATATAGAGATTGTTAAAAGGGCTATGTTCTATAGCCTGGAGCTTGACGAGTCAATTAAAACTGGAAAAATATCTGACAGGATTGCTATTGAGCTTTTAATTGCTTCAATGGGAAAATGATATCGGGGGTTGTGGAATTGGAAAAATGGATTTTAAAGAATCCGAAGGTTGATTTTAAAAAAATGTCAGAGGCGTTGGGAATAAGCCAACTACTCTGCAGAATACTGGTAAACCGTGGACTGGATGATTATAATACTGCCCAGAGCTTTATTAGACCGGAGTTGAGCAGATTACATAATCCTAGGATGATAAAGGATCTGGATAAGGGTGTTTTAATCATAAAGGATAAAATTTTGCAGCATAAGAAGATTCGTATTATCGGAGACTATGATGTTGATGGGGTTATAAGTACATATATTTTGTACAGGGCTTTGTCCAGATGCGGTGCTTTTGTTGATTACGCTATACCCCACAGGATTCTTGACGGTTACGGTATTAACAATAATATTATCGAAAATGCAAAAAATGACGGTGTAGATACTATTATTACATGTGATAACGGCATTTCAGCAATTGATCAAATCAGGTATGCAAAAGAAATAGGCTTGACAGTAATTATTACAGACCACCACGAAGTACCGTTCAAAGAGGATAATGACGGAAACAGGATTCATATTATTCCTGAGGCGGATGCTGTAATTGATATAAAACAGTCTGAATGCCCTTATCCTTTTAAGCAATTATGCGGAGCAGGTGTTGCCTTTAAATTCGTTCAGGTACTATTTAAGGAAATGGGCATCAGTAATAAGGAAGAGGCCGACCTTTATGAGTTTGTTGCCATCGCTACTGTATGTGATGTAGTAGATTTAACAGGGGAAAACAGAATCCTTGTCAAGCAGGGACTATCATCAATCAGTGGTACTGACAATATTGGGCTTGCTGCACTGATGGAGCAAACAGGGATTATGGGCAAGGAGGTAGGCGTATATCACCTTGGGTTTATAATTGGACCTTGTATTAATGCCAGCGGCAGGCTGGATTGTGCTATGAGAGGTCTACAGCTTCTCTTGTGTGAAGATCGGAAAGAAGCATTGATGCTGGCAAAGGAATTACATGATTTAAATACCGAAAGAAAAAATATGACTGCCAGAGGTGTAGAAGAAACAATTGACACAATCGAAAACAGCAAGCTTAAATATGATAAGGTACTGGTTGTATACAGACCGGATATTCATGAGAGTATTGCCGGAATAATCGCCGGAAGGGTAAGGGAGAAATACAATGTTCCAACTATTATTTTAACTGACTCAGAACATGGCGTAAAAGGCTCCGGCAGGTCAATAGAAAAGTACAATATGTTCGAAGAACTGCTCAAGTGCAGGTCAATCCTGACTAAATTCGGAGGACACCCCATGGCTGCAGGGCTGAGCTTGGAAGCTGAATTTATAGAGGCTTTAAGAGAGAAGCTGAATGAAACTACAACATTAACTGATGATGATCTGGTACCAAAGGTTTATATTGATGCGCATGTTCCTATAGAAAGTATCGATATAAAGTTAGCAGAAGACATATGTTTACTGGAACCATATGGCAAGGGCAATTCCAAACCGTTGTTTGCTGAAAAGGATATCACTGTTTACCGAGGGACTGTTTTAGGCTCTGAGAAACAGATTTTGAAACTAAGACTTAGATCAAAAAGTAAAAAATATATGGATTGTGTTTATTTCGGAAATATCGAGGACTTTAACAGATATATATCTGACAAATATGGAGTGAACGAGCTTGAGAAAATGTATGCGGGACAGGAAAACTCCATAAAGCTGGACCTCATTTATAGCATTGATATCAATGAGTATAATGGCAATAGAAGTGTACAACTTATTTTGCAGAACTATAGATAAAATCAATTTATTTATTTATAATATAAATATTATACAGTTACGAGAAGAGAGGTAGATTATGGATTTAAAAGAAAAGCTCAGGCACGTGGTTGATTTCCCTAAAGCAGGGATTGATTTTATAGATATTACTACTGTGCTGCAGGACCCGCAAGCATTTAAAGTATGTATGGATTCATTTAAAGAATTTGCAGAACAGCTGGAAGATTTTGATATTATTGTTGGTTCGGAATCCAGAGGATTTATCTTTGGAGCGCCCCTTGCCTATCAGATGGGAAAAGGCTTTGTTCCTGTCAGGAAAAAAGGGAAATTGCCTTACAAGACAATAAGTGTTGAGTATGATCTGGAATACGGCAAGGATGTTCTCGAAATGCATCAGGATGCTATAAAACCTGGGCAAAGGGTTCTGATTGTAGATGATCTTTTAGCCACAGGCGGAACAACTGAAGCTAATATTAAACTGGTTGAGCAGCTTGGCGGAAAAGTCGTTGGCATTATCTATTTTATTGAACTTTCATTCCTCAATGGCAGAAATAAGCTCAAAGGATATAATGTAAATTCTATTGTGATGTTTTAGATCCTAAACAGGTTCTAAAAGGAGGTTACTTTGATAGATAGCTTTTCAGTACTTCTTGAAAAAGTTAAAAAATATGACCCTAATGGCAATTTTGAAATGCTCCACAAAGCATATGAGGTTTCCAAAAAAGCTCATGAGGGGCAGCAGAGGAATTCAGGTGAGCCATATATTATCCATCCTGTGGAGGTAGCTATAATTCTGGCGGAGATGGAATTGGACTCAACTGCGCTTGTTGCTGCGCTGTTGCATGATACTATCGAAGATACCACATGTACATATGACCAGTTGAAAGCGGAATTTGGAGTTGAAGTTGCTGAGCTGGTTGATGGCGTCACCAAGCTGACCACAATGGGCAAGCTTCCATTTACCACGAAGGAAGAACAACAGGTTGAAAACTTGCGAAAAATGTTTTTAGCTATGGCTAAAGACATAAGAGTAATAATGATTAAGCTTGCCGACAGGCTTCATAATATGAGGACTCTAAAATATATGAATGAAGGCAAGCAGATAGCAAAGGCTCGGGAAACACTGGAAATATACGCACCCTTGGCTCATCGTCTTGGTATATCAAAAATCAAATGGGAGCTGGAGGATATTTGTTTAAGATATCTTGATCCAAAGGGCTACTATGATCTGGTTGAAAAAATTGCTATTAAAAGAAAACAAAGAGAAGCTTATATTGAAGATATTGTTAAAACACTAAGAGAAAAGACAAATGAACTAGGTATTGAAAATGCACAAATAGATGGCAGGCCAAAGCATTTTTACAGCATATATAGAAAGATGGTAAATCAAAACAAGACACTGGATCAAATATATGATCTGTTTGCTTTTAGAATAATAGTTAATTCAGTAAAAGACTGTTATGCTGTTCTGGGACTCGTACATGAGCTGTACAAGCCCATGCCGGGCAGGTTTAAAGACTATATTGCAATGCCTAAACCAAATATGTATCAGTCTTTACACACAACACTGATTGGACCTGAAGGACAACCGTTTGAAGTTCAGATCAGAACCTGGGATATGCATAGAGTTGCCGAGGTTGGTATTGCCGCCCATTGGAAGTATAAAGAGGGCATAAATGGCGGAAAAGACCCAGATAATAAATTTGCATGGCTTAGGCAGCTGCTTGAATGGCAGAAAGACACAAGAGATGAAAATGATTTTATGGAAACTCTTAAAATTGACCTTTTCACTGATGAAGTATTTGTTTTTACTCCAAAGGGCGATGTATTGAGTCTTCCAGTTGATTCTACACCAGTTGACTTTGCATATAATATTCATAGTGCTATTGGTAATAAAATGATTGGGGCCAAAGTTAACGGTAAAATGGTTCCAATTGACTACAAGCTCAAAAATGGGGATATTATTGACATTATTACATCTTCAACCATTCATGGTCCCAGTAGAGATTGGCTTAAAATAGTCAAGAGCAGTCAAGCCAGGAATAAAATAAATCAATGGTTTAAAAAGGAAAAAAGAGAAGAAAATATAATACGTGGCAAGGAAATGGTTGAGCGAGAGCTCAAAAAACAGGGCCTTACGTATAATCAGCTTTTTAGAACTGAATGGGTTGATGTTGTATTAAAAAAGTACAACTTTTCTTCGCTGGATGATCTTTATTCTGGTATAGGCTATGGTGCTATTACTTCAAACAAAGTAATAACCAGACTTAAGGAAGAATTTAAGAAAACACTTAAGCCTGAAGAACTTGAGGAAATTCTTGAGAATATTGCTCAGAATAAAAATGACAAAAAGAAAAAGATTGCTCCGGAGAGTGGTGTGGTAGTTAAAGGCATAGATAATTGTCTGGTCAGGTTGTCAAGATGCTGTAACCCTGTTCCGGGAGATGAAATAATCGGATATATTACCAGAGGAAGAGGGGTATCTGTTCATCGCAGTGACTGTACAAATATAACCTCCATTCTTGAAGAAGAAGGCAGGCTTATAGATGTAAAATGGTTCAGTACAAGTGATGTTGCCTATAAAGCTGATCTTACAATTATGGCAAATGACAGAACTTCGCTGCTTTTGGATGTTACAAACAGTATTGCTGAAGCAAAGATACCTATAAAAGCAATTAATGCGAGAACAACGAGGGAACAGATTACGGTTATCAATATGACTCTTGAGATAACCAATACCGAACAGCTGGATAAAATAATTAAAAAGCTGAAGAAAGTTGACAGCGTATTTGAAGTCACAAGAAACAAGCAGTAGGGAATGTGGAGAGATAAATGAGAGCTGTTGTTCAAAGAGTAAAAAATTCAAAAGTTACAGTAGATAGCAAAGTTGTCGGAGAAATTGGGAAAGGCCTTATGGTGCTTTTAGGTGTGGGACAGGACGACTCGCTATCCGATATGGAATATCTGGCAGAGAAAATAGTGAATCTGCGAATATTTGAAGACAATAACGGGAAAATGAACCAATCTTTATTGGACATTGAAGGAGAAATACTTGTTGTCTCCCAGTTTACTTTGTACGGCGATTGTAGAAAAGGCAGAAGGCCCAGCTTTGACAGAGCAGCCAGACCTGAGACTGCAAATATATTGTATGAAGGCTTTGTAAGTAAATGCAGGGAGTATGGAATCAATGCTCAGACAGGAATTTTTCAAGCTGAGATGCTTGTTGATATAAGTAATGATGGGCCGGTTACAATGCTTTTGGACAGCAAGAAGGAGTTCTAGGAGGAAAAAAGAAATGATAATAAAACCTATTTTAGGAGGTATGTTTGGCTCAATATCCTATTTAGTGGGTGATAAAGGAAAGGCTGTACTGATAGATGCGGGGGTCAATAGTGAAAAAGTTTTAAGAGCCGCTGAAGAAAGCAATTTAAATATAGAAAAAATAATTTTGACACATGGTCATATTGACCACATTGTCGAGTTGGATAATATTGTTGAGAAGACTAATGCAAAAGTATACATTCATATTGATGATGAACCGGCATTAACTGATGCAAGGTTTAATGTTTCCGCCTACACAGGTGAAGCGAGGATTTTTAAATGTAAGAACGAAATATTAAGAGACGGTAGCATTATAAAAGCCGGTGATCAGGAACTTAAGGTAATCCATACACCCGGACATACACCCGGTTCAATATCGGTTTTAGCCGGTGATACTCTTTTTTCAGGGGATACATTGTTCAAATCGGGATATGGCAGAGTGGATTTACCAAATGGTAACTTTGAATATATTTATCAATCAATAGTAAATAATTTATTTAATTTACCTGATGATACGGTGGTTTATGCCGGTCATGGAGAGAGTACTACGATTGGAGAAGAAAAGCGGACTAACCCCATAAGTTATGCTGCTTCTTGGTGAGATGCTATATTTTAAAAATGAATGTAATAGATTTGACTATGAATTGGATGATGTAATTAAACTTTTTTTTCAACCTGAAGAAATTAGAAGGACATACGAGCCTTGGGATAAGCGTACCGAGGCGTTTCTTTTGTGTTACAGGAATTCCGATGAGGGGCAGGAATTTCTTAATATTAAAATTGAGGCTGACAATTATTTTGAAGTCACAAAAATTCCGTGCAGAGGAATTTTTGAATCTGAAGACAGAGAAACAGTTAAAGATTTTAAAAGGAGCCTGAAAAGACGGCTGTTTGAAATCTTGGTAAATTATACAGGAAAGACTATACCATGGGGCATAATGACCGGTATAAGACCAACCAAGCTCGTAAATGAATTTTTAGACGAAGCTAAGGATAAAGATACCATTATATCTATTCTGAACAAAGATTATTTTGTTACAGATAAAAAGGCAAAGCTTCTATATGAAGTTGCGGTTAATCAGAGAGATATTTTCAAGGATAAAAGGCCAAACTATGTTTCTGTTTATATAGGAATACCTTTTTGCCCTACACGTTGCCTTTACTGTTCCTTCAGCTCAAGTACTATCTCACAGTATAAAAAAGTAATTGATGCATATGTCTCAACATTGTTAAAAGAAATCAAACAAACAGGCGCTATTATAAAAGACAACAACCTCCAAATTGAGAGCATTTATATTGGCGGTGGGACACCAACTTCTTTAAATGTAATGCAGCTTTCCAGATTGTTGACAGGTATTGAAGAATATCTTGATACAAGCTGTCTTAAGGAGTATACGCTGGAAGCCGGACGGCCTGATACCATAGACATTGAAAAGCTGAAAGCAATTAAAGAGAGTAAAGTTTCAAGAATCAGTATAAACCCGCAGACAATGAATTTATCTACTCTTGAGAAAATTGGCAGGGAGCACACCCCGGAAGAAATAGAAAAGGCTTTCTACATGGCAAGGGACCTGGGATTCGACAACATTAACATGGATCTTATTTGTGGCCTTCCGGGAGAAAATACTTCTATGTTTGATTATACATTAACAAAAATGGCTGAATTGAGTCCGGATAGCCTTACTGTTCATACAATGTCAATTAAAAGGGCATCCAGACTGACTGAAGAGCGGGAGAATTACTGCCTTGACAATCAGTATCGACAAGTTTCAGATATGGTGGATATGGCCAGAGACAAAGCAAAAGAAATAGGATTGCATCCATATTATCTTTACAGGCAGAAAAACATTCTAGGAAATCTTGAGAATGTTGGTTACAGCAAAAAAAATAAAGAGAGTCTTTACAATATCCAAATAATGGAGGAGAGACAGACAATTTTTGCATGTGGGGTAGGGGCTGCAACAAAAGCTGTGTTCCCAAATGGCAGAATTGAGAGGGCTTTTAACGTTAAGACTGTTGAGGAATATATCAGTAGAGTTGATGAAATGATTGAAAGAAAACGAAAACTTATCGAAGGTATAAAATAATAAATATTGACAATATTGGACGTCAATTTTAAAATATATATAGATTAATATAAGAGGACTTTATTTAATAAGTAAGAATTTCAGGGCGGTACCACGGGAAGTTTCCTCTCGTCCCTAGTTGGGATAAGGGGGCTTTTTTATTATATATTGAACAATGTCAGCAGTACCGAAGCCGAATTCATTTCGGTGTAGGCGATATATTATATTGAATAGGAGTTGTTTTAATGTCAAAGGAAGTAATAACGCCTTCAATCCTGCCAGGCTTTATGGAGCTGTTACCAAAAGACCAGATTGCATTTAATGATATGTTGGACACCATTAAGAAGACATATGAAAAGTATGGATTTATACCTCTTGATACACCAACAATAGAAAAATCAGAGGTTTTACTGGCAAAAAGTGGCGGAGAAACAGAAAAACAGGTATACAGATTTAACAAGGGTGATAATGATTTATCCTTAAGATTTGATTTGACTGTACCTTTAGCAAGGTATGTTGCGCAGCATTTCGGCGATTTGACCTTTCCGTTTAAAAGATATCATATAGGAAAGGTGTTTAGGGGCGAAAAACCTCAAAGAGGAAGATTCAGAGAATTTTATCAATGTGATATAGACATAATCGGAAATGAAAGTCTCAGTGTTATAAATGATGCAGAAATATTAAGCGTAATTTATTCAACTTTTAAAGCACTTGGGTTTAATGATTTTACTATAAGAATAAATAATAGAAAGATCTTAAACGGATTTTTTGAAAGCTTAAATGTGTCTGACAAAGCTGAAGTTTTAAGGATAATTGACAAGCTCGAAAAAATAGGTGAGAAAGCAGTTATCTCTGAACTTAAAGTAATTGGTATTTCCGAGGAAGATGCTAGCAGCATAATAGGCTTTGTAAATATAAAGGGAAGCTGCTCTGATATAATTAAGAGTTTAAGAGACTTGGGCAATAAAAATGAAATATTCAACGAGGGAATAAATGAGCTGGAAATGGTAGTAAACTATATAGATTCATTTAAAGTACCAGCTTCAAACTATACTGTGGATTTAACAATTGCAAGAGGTTTGGACTATTATACCGGAACTATTTATGAAACTGTATTAAATCAATATCCCTCAATCGGAAGTGTTTGTTCCGGAGGAAGATATGATAATCTGGCCCAAAATTATACTACAAAGAGATTACCGGGAGTTGGTATTTCTATAGGGCTCACAAGATTGTTCTACCAGCTTCGTGAGGCTGGGGTATTGGGAGAATTAAAAAAGGCAACACCTTCAAAAATTCTTATAATCCCAATGCAGGAGACAATGCCACAGGCTTTGGAGATTGCGACGAAGATAAGAGATGCCGGAATTTCCTCAGAGATCTATTTTAATGAAGGTAAATTAGGTAAAAAATTCTCATATGCAGACAAATTGGGTATTCCTTTCGTAATAGTAGTTGGTGAAGATGAAATAAATACAGGAATATTCAAACTGAAAAATATGGCAACAGGTGAGCAAAAAGAGCTGGATATAGCTCAAATTATTGATAACTTGAAAGAATAAAAAATAGATATAAGCTTATGGAGGTTTTCTAATGGGAGAATCAATTTATGGACTTAAGAGAAGTCACAAATGTACTGAGTTAAGTGCGGCAAATATTGGAGAGACCGTAACCGTTATGGGTTGGGTACAAAAACAGAGAAATCTGGGTAGTTTGGTTTTTATTGATTTAAGAGATAAAACAGGTATTGTACAGCTTGTATTTACTGATAAAGATGGAGAAATGTTTGAAAAAGCTAAAACAATAAGAAGTGAGTATGTTTTAGCTGTTGTGGGTAAAGTTGCTCCGAGAGCTGCTGAGGCTATAAATAAGAAGATGCTTACAGGTGAAATTGAAATTGCTGCACAGGAACTGAGAATACTAAGCGTATCTGAAACACCGCCAATGTATATTGAAGAGGATTCAGATGTAAATGAAATAACAAGATTAAAATACAGATACCTTGATTTAAGAAGACCTGACATGCAGAGAAACCTGATTCTAAGACATAGGGTTGCGAAGGTTGCGCGTGATTATTATGATGACAATGGATTTCTGGAAATAGAGACTCCTATACTAATTAAGAGTACACCTGAGGGCGCAAGAGATTATCTTGTACCAAGCAGAGTGCACCCGGGTAAATTTTTCGCTTTGCCACAATCACCTCAGCTGTATAAGCAATTACTGATGGTTTCAGGAATGGATAGATATTTCCAGATTGCAAAGTGTTTCAGAGACGAGGATTTAAGAGCTGACAGACAGCCTGAATTTACCCAGATAGATATAGAAATGTCCTTTGTAAATGTTGATGATGTTCTAACTGTAAACGAGGGATTTGTCAAAAAAGTGTTTAAAGAATCACTGGATGTAGAGCTTGAAACTCCGTTTATCAGGATGCCATATGCTGAGGCAATGGAGAGATTTGGATCAGATAAACCTGATATACGCTTTGGCATGGAACTTGTTAACATGTCAGACTTGGTTGCAAACTGTGGCTTCAAGGTGTTTACTGATGCCGTTGCCAATGGCGGCAGTGTACGAGCTATTAATGCAAAGGGCTGTGCTAAATTCAGCCGTAAAGAGATAGATGCGTTGGTAGAAGTAGTTAAGACGTACAAAGCAAAAGGTATGGCTTGGATTTCAATTGACAACAATAATGAAATAAAGTCCTCCTTCGCAAAGTTTATGACAGATGATGAAATGAAGTCTTTGCTAGAGAGAGCTCAGGCAGAAGCAGGCGATTTGATCTGCTTTGTTGCGGATAAGAGTAGTGTTGTTTTCGATGCTTTAGGTCAGCTTAGACTTGAGATTGCCAGAAAACTGGATATACTGAATCCAGATGAATTTAAGTTCTTATGGGTTACAGAATTCCCACTGTTTGAATATGATGAAGAAGAAAACCGCTGGGCTGCAAAGCATCATCCATTTACCTGTCCTATGGATGAAGATTTGGAATTCCTCGATAGTGACCCGGGCAAGGTTCGCGCAAAAGCGTATGATATAGTTTTAAATGGTGTTGAAATAGGGGGAGGAAGTATAAGAATTCATATTCAGGAGTTACAGGCAAAAATGTTCCAGATGCTTGGATTTACTGAAGAGGACGCAAACAGGAAATTCGGATTTTTACTTGATGCATTTAAATACGGAGTACCTCCTCACGGAGGAATGGCATTTGGACTGGATAGACTGGTTATGCTTATGGCAAAGAGAAATAGCATAAGAGATGTTATAGCATTCCCAAAAGTTCAGAATGCATCCTGCCCAATGTCCAATGCACCGGATCTTGTTGATGACAAACAGCTTCAGGAGCTGTACATTCAAATTAAAAAGGATTAGATAATATGAAAAAAAATTATCATGTGGGATTAGATATCGGTTCAACAACAGTTAAAATGGCTGTTCTGGATAAAAACAACAACTTAATATATTCAAAATATCAAAGGCATTATTCAGATATCAGAAATACTATTTTTGAATTGATGGACGAGACTTGTGACCGTTTCTACCAGGAAAACTGTACGGTTATGATTACAGGTTCCGGTGGTCTGCTTGTTTCCCAGTGGCTTGATTTGGATTTCATCCAGGAAGTTATAGCCGGTTCTGAGGCCGTACAGACTCTTATACCACAGACTGATGTAGCTATTGAGCTTGGTGGAGAAGATGCCAAGATAACCTATTTCAAAGGTGGCCTTGAACAAAGAATGAATGGTACCTGTGCAGGAGGTACAGGTTCATTTATCGATCAAATGGCTTCTCTTTTGCAAACAGATGCAACCGGGCTTAATGAACTTGCAAAAGGCAGCAGGGTTATATACCCTATAGCTGCCAGATGTGGGGTTTTTGCCAAAACAGATATTCAACCATTACTGAATGAGGGTGCAGCAAAAGAGGATGTAGCAGCATCAGTTTTTCAATCAGTAGTTAATCAGACTATCAGTGGTTTGGCATGTGGAAAGCCAATCAGAGGAAATATTGCCTTTTTGGGAGGTCCATTGTTTTTCCTGTCTGAACTTAGAAAGAGATTTGAGATTACATTGAATCTTAAGCCTGAACAGGTTGTATTTCCACAGCATTCGCAGCTTTTCGTTGCAATAGGTGCCGCATTATCCTCAAAGGAATGTAAAGTTGTATCATTTAAAGAGTTAAAAAGTAAGCTTCCTGTTTTAAATACTATAACAGTAAATGAAGTAGAGAGACTTAAGCCGCTGTTTAATAATAAGGAGGAGCTTGACGAATTCAAATCCAGGCATGCCAGGAATTCTGTCAGCGTTAAGCCACTGAAGGATTATGCAGGGGATTGTTTTTTAGGTATAGATGCAGGTTCAACAACTACTAAGGCAGTTGTAATAAATACTGACGGAGAATTATTGTATTCCCATTACGGAAGCAATGAGGGAAGCCCTTTAAATTCTTCAATAAAAATATTAAAAGATATATATTCTCAGTTGCCATCGGAAGCCAGAATTGTAAATTCTACAGTTACCGGTTATGGTGAGGGATTAATTAAGTCTGCTCTTAGAGTTGATATAGGTGAAATAGAAACAATCGCGCATTACAAAGCTGCTGACTTTTTCCTGCCAGGTGCTGATTTTATACTGGATATCGGCGGACAGGACATGAAGTGTCTTAAGATTAAAGACGGCATTATTGACAGTATTATGCTGAACGAGGCATGTTCATCAGGTTGCGGCTCCTTTATTGAAACTTTTGCAAAGTCTTTAAACACTACTGTTGAGGATTTTGCTGCTCAGGCATTGTTGGCGGAAAAGCCTGTTGACTTGGGCTCCCGCTGTACTGTTTTTATGAATTCAAGAGTAAAACAGGCACAAAAAGAGGGGGCTCAGTTAGGAGATATTTCTGCAGGACTTTCATATTCTGTAATAAAAAATGCTTTGCTTAAGGTTATAAAAATCCGTGATCCCAAGGAGATGGGTGAAAAGATTATCGTGCAGGGCGGTACTTTTCTTAATGATGCAGTACTTCGAAGCTTTGAACTGATATCTGAAAGAGAGGCTGTCAGACCTAATATTGCCGGACTTATGGGAGCATTCGGTGCTGCTTTGATAGCAAAGGAACGCTATAACGGAGAACCATCCACATTATTGACGGTAGATAATATAGGAGAATTTGAATATTCAACTGAACTTTCGAGATGTAAATTATGTAACAATAATTGCTTACTCACAATAAATCAGTTTAATGACGGCAGTAAGTTTGTTTCAGGTAACAGATGTGAAAGAGGTGCGGGCATACAGAGTACTTTTGAGGGTGTGCCTAATCTTTACGATTATAGATATAAGAGAATAACAGGCTATAAACAGGTTGTTGGAACTGAATATAAAAGAGGTACCGTGGGTATTCCTCGAGTTCTTAACATGTATGAAAATTACCCATTCTGGTTTACTTTCTTTGATCAGTTAAAGTTTAAAGTGGAATTATCACCGCGTTCGTCAAAGAAAATTTATGAATTAGGTATTGAAACCATGCCTTCGGAGTCTGTTTGTTATCCGGCTAAGCTGGTACACGGGCATATAATGAGCCTGGTAAATAAAAAAGTAGATTTTATATTCTACCCATGTCTTCCTTATGAAATGCTTGAAGACGAAGGTGCGGACAATCACTATAATTGCCCGATTGTTACTTCATACCCTGAAGTTATAAAAAATAATATGGATATATTAAAAACAAACGGGATAAAATTCTTTAATCCTTTCCTTCCCTATGATAATAAGGAAAAGCTTAAAGTAAGGCTATTTGAAGTTTTGGGGAAAGAAATGGATATATCCAGAGCAGAAATAGATGATGCTGTAGAAAAAGCTTGGGCTGAAGATGAAAATGCAAAAAGGGATATTCGCCAAAAGGGAGAAGAGACTCTAAATTACCTGATAGAAAACGGTAAAAAGGGTATTGTACTGGCAGGTAGACCATACCATGTGGATCCTGAGATTAATCATGGAATACCACAGATTATTACATCACATGGCTTTGCTGTGCTAACAGAGGATTCTATAGCTCATTTAAGCAAGGTTGAAAGACCACTGAGAATTGTAGACCAGTGGAAATATCATTCCAGGCTTTATGCAGCAGCTAATGTGGTAAATGATCATCCCGAGCTTGAAATGATACAGCTTAATTCATTCGGCTGTGGCCTTGATGCTGTAACAACAGATCAGGTACAAGAAATACTGCATGCAAACGACAATATATATACTGTTTTAAAAATTGATGAAGTTAATAATCTGGGCGCAGCTAAAATCAGAATAAGATCACTGGTTGCTGCGATCGAGGAAAGAGACAGAAAAGTAGTTAAGCACCAAAGGAAAACAAGCAGCTTCAAAAAAGTAATATTTACTGAAGAGATGCGTGAAAGACATACTATTTTGGCACCTCAGATGTCTCCAATACATTTCCGGCTTCTGGAACCAGCCTTTAAAGCAGCAGGGTACAACATTAATGTTATACCTGATGTTGATAATGCCGCAGTCGAAGAGGGGCTCAAGTATGTAAACAATGATGCCTGCTATCCTTCAATTATTGTTGTAGGCCAGTTAATACATGCGCTGAAGTCAGGAAGGTATGATTTGAATAATGTTTCACTTTTGATTACTCAGACCGGTGGAGGCTGCCGTGCAACCAACTATATTGGGTTCTTGAGAAAAGCATTGGCTGAGGCAGGAATGAGTCAGGTTCCGGTAATATCATTGAATGCAATGGGTATGGAGAGTCAGCCCGGCTTCAAGATTTCAGGAAAGCTTCTTGATTTGGCTATGAAAGCTCTGGTTTACGGAGACCTTTTCATGAGGGTTCTGTACAGGGTAAGACCATACGAAAAGATTCCGGGATCCGCCAATGCGCTTTATGAGAAGTGGAACAGTATATGTATAGACTCAATTAATAAGAATAAACGAGGTAGCTTTAAAAAGAATATAAAAGGTATAGTAAAGGAGTTTGACCAACTGGAATTAAACGATATTATCAAACCGAGGGTTGGACTTGTAGGAGAGATACTGGTTAAATTTCACCCGGATGCAAATAACCATGTTGTTGAGGTAATTGAAAGTGAAGGGGCAGAGGCGGTAATGCCTGACCTTATTGACTTTTTCCTGTATACAGCATATGATGCCAATTTTAAGTTTAAGAATTTAAACGGTACTTTTAAAAGGCTTATAGTCAATAATTTAGTGATATTTGCAATAGAGTGGTATAGACGCTATGCGAGAAAATATTTGAAACGCAGTAAGAGGTTTGATCCGCCTCATTCAATATATCATTTGGCTAATGGTGCATCTGAGATCCTTTCAATCGGAAACCAAACCGGTGAAGGATGGTTCCTGACAGCTGAAATGATTGAACTTATAAAGAGTGGAGCAGGGAATATTGTATGTATGCAGCCGTTTGCATGTCTGCCGAACCATGTAACCGGTAAAGGTATGATAAAAGAATTACGCAGAAGGTATCCGGAGTCCAATATTGTTGCAGTAGACTATGACCCTGGAGCCAGCGAGGTCAATCAGCTGAACAGAATAAAGCTGATGATGTCTGTAGCATTTAAGAATCTGAAAGGTGAAGAGAATATAGCTCCAAATAAAATTGTTGATACTGATTCAGAAGATCAGGATTTAGTAAGTTTTGTTCTGGAACAGACAAAGAAAAAGAAGGAAGCGTAAAAAATTAGCTTGGCATATTGCCAAGCTAATTTTTAGAATACAGAACGCAGAAGACAGCAGCCAGAAGAGCGGAAGCAGGCATGTGGAAATTTATTGTTTCAATACCCAGCCCAGCTTTACTTCAGTGCCTTTACCGGGCTCGCTCTTTATTTCAAAAACTGAATTATCTTCAAATAGCAATTGGAGACGCTTTTTTACATTGGCTATCCCATAACTTTTCTTGTTTGTGATAGATACAGCATTTATATCAAACCCTTTTCCATTATCCTTAATTACAGTGATTATTTTATTTTTTTCCAGCTTAATTGTAACAATAATACATGCATCATCACCGGTGAAGTCTTCAAATCCATGAATTATACAATTTTCAACTATAGGCTGAAATGTGAATTTAACTGCTGTTTTATTTTTTAGATCTTCTTCAGCATCTATTATTAAATTAATATTAAAATCGACCTTTGATTTCATAATTTCAATGTACATTTTAATATGTTCCAGCTCATCATTTATTGTAACAATTTCTCCTTCATCAGAAAGACTTTTTCTTATAAACATGGCTAAATTTACTATAACGTTTGAAATGTCATATTGCTTTGCCTTAATAAGTGCCCAGTTTATTGAATCAAGAGTATTGTATATAAAGTGGGGCTTAATTTGCGATTGAAGTGCAAACATCTCCATATCCCTTTTTTTACGTTCAAGCTTTTTTATATTAAAGATTATGTAGTTGGACAGAAGGCTGAATAATATAAATATAATAATCATACAAGTCCAAAAGATACCTTGAAGTCTGTTGAGTTCAGCATTATTATAATTTTTTGGCCTTACTGTGTGTATAGTCCAATTTCCTATACCAACAGGTTGTGTAATTATTTGATGATTTATATTGTTTTTTTTCAATGAAGTAATTCGATCTGAAAAATTAATACCGTTGTATGTCTGATCAACTGAATTAGCGGCAATAATATTATTCTCATCGGACAGGTACACCTCTATTGATAAATCATTATAGGTATCCTTGAGAAGATTATTTATTTTACTGCTGTTTACTTCTACACAAGAAAAAATGTTTTTCTGTTCATCATTATAAGATTTTTCAAATATTCGCATTATACGTATGCTATTAATATTATTGACCCAACAAATATTACCATATGAATTCTTAACATTTTCATATTTACTATCATTCAAAATAGTACTATTATCAAAAAATATTACTGTTTCATTTGATGCAAGAGATTCTTTACTTACAAATATCTTGATATCAATATCACTAAAATACAATTTTAAATTCAGAAGTTCTTCTGAAATCCTCCAGTAATTTTTAATTTGCAGGAGATAATCGTTTTCACCATTATTATTCAAAAGTTCCTTGTAGTTTTTATTTTGCTGAATTATATCTGAAACTACTATCATCTGTGAGAAATATTTATTTACCTGTTCAGCTTTTTTCACTGCACTGGATTTAATGACATTACTGATATTTGATTCTAAATTTTTTACAGCAGGGAGGTATAATCCGAAATATACAAGAAGGGCTAATGATAGGAAGAAAGTTATGTTTAGGATAAATAGCTTCTTACGTAAGTTAAATTTATTTAGAAATATCTTTTTGGCTAATTTTGTCAAACAAATTCTCCTCTCTATAAATAGTAGGTATGACTCCAAAATTGCTTCTAAATACTCTTGTAAAATAATTAACATTGTTAAAGCCACAAACTTTGGCAATATGAGAAATAGCAACAGTTGGATCTTTCAACAGCTCAATTGCTTTTTGAAGCCTTATATTAGTTATATATTTAGGTATGGTTGTGTTGGTAAAATGCTTAAAAATAGTGCTTAAATAACCAGTACTTATATTGCATAGTTCAGCTATGTCCGAGGCTCCAATATTACGGTCATAGTTATCGTTAATGTATTTACATGACATATCGATAATGGATTTGTGCTTTACGTTGTTAATTTCTTGTATCGACAAAAGAGATGCTTCAAATTTATTTTCATTGGTTTGCATCAGCTCACGGTGCTTATAACGCTGTAATATTTTTTCACTATATATATTTTTATGGTATTCGTCAATTGCATTATGTATTATAAGGAGAAGTTCATTGTAATTAATGGGCTTGAGAATATATCCGATTACCCGCAAGCTTATAGCTTTTTGCAAATATGCAAAGTCATCATGGCCGCTTATCATTATGTAAATACAACGAGGGTTAATGGAATTCATTTTCTCAATTAAATCATGCCCGGACATATGTGGCATTACCACATCAGTTATAATAATATCGGGGCTATTAGACTTGGAAGCTTCTAATGCTTCTGTTCCGTCCGAAAAGGTAAGAATTTCATCAAAGCCAAGGTCTAGATCTTCAAGAGCCTCTTTCATAAACAGACGTATATTTTTTTCGTCATCAACTATAAATAGTTTCAAATTAATCACCTGATTCTTTAATAGACTTATAAATTGTTTGATAGAAATATAAAATTTAGAAAGTTATGAATAAATTTTATACTATTCCCGGTAACAATGCAAAACAAAAAAATTATAAATCAGCATATATTAA
>CAYQCA010000020.1:8129-32298 GCA_964415835.1 uncultured Clostridium sp. | reverse complement strand
ATGATTTGGATGGAAGGCTACACACTATTAGTGATTTTGTGAACTTAAAATTATTTGTAAAGAATATAGATTGCTTATTGAAACGTAATAAAATAGCACCCAACTTTAAGTTGTATTTTTATGACAAAAAACAACTTTGTTTATATGGAACTTTATTTTAATATTGATATAATAATACACATCAATATAAAAAGGAGTAATGATATGTTTGATGTCAAAAAAGCTGGTGAGAAAATTGCTATTTTGCGAAAAGAAAAAGGGATGACGCAGGAAGAACTTGCCGAAAAAATAGGCGTGAGTTCTCAAGCAGTCAGTAAATGGGAAAACGGAAATGCTATGCCCGAAGTCGCACTGCTGGTATTATTATCTCAAATTTTAGATTGTTCGACTGACAGCATACTGAATCCAGCCGAATACAAAATAAACCAGCCAAATTATATTCATATGCTTTTGCCATATGAGGATGTTGATCCGTACACCGGTTCATGGTGGCCACGTAGCATGGCGTTTCCAGCTGTAATGGCTGCACTTAAACTTTTTATGGGATTGGAAGAAAGGCGTAATTTTAATAATCATCAGATTAATGACGATCAGGAATACATTTTGCAATCGGGGATATCAACTTTGGCGTTCGGTTTTTCACATTATAATGCGGAATTTATTCATGACAGCTTTCAAATTTACCATTTAGATTACAAAACTGTTTCAACCAAACATAAGACGTTTGAAGAAATTATAGCAATAATCAAAATGCAGATTCAAAAAGGGTATCCTGTCATCATTCAAGATAAATCTAACAATGCGGCGTTTTTGTTTGTTACCGGTATTATAGCAGACGGACAAAAAATACGTGCGCACGAATTTGTGGAAGGTCTCGACGAAAAAAACTGCAATATGAATCCATATGATATGGAAACAATCGATAACTGGCTGAAACCAGATATGGAAATCCTGTTGCTTTACCATACAGATAATAAACTGAGCATTGAAAAAGCGTGTAAAAACGCTCTATATAACTACTGCCTGATGATGTCTGGGAAGTGGGATAATGTGGAATTTGTCGGAAAAGATACACCTGATTCATTTAAGCAATTTATGTTCTATGGTTCCGACGGGTATTGCTCTTATATTAATTATTTACAGCGTGGGTCCCTCGAAGGCTTTTACCCACAGCAATGTATTTTTCATGAAAGCAATATCAGAACGTTAGATTTTTTAAAGATGTGCAAAGAGTATATAAAAGATATCGACCAACAGAGTTTAAACTCAGCGATAGACAGATATCAAGCCTTGAAAGAATATTCTTGGGAAATTATAAACATATCCTGGAACGACCCTACACATACTGAATCTGATACTGAAAAAGCTAAAAAAATTATGAATATTTTGATTCGGTCAAATGAAATTTTCAACGATGCTGTAAGAGATGTTAAGAAAGCGATTAACTTCACAGTATTAGGAGGTAATAAAAATGGATAGTGCATTAATATTAATTGATATTCAAAACGATTATTTTGAGGGTGGAAAGTCAGAATTAAACCATCCATTAGAAACTGCGAATAACGCTAAGTCTATACTTAACTTTTTCAGAAAAAATAATATGCCAGTTTTTCATGTTAAGCATATTAACATGGGGGATAAAGCTAAATTCTTTTTACAAAATAGTATTGGGGTAGAAATACATTATCTTGTAGCTCCTAACGAAGGTGAAAAAGTTTTTATAAAGCATGTTCCCAATAGTTTTTTTGAAACGGACTTAGTTAAAACAATTTCTGATAATGGTATTAACCATATTGTGGTATGTGGAATGATGACACATATGTGTGTTGATACTACAGTAAGATGTGCAAAGGACTTAGGCCTTAATGTAACATTAATAGGAGATGCTTGTACTACAAAAGACCTAACATGGAAAGGGTATACTATCCCTGCTGAAATTGTACATGCAACATATATGGCATCTTTAGATGGAATGTTTGCAAAGGTTATATCAACTGATGAATTTTTGGGGAATTTTTAAATAATCCGGGTCAAACCTTGTTGCAGTTAAATAATTCTTTAAAAATAGGCCGGTACATTTTTAAGAGAACTGTACCGGCTTTTCACATTGGTGTTATTTGCTAATATCTATTACACTTACAGGACAGCCATCTCTGGCATCTTCGGCTTCACCTTCATTTTCAGCTGGAATATCGCCGTCAATCGCTTTTGCCTTACCGGTTTCATCATCCATGAAAAAAACTGTAGGACACATTGAAGTACAAAGCTCACAAGCAATACAACCCTCTTGATCAACTGATGCTTTCATTATCTTTACCTCCTGTTTTTAATTTTTCAACATAGTTATTTAATTCCCCAAAATATAAAAGTTAAACTATGATTTATTATTACATATAATAGATTCATATATACTGAAGTATTGATTTTGAAATTAACTTGCGTTATATTAAAAATAAATAGATATAGATTATACATAACAACATTGGGGAACAAACAAAATGATTAATGGTTTCAAAGTAGTAGATAGTCATGTACACACTTTTGCAAGCAAGCATATAGCAAAGAAAATTATAACATCATTTAACAATGTATATGATATAGAGTTTGAAAATCCTGGTAATGGTACTATTGAAAATGTTTTGGAAAATATGGATTCGGGCGGGATTGACCACACTATTATGGTTAATTTTGCACCAGCCAAGATAATTAATGACAACAACCTGTGGACGCTGGAAGCTGCAAAGGCTTCAGAAGGAAAACTTATCCCGTTGGTAAGCTTTCACCCTGAGATGGAAGGGTCAATAACAAAGTATTTTAAAAAATATATTGATTTGGGAGCAAAGGGGATAAAGCTGCATCCTATGGCACAGGGTTTCGATGTCAGGGATGAGAGGATGCATGAATTGTATCAATTATGTAGTGATAACAGGTTTGCGATATTAATCCATTGCGGAAGAGTATCAAATGCCAGATTAAATGAATATTCCGATTTGGATATGATATTGCCGATTATTCAACAATACCCGCAAATGCCTGTCGTTCTAGCTCATATGGCGGATGGAGACGTAAATAGTGTTTTAGATATATCAAAAAAATATAACAATGTTTACTTTGATACTTCGATAGTAATAACCGGGTATCCTGAGATTATGAACGTTAATGAACCTAGCTGGTTGGATGATAATCAGGTAGTACAGATAATAAACGAAATTGGAGCTGACAGGGTTATTTTTGGTTCGGATTTTCCATGGGGAAGTCCCAAACATGATATTAAAAGGATTATGGATTTAGTGCTGTACGATGACCAAAAAAGGCTAATTTTCAGCGAGAATGCAAATAAGATTTTTAAACTAAATTTCATATAAGAAAGAAGGATGAATATGTTTAAAATTAAAAGCTTCTTAACTCTTTTGTACAGTGCTGTAATTGCAGGATTTTTATACTATGCTTTATATCTTTTTTCGCTTAGAATAAAGATGAAATTTAGCGAGTCTTTATTCCTGATAGCCCTTGTTATAGTTATAATAGGGATAGTAGTTTCAATAGCTAAAAACCCCAGATTTATAAATTGCGGTGGAATGAGACAAAAAACCGCGAGTGTTGAAGAAGATGATGAATCAGACGAACCAAAGATTCTTGCGAAATCTTTATTAATAGGATTTAATAGTGTAACCATAATTTTAACAGGAGTTCTGTTACTTGTGGTTGATGCAATAATAAAATAAATACTTTTCAAAACCCGGATTCGATGATGAAAAATCATAAATTCGGGTTTTATTTTTACAGGTAGTTATCTATCAATAAACCTAAATCATAATATAAGGTATACACATGATTTTTTTGTGTAAAATATCTTCAAGTACTATTTTATGGAGGCCTTATATATGAATAGAAAATTACATCTATCAATACTATATGTCATATTACTTTCTCTATTAATTGGTAGTGCTATTTTGTTTAGTAAGCCTTCAGAAAGAAGGGAAAGCCGGAGCGTTTTAAATGATCAAAAAAATGGTATAGATCAATCTGCCAATGCAGATTTCAATCAGCATACTAAAAAAGAAGCAATTAATGTTATTAACAACCATCCGGATATTGGAGCATATGCAGAGCTCAATGAGGATATACACGGACAGGTTTCACTTAAGCTACGTTATAAATTAGAAGGTAACACTATAATAAATAGTCTTGACACAAAAGATATTACCGAGCTTCGAAATATTTTCGAATTCAGGGATGAATACAAAGACGGATACAGAGTAAAAGATATGACGTTAAACAGAGCACTCAAAAAATTATATTTTAAAGTTGAAAGACGAAAAACGGATAATTATTACAATACTTCGGTTTATTCCTATGATCTTCACCATTCAAAGTTAAATAAGATTTATTATGATGTTGCTTCATTCGGTAAATTTTTTATTTCACCGGATGGAAAGTACAATGCATTTTCATATAAGTATAATTCTAATATTACTACTGCAATAATTACCTGCAGTAATGACAATATTACATTAATTGAGCAACCCGAAAAGGATAGCAGTTTGTATTCATTCAGTTATGATTTTATCAAATGGAAAGGCGAGAATCTTTGTGAATTGAAAGAAAAAGTAGAGGTTAAGGATGGATCTCAAAGTATTATAGAAAAAACAGCTTATTATGATATAGTTACAAATAAATGGTCGTATTAGTTAAAACAGTACAATCATTCTCATGCTCATTACTTGTCTTAAATGCAAAAGTAGTGTATTCTTTTTATGTAGTCGGTCATGCCGACTTTTTAACTAATATTTATATAGACGGAGTTATTTATATGCTGCATGAATTCTCAAGAAGTGAATTAATTCTCGGAGCAGAAGGAATTGAAAAATTAAAAAATAGCAAGGTTGCAGTTTTTGGTGTCGGAGGAGTTGGGTCTTTTACAGTGGAAGCATTGGTCCGGTGCGGAGTCGGACATGTTGTGCTTATTGATGATGATTGTGTTTGTCTGACCAATATAAACAGACAATTGATTGCGACCAGGAAAACAATTGGAAAGCCTAAAGTAGAAGTTATGAGGGATAGAATTTTGGAGATAAATCCAAAATGCCAGGTAACTACTATACAAAAATTCTATATGCCTGATGTGGCAGACGAATTCATTGATAAAAGCTACAGTTATATAGTAGATGCGATAGATACCGTGACAGCAAAAATTGACCTTGTAGTAAGAGCAAATGAACTTAACATACCTGTTATAAGTGCTATGGGAGCTGGAAATAAGACTGACCCCACCAGATTTGAGGTTTCTGATATATATAAAACCTCAGTAGATCCTCTGGCTAAAGTTGTAAGGAAAGAACTTAGAAACAGGGGAATTAAAAAGCTAAAGGTGGTTTATTCAAAAGAAGAACCAATAAAACCTGTTGAAACTGAAAATTCAAGCTGCAGTACAGGATGTATTTGTCCGCCGGGAACTGCAAGAAAATGTACTGTAAAGCATCAGGTTCCGGGCAGTCTATCCTTTGTACCATCTGTAATGGGCTTGATAATAGCAGGAGAGGTTGTCAAGGATCTGATTGGATGGAATGATCAACGCAAATAAGAAAGTGTGTATTTAAATCACAGATGGAGGCTATTGTGTTCGAAAAACGTATTAATATATTCACCGGCCATTTTGGCAGCGGTAAAACCGAAGTTGCGGTAAATTCTGCATTAAACTTGGCTGAAGCAAATTATAAAACAACAATTGTCGATTTTGATATAATAAATCCATTTTTTAGAACCGCAGATGCAAAGGAAGTGCTCGAAAGACACAATATACAGGTTATTCTACCTATGTATGCAAATACAAATGTTGATGTGCCAGCACTTCCTCCACAGATTTACTCAGTATTCCAGAACAAGAATAATAAAGTAATACTGGATGTAGGCGGCGAAGACTTGGGTGCAAAGGCTGTTTCACGTTTCAAAGAAGAGATTCTGGGTGATGACTATGAAATGTATTTTGTAATAAATACAAAAAGAATAATGACTGATTCACCGGAAAAAATTATTGACATGATTGCATTGATTGAACAAGGTGCGAATATAAAGGTTACTAAACTAATCAATAACAGTAATTTGTTGGGTGAAACCACGCCTGAAATTATTCTGGAAGGAAATAGAATTATTTCTATTGCTTCAGAGGAAATTGGAATTCCGATAGCAATTACTGCCGGAATGGAAGATGTTATGAGAGAGCTTACCAGCGATCAATTGAGCGGCTCAGAAATACTCTCAATGAGGAAACAAATAGATCTGCCCTGGAACAAGGGATAGAGGTTAGTATGCAACTATTTTTGATATTTTTAGCTATTGCAGTTGTTTTTGTTATTTATAGCATATATGAAAAATTAGCCCGAGAAAAAAGGAACAAACAAAATATTTACCGGCAGTGGGGAAGGATTCCGCAGAACGAGTATTCTGAAAATGACTTTGCATCTATTTCATGTCACTTTCAGAATACCGTACATATGGATTCTGATTTTTACATCGACGATATAACCTGGAACGATCTGGATATGAACCGTGTATTTTCAAGGATAAATGCTACACAGACAAATGTCGGTGAAGAATATTTATATAGCATGCTGAGACAATCGGTTTTCAATCAGAAGGAGTTATCTGACCGTGATCGGTTAATAGAGTACTTTAGGGAAAATAAGGATGACAGGGTAAAAATACAGGTATTGTTGTCTAAGTTGGGTAAACTGAGATTTTTAAATATTTCAGATTACATAAGCGGCAAAAGAAAAGGTATAGGAAAGAGCGGACTTTACTACAAGATTTTAGCAGCTGTTTTTGTTTTATCACCTTTACTTACTATTGTAACCCCATACGCTATTATTGTGGTTCTTGCTTCAATAGTATTGAATGTATCTGCATATTTTAAGGCAAGGGACCAAATAATCGGTCATTTACAGTCATTGGCATATATTGTTAACATGATCGGGCTGGCAAAGAAGTTCTCAAAATTGAAAATAAAAGCTATTGAGGATCTTTTATATACGCTGGAACAAAGCACTAAAAGGATTAAGGGGACAAGCTTGGAATTTTTCCCTTTTATAATCTATACAACAGAAAACTACTTTGTTGAAATCATTAAGATATTTTTTCTTGGGGAGCCTATTGCCTATCATAGCATATATAAAATATTAGAAAAATATAGACATGAGATTAATACAATCTATGAAACTTTCGGAGTGCTGGACAGTATTATATCCATTGCATCCTATAGAGAAAGCCTTGAATACTTTACTACACCGGAACTAAGAACGGGCAGTATTTCGGATAAAAAAATCTCCTTTGTGGACCTATACCATCCATTAATTGAAAAACCGGTACCAAACTCTGCAGAATTGTCCAAGTCAATATTGGTTACCGGCTCTAATGCATCAGGAAAGTCTACATTTCTGAAAGCTGTAGCGATTAATGCTATTTTAGCGCAGACAATATATACATGCCTCGCGAAGGAATATTCATCTAGTCTTTTCAAGATTTATAGCTCCATGGCCTTAAGAGATAATTTAGAGGCAAAAGAAAGCTATTACATTGTGGAAATAAAGTCTTTAAAACGAATAATTGAAGGACTGAACGATGACATACCAAGCCTTTGTGTAATAGATGAGGTTTTGAGAGGTACGAATACCATAGAGAGAATAGCTGCTTCTTCCGAAATAGTGCATCTTCTTTCAAAAAGTAATTGTGTATGTATATGTGCAACTCATGATATAGAATTGGCACAAATTCTGGGAGACAGTGTTGAGAACTATCATTTTCAAGAGTACTTTGATGAAGAAAGTATAAAGTTTGATTACAAAATCTATGCTGGAAAAGCTACAACTCGGAATGCTATTAAATTATTAAAAATTTTAGGCTATGATCAACAAATAGTTAATAAAGCAGAGCGTAGAGCTCAACTTTTTATTGATAATGGGTATTGGAAAGAAATATGAAAATTGATGTTTTTTTATGCACAACTTGCAAATAAAGCTAAAGAGTTTTATAATTGATAATTATCAATTATTTTAGGTAATTAAATCGTTAAACTATTCAGTTAAATAATAAAAAGTGAGGTTATGATAATGGCAAAAGTAACATTCCATGAGGATAGGTGCAAAGGCTGCAAGCTATGTACAACAGTATGTCCTAAGAAAATTGTCATAATGAAATCTGATAAATTAAACCAGAAAGGCTTTTATCCTGCAGGTGTTGAAGAGATGGACAAATGTATTGGATGTGCCTTCTGTGCAACGATTTGCCCAGATTGCGTTATTGAAGTTGAAAAGTAATTTTTTAAACTATAATAGTCATTAGAATATGGCTTTCTTAGAGAGAATATGCGATACGTGCACAGCACGTAAACAGGAGGTTAAAATGGCAGAAAAATTATTAATGAAAGGTAACGAGGTAATTGCAGAAGCTGCTCTTAGAGCTGGATGTAAACATTATTTCGGATACCCTATCACACCGCAAACAGAAGTTGCGCATTATATGGCAAAAGTAATGCCAAAAATAAACGGAACATTTATTCAGGCTGAGAGCGAAGTTGCAGCAATTAATATGGTATATGGAGCTGCAGCAGCCGGAGCACGTGTACTCACATCATCATCAAGCCCTGGAATCAGCTTGAAGCAAGAAGGCTTTTCCTATATAGCAGGTGCTGAATTACCTGTAGTTGTAGTAAACATAGTTCGTTGCGGTCCTGGTTTGGGTGGTATTCTTCCTGCACAGTGTGACTATTTTCAGGCTGTAAAGGGTGGGGGCCATGGCGACTATAAAAATTTAGTCCTGGCACCGTCAAGTGTACAAGAACTATATGAATCAACAGTTCAAGCTTTCAACCTGGCAGACAAGTACAGAATGCTTGTAATGATACTGGGTGACGGAATGCTTGGTCAGATGATGGAAGCTGTTGAATTCAAAGAAAAAGAAGAAATATATACAGATGATAAAAAGTGGGCCGCTACAGGTACCAAAATGGAAAGAGAAAGCAACGATATTACATCTATATATATTCAACCCGAAGTGCTTGAAAAGCATAATCTAAAGCTTCAGGCAAAGTACAGACATATTGAAGAAAATGAAGTTCTGGTTGAGACATACAATTGTGAAAACGCAGATATAATTGTAACAGCATACGGTACTGTTGCACGTATTATAAAGAACGTTATAAAAGAAGCTGCAAAAGAAGGAATCAAAGTTGGATTAATTCGTCCAATAACACTTTGGCCATTCCCGACTGCTACTTTTGAAAAGTATGCAGAAACACCAAAAGCATTCCTTAGCGTAGAATTGAGTGCAGGACAAATGGTTGAGGATGTCCGTCTTGCAGTAAACGGAAAGCGTCCTGTACATTTCTATGGACGTATGGGCGGAATGATTCCGAGCCAAAAAGAAATCCTAAACAAAATTAAGGAAATCTTGAAATAATTAAGATTTTATACGGAAAACGGAGGTATTAAAATGGCAACTGTGTTTACAAAACCACATGCATTAAAAGATAAATCGCTTCACTATTGCCCAGGCTGTACACATGGAATAATTCACAGATTGGTAGCTGAAGTAATAGATGAAATGGGTATAGAAGGTATAACAATAGGTGTTTCTCCTGTTGGATGTGCATACAATAACTATGAATATTTCAATTGTGATATGGTTCAGGCTGCTCATGGTAGAGCACCGGCTGTTGCAACAGGTGTAAAAAGAGTTCATCCTGACAATTTTGTTTTCACTTATCAGGGAGATGGAGACCTGGCAGCTATCGGAACTGCTGAAATTGTTCATGCAGCTACCAGAGGCGAAAACATAACTACCATATTTGTTAACAACGCAATTTATGGTATGACATCCGGACAGATGGCACCAACTACATTGATGAATCAGGTTACAACAACCTCACCATATGGAAGAAAGCCTGAGATACATGGATATCCTGTTAAGGTAAGTGAAATGCTTGCTACTCTACAGGGAGCTGTATATGTTGAAAGAACATCAGTACATGATGTTAAAAATATTAAAAACACAAAGGCTGCTATTAAAAAAGCATTCCAGGTTCAAAAAGCCAAGAAAGGATTTTCAATAGTTGAGGTTCTTTCTACTTGCCCAACAAACTGGGGAATAAATCCGGTAGATTCTCTGAAATGGCTGGAGGAAAATATGATGCCGTTCTATCCTCTTGGAAACTTTAAGGGAAAGGATTTGGAGGTGTAGAATATGCAACAGCTTGAACTGATAATTGCAGGTTTCGGTGGACAGGGTATTCTATCAGCAGGTAGATTGCTGGCATACGCTGGAATGTTAGAAGGTAAATACGTTTCATGGCTTCCTTCTTACGGCCCTGAAATGAGAGGCGGAACAGCCAACTGTAGTGTAGTTATTTCTGATGAGCCGGTTGGATCACCGATATTGGATACTGTTAATGCTTTGATAGTTATGAATGGTCCATCACTGGAGAAGTTTGAAAAATCAGTTGTTACAGGCGGAGTAATAATAGCTGACAGTTCTTTGGTTTCGGAGAAAGCTAAGAGGACTGATATTGAGTTTATAGGAATTCCAGCCACAGAAATGGCATCTGATATGGGAAATCTGACATATGCAAATATTATAATATTAGGTAAATTGCTTGCTAAAACCGGTATTATTTCAAAAGACAGTTTTGAAGCAGCACTGAAGAAAGTCCTGCCTCAGAAGAAACACTATATGATTCCAGAGGAAATGAATGCTCTGGTTGCCGGACACGATTACTAAAAATATTATAAAAGACGGTTCCGGTGTCACTTTCGTTTGGGAGTGACACCGGAACCGTCTTTTTTTTACAAATAATTGACTCGTTTGGTCAAAAGGATTATATGGTATTTACTCAAATTATATTTGCCGCTCTATCATTTTTAACATACTTTAAAGGCTTACATCCAGAGCCCATAAATGTCCGACGTAAGTCGGGTTTCCTTCTTCTGTACTCCTGCAACTCCTGAGTTCTGAATACTAGTTTTCTATATATTAAACAAAATATCAGCGTAAGTGGGGAAGGGCCAGATATTTGAATCAACAATACATTCCAGCTTGTCAGCAACAGCTCTTAAATCAGCCATTTTTGTAAATACTTCATTTCTGTAATACAATCCTTGCTCATAGGTGTCTTCGTGTGCCTCCTGAGCTTTAAGCAGTTTAGCTTCAAGTGCTGAAATTTCCTTTTTGAGCTGTGAAGCTAACTGTCCAATTTCTTTTAATAATTCAATATTGGCACTTAAATCAACATCCACACCACAGCCCTTTATCTGGTTTATGGAGCTGGCAACTTCAGTTTCGAATTTGATAACAGCCGGCAATATTTGTCTCCGAGCCATTTCCAGCATTGTTAATGCTTCTATATTTATTGTTTTTATATACTTTTCAAGAGATATTTCATACCTGGAATGCATTTCTACACGGCTAAATACATTGTTTTTATCCATTACCGCCATGTTTTTTTCAGAGAGCAGACAAGCTACCGCTTCTACATAGCTCTTTATATTTGGGAGACCCCTTTTTGCGGCTTCTTCAACCCACCATTCGGAATAACCGTTGCCGTTAAAAATAATTCTGCCATTTTTCTCAACAACACCCTTGATTATATTATTAACTTCTGTGTCAAAGTCTTCGGCAGCTTCCAGTCTGTCAGCGAACTGATTAAGAACTTCAGAAACTATAGTATTTAAGAAGAAGTTTGGAGAAGCAATAGATGCAGAGGAGCCAACCATTCTAAACTCAAATTTATTACCTGTAAAAGCAAATGGAGAGGTTCTGTTTCTATCGGTTGTATCCTGTGGCAGCGTTGGAAGTGTGGTAACTCCAACCTTCAGTCTCTCGGAAGTGCATGAGGAACAGCCTTCACCGCATGCAAGCTGCTCAAGTATTCTGGTGAGTTCATCTCCCAGGAAGATTGATATTATTGCAGGTGGTGCTTCATTTGCACCTAATCTGTGGTCGTTTCCCGGATTACCTGCGGCTAGTCTCAAAAGATCTGCATATTCATCAACAGCTTTTATTACCGCACAGAGGAATATTAGAAACTGTATGTTCTCGTGAGGTGTTTTTCCCGGATCAAGCAGGTTCTGACCATCATTTGTTGAAAGGGACCAGTTGTTATGCTTTCCTGAACCGTTTACGCCTGCAAAGGGCTTTTCATGAAGCAGGCAGACCAAGCCATGTCTTAAGGCAACAGTTTTCAGAAGCTCCATGGTGAGCTGATTATGGTCAGTAGCGATATTTGCAGTATTAAAAATCGGTGCAAGCTCATGTTGAGCAGGAGCTACTTCATTATGCTCTGTTTTTGCTGAAATTCCCAGTTTCCAAAGCTCTTCATCCAATTCCTTCATGAAGGCGGAAACTCTTGCTTTAATGCTTCCATAATAATGGTCATCCATTTCCTGACCTTTTGGAGGCTTTGCGCCGAAAAGCGTACGACCTGTAAAAATTAAATCTTTTCTCTTGTCAAACATTTTTTTATCAATCAAAAAGTACTCTTGTTCAGGACCCATAGTTGGGATTACTCTGGTTGCTGTCTCATTGCCAAAGAGGCGAAGAACTCTTATTGCACTCTTTGATAAACATTCCATGGATCTGAGCAGCGGTGTTTTCTTGTCCAGCGTTTCACCCGTATAGGAACAGAATGCTGTTGGGATATAAAGAGTATTTGATTTGATAAAGGCAGGTGATGTGCAATCCCACGCTGTGTAGCCTCTTGCCTCAAAAGTAGCTCTTAAACCGCCTGAAGGAAATGAGGAACCGTCTGCTTCACCTTTAATTAATTCTTTGCCTGAAAACTCCAATATGACTTTTCCATCATCTGTAGGGTTTATAAAGGAGTCATGCTTTTCAGCAGTAATACCGGTCATTGGCTGAAACCAATGGGTATAGTGCGTAGCACCCTTTTCAATTGCCCAGTCCTTCATAGAACTTGCAACTACTTCAGCAATTTCAAGATCCAAAGGAAGACCTTCGTCAATAGTTTTTTTCAAAGCTTTATATGTTGCTTTGGGAAGACGTTCTCTCATGACTGAATCATTGAACACGTTAGATCCGAAGATCTCACCTATTACACTCATAAATACACCTCGTTATATAAAATTTTAAAGCAACTTTCAAATATGTAAAGTTGCTTGATTTCAAAATAAATATTACTTATTAAAAGATACAATTTTTTTATGGTAAATGCAATAGAAAAATGCATATACTGAATAGTTATTCAGTTGGGGAAATTTAAAAAATTTTGTTTTCCGTGCTATAATACAAATACTACTCCTTTAATTACCATATACCGATACAATTATTAGTATTATTATATTTATTAAATTAAAAAAGTAAAGGTGGTTAAATTGTTTAATTTTGATATTAATCCTGTTAGTTTAATATTGATAGTACCTGCGGTTATTATAATGATAAGCTCATTATTTACACCTTTTACAAAAGAAAGGATTGTTCATGGGTTTTATTCTATTGTAAACAACCTGGAGTTTATAACTGCACTTTTAGTGGCACTATATCTTACCAAAGGTATTTTGTTTGACAGGAACAATACATTTTTTGAAAAAATTTATGAATACTTGCCTATTGCAGTAAAGGATAGTCTAGAGGCCAACAATATCTACACCTACCTTAGCGTAGCATTTATTATACTGATTATAGTAGTTATTTTAATCAGACTGATCACCTATCCGCTATATGCAAATGCATTTGATCGTTTGGCTTATTCTTTATATAGGTCAATGAATTCTCTGGGAGCTTTTACAAAGCGGGTGATTTCATTTATATGCTCGATTCCCAGAGCACTTGTCACTGTAATATGCATTAGTTTTATTTTATATTTTTTCTCTTATTATTTTACTGTGCCAGGTCTCTCAAAGTGGATTGATGATTCAGCTGTCCTGAAAACAGTTTATAATACGGCACTTAAGCCCGTTGTAGATTCTGAGATAGCGAAAAAGATTCCTGTAATTATTAATGATCAGTTCAGTAACCAGTTCGGAAACGAACAGGAACAAAAAATTGCCCAGAATATAAGAGATACTCTCGGAAACTATAATATAAAGGTAATTCAATATTTTAACGGCGTGACAATTGATGATGCCATTAAATCAACACCTGAGATTGATAAATTGGCTGTTGACCTAACAAAAGATGCTAAAGGCGATTATGAAAAAAGTAAAAAAATATACGCTTGGATAACTGAAAATATAAAATATGATTATGAAAAGGCTAAACAAATTGCAGTCAGAACCCAGGGGACAGAGTCAGGTACAATAGTATGCTATGACACAAGGAAAGGAATATGTTTTGATTATTCAAGTCTGTTTGTCTCAATGTGCAAAGCCAATAATATAAAGGTTAGAATGGTTACCGGTATGGGATACAGCGGATTGGCCTGGGGAGACCACGCCTGGAATCAGTTCTATGACAATGAAAGTAAACGCTGGGTCAACGTTGACAGTACGTTTGGAGTCAGCGGTAACTATTTTGATTCGGCAAAATTTTCACTGGACCACAAGGGCGATACGGTTCAGGGAGAATGGTAGATTTTCATTAAAAGCTTACCGCTGGTGTATTCAACATTTTCATACGTGTAATTTTCGTAGTAGTGAATGTGTGTTTCGGCAAGCTCAAGCTTGCCTGCCATCTTGTGCCTGTGACCATTTGGGGTTTTGACAGCAAAACCTGTTACTCCTCTGTATGTATGAAAATGACCATTAAAAGACGTAGAGCCAAAGTAAACATGAAAATGCAGAAAGCCTATTCCAAGCATATACTCAGTATGTCCGAATAGTCTGTGAGAGTGTTTTTTATTTGTTAAACTATGAAGCTTGTAAAAGTGGTAATGGTTATTCATAACTGCTCCCGGTCATAGTAATCTCATGTAATTATTTTGCTTTAAAAGTTGAATTTTATAACGCCTAAATTCTGAGAAAATTTTTCGGTTATAGAAAAATTTTCTCAGAATTTAGGCGTTTCATCGAGGCGGGAGACATGTACTCACCGCTTCAAAAGTAAACCTTACCCGCCCTCTAAGTAGGGTGGGAGCTCATCTCAATGCCTCGATATAATGAAAAATATTGGTAAGGGATTTATGATAAATTATTGAGGTTTTATTACGATTAAGGTATAATTCAGATTAATTAATTTCTTCACTAAATGTATTTTGGAGGGAGCATATGGCTGATTATATTAAAATGCTGGATAACCTTGACTGGGATAAGGTTGATGAATTACTGATTGATAAATTTTGCTGGGACTATGATTTTAAACCACTTAGCAAGGCGAAAATATGTATGGTAAAAAACAAAGGCATATACGTTAAAATGTGGAGCTATGAAGATAACCCTAAATCGGTTCATAGCAAAAATGATGAGATGGTATGTGAGGATAGCTGCCTGGAATTCTTTTTTAATGCAGTTCCAGAAAAATCAGATATATATATCAATTTTGAGGTCAACCATTTGGGAACTATGCTGGCTATGTATGGCAGCTTCAGAGGCGACAGAAAATTTTTATCCGAGTTGAACGTAGAATACCCTCAGGTTACTGCCTTTAGCGGCTCAGATTCCCTTGGAGCGTTTTGGGGAATAGAATATCTAATCCCATTTGATTTAATTAACACAGTATATAATGAAACTGAATATACTGATAAACATATAATAAAGGCCGGATTGTACAAATGCGGAGACGAAACCGGAAGAACGCATTATGGGAGCTGGCAGGTAATTCATACTGAACAGCCGGATTTTCACAGACCGGAGTTCTTTGGGGATTTAACTATTATTAAAGACTATTAACGACATGAACGGAGCGAAATAAATATTGGAAACACAGGCAACCAGAATTGAACTTGAAACAAGAATAAAAAGATTGTGCAATACAGTAAGTGAAAGATATCATGAGTGGGATACAGTACTGATAATAAGCAGAGTAAATCAGTATTACTTTACAGGTACTATGCAGGATGGCCTGCTGGTAATAAAGAATGACGGATCAACTATGTATTTTGTCAGAAGAAGCTTGGATAGGGCGAAAATTGAATCACCGCTGGAGAATTGCATTTTACCGATGGACAGTTATAAGGATGTAGCAGCGGTAATTGGCAATGAACTTGGTATTACACTGATTGAAACGGAAGTAGTTACTGTTGGAATCCGTGAAAGATTGAAAAAGTATTTCTCAATGAAGAAGAAGTATCCTGTAGAAGACATTATTTTTGGGATAAGAGCGGTAAAAAGCCAGTTTGAACTTGATATAATGGTCGAGGCAGGGAAAAATCATAAAATTCTATTGGACGAAGTAGCTCCAAGCATTATGCGGGAGGGAATGAGCGAACTTGAATTTACAGCAGAGCTTTATGAAAAAATGCTTAAGATGGGTTTCCATGGAGTATCCCGTTTTTATAGATATCAGACAGAAATGATAGCAGGACAGATTGGATTTGGAGAAAACTCTCTATTTCCTACAAATTTTGATGGACCGGGTGGCATGAAGGGAATGTGTCCGGCAGTCCCGATTATTGGCAGCAGAGAAAGATTGCTTAAAAAGGGGGACCTGGTATTTGTCGACATAGGCTTTGGCATGCATGGATATCACAGCGATAGAACACAAGTATATATATTTGGTGCAAAGCCGTCTGATGAGGTGGCCCTGGCACATCGGAAATGTATAGAAATTGAGAAGAGAACCGCTGAGCTTTTAAAACCGGGGAATATCCCATCTGAGGTTTATAATAAAGTAATGGCTACGCTGGATACTGATTTCCTGAGTAATTTTATGGGCTTTGGAGAGAGAAAGGCTAAATTTTTAGGCCATGGTATCGGGCTTCACGTTGACGAGTATCCAGTAATTGCAAATGGTTTTAATGCTCCGCTTCAAGAGAATATGGTAATTGCTTTGGAACCTAAAAAGGGTGTTGATGGAGTTGGTATGGTAGGAGTTGAGGATACCTATATAGTTACACCTGATGGAGGCAGATGTATTACCGGTGGTGAGAAGGATATAATGGTAGTTTAACTTTATATGAAATAGAAGCACTAGTCTTTAGCATTTCTGAAGCAGTGCTTTTATTTATTGCCTTTTTATGGTATAATGACATAAAAGGGAGCAAATGGAAGGTGTAACGTGAAACTAAATTTAAAAATATTAGTACCGGTTATTATCTTAATTATTTCAGCCTGGGTAGGCAATATCTATATGTTTCTGAATTCATCAATTATAAAACCTGTTTTACTAAAATCCTATTCAGCTTATCCGTTAGTAGAAAACAACGGATTCCGGTTGCGGTACATTACTAATAGCTATGACAAAGACCGAGTAATTGCAGTATGCTTTCCGGATATAAATTCCGGGTCTGTTTATGTTAATTCATATGGAGATGAGCCTGCAGCTGATCGGAATTTTAAAATAAGTACTATTGAAATAAAAATAGAATCAATTTTTTTAGATAACGGTGAACGACTTATCGATTCGGATATTAAGAAGCCTATGGTATTAGAAAAAGTTCAGCTTATAACAAATTCGAATAAAGTATATTCATACGATCTGGGTGAAATTCAATTATATAAGGAAAACCGAATTAAGAACAACGCAATCACTAGCGCCAGTTCATCGTCATCAAGTCAGGGAGATAATATAAGTACATATTATTCAAATTCAGATATTACAATTAATGAAATTTACAATTCAATGCCCGATTTAATTCCTTTAGTATGTGATGTTGAAATTAACGGTTCTGCTTTACGCAATCTTATACTTCCGTTAAACTTTAAAGCAGGAGATGAAATCAAAATAACGTTCAGATTTAGGCCGAATAACCAAATATCAAATGAGTACCGATTTTCGGATTACTTTTTCCCAATTATATTAGAAGGCAACGATGCAAAAGGAAACCCATGCCAGATATATCAGCACATCTACAGCCAGCCTTATTCGAATATTGACTCGAGTGATATCCAAAAATTAATTGAAGAAAGCCGGTGAAGCAATGGCAAAGCATTATTCACAGATTATTTGGGGATTTGTTTTAGTATATATAAATATTAATTTGGGTGCATTTGATATATTTCCAAATTTCATTGGATATATATTGATTGCCTATGGATTAGATGGATTATCAGATTCCAACCAATTATACAAAAAAGGTATCATTCCAGCGTTTATATTAGCAATTGCTTCAATAATATCGATTTTTTATCCTATTGTTGTAAAAACTCAGAGCTTGTCACCTTCAACTCTTTGGCAGTTAGGAATTCCGGCTTTTTACCTGATTCTCAATCTACCATTAAACTACGCAATTTGCGCCGCAATAAGCCACGATGCCGAGATAAGAGAAGATTCTGACCTGATGAGCAGAGCAAAAACAAGATGGAATCTGTTATTATATTTCACATTGCTGAAGCTACTACTGACGCCGTTTATGTTGACGATGGGAGATAACTTTACGATTTTGGACGTTGTCGTTTCTATTATTTTATTAATAGTTGCGATTTCCATTATAGGCTTATTAAGAAGCGGGAGGGAGCATCATAGCACAAATGAAGTTGGGCTATGAATTATAAATATCATAATTCGCATTTTTATAAATAAATATATATTAAGAACTATAGTTAGTTTTAGAAGGTTCTAATATATGTTTGGGAGAGTTAAAAATGCAGAAAATTTATTTTCAGACAATCAGCCTTAATTTCAGGAAAATACCTAAAAAAGTTATAATATCTTTTTTCATCATTGTCGCATTACTGATTGCAGTCGGATATACAGCCTCATCTGTAGATGTCTTTAATCCCGCAAGACACTTGCCGATTTATAGCGTGGAAACTTCGCAGAATACTGTTTCAATCACCTTTGATTGTGCCTGGGGGGCAGGAGATATCCCTGTGATTTTGGAAACATTACAAAAAGAAAATGTCAAAGCCAGTTTTTTTATGGTAGGTCAATGGGCTGAGAAGTTTCCTGAAGCGGTCAGACTCATTGCAAATGATGGCCACGATATAGCAAATCACGGCTATTCACACCTGAAAATGAGTACAATAGGTAAGGACAAGTGCAAAAGTGAAATTGAGCTCTGCAACACGAAATTAGAAGAGATATCGGGTAAAAAGGTGTTGCTTTTCAGACCTCCATATGGAGATTACAATAACACTGTTATAGATACCAGCAATGAACTGGGCGTTTATCCGATACAGTGGAATGTTGACAGCCTTGACTGGAAGAAAGAAATGAGCCGTGAAGCAATACTTGACAGGATTCTTAAAAGAACAAAACCTGGTTCAATAATACTATTCCACAATGATACACAGTACACATCAGAGCTATTGCCAAAAATCATCACTGAGCTGAAGTCTAAGGGATTTAATTTTGCTCCTGTATCAGAATTAATAATGAGGGATAATTACTACATAGATGATCAGGGGAGGCAGCAGAAGAAGTAATAAGCCGAATGCAGAAATCGAATATATAGAGTAATGAAAGTTCAATTTGCTAGGAAATCGAGAGATAGGGTCTCGGTCTCCTGGCTTTTTGTATGCTATAATTTGAAATTTACATAAGTAAAAAGGTATAATTCTAGCAAACATCGAAATATATATTAAAAAGTACTCGTATATGGTGGAATAAATTATGTCAAATAAAGTAGCAGAAGTAAATTTGGAGATAGGAATGCCCACAGTCGAAGCTGCTCTGCAAAAAATGAGAAACTCATTAACTACATTTAAAAGACAGGGTTATAAAGCGGTTATTTTAATTCATGGTTATGGAGCCTCAGGTGTCGGAGGGAGTATAAAAACAGCAGTAGCAAGCTTGTTGGGAGAAAGCAGCATGAGCGGTATTATAAGAACTTATGTAACCGGAGAACAATGGTACTACAGGAAACGTGAAGCGCTGGAGATTTGTAAAGATTTAAAAAACTATGAACGCAAAATAGCAGGCAACAATGGTATAACCGTGGTTTTGTTAAGATAAAAATTGTATAATATTGCAAAAAACCACGTTGTTTTTTGTAGAATAAGGGATTTTCTTTTTAACAATTATGTAATATAATATTATCTGGTTGCATTTGGTATTTGTTTGCAAAGAACCTTCATCCTTAAATATTTAATAAAAATTAGTTAGAAAATATTCTAAATCGTATTTAGATAGAATACATATTACATTAGATAAATAAAAAAGAGAGACACACCAGCAAAAGAGAGGAGTGGAAGGTAAATGGTCGGGAATGTTATCGAAAACAATGTAGTGACCATTTCAGGCAAAGTAGTATCAGAGGTTGAATATAGTCACGAGGTATATGGCGAGGGCTTTTATTCATTTTATTTAGATGTGCCGAGATTAAGCGACAGCAGTGATAAAATATCTGTTACGTTTTCAGAACGCCTGGTTCCAAAGAGTAAACTTCAAATAGGTGCTTTATTGGAGATAGAAGGACAATTTAGATCATACAATAGTTATAAGAGTGATTCGAACAAATTAGT
Organism: uncultured Clostridium sp.; assembly: GCA_964415835.1. Taxonomy (GTDB): domain Bacteria; phylum Bacillota; class Clostridia; order Acetivibrionales; family DSM-1351; genus Ruminiclostridium. The sequence goes on along the minus strand of CAYQCA010000020.1, from coordinate 11,794 downwards.
TCTAACTGTTTTTGCAAGAGAAATGGTGTTTGTTGAAGAAGATAAGAAAATAAAAAATCCAAATCAGATTTATTTAAACGGGTACATATGCAAGAATCCTGTATATAGGATGACACCCTTTGGAAGAGAAATTACTGATATTCTCATTGCTGTCAACAGACCTTATAACAAGTCGGATTATATTCCTTGCATCGCCTGGGGCAGAAATGCAAGATATTCTCAGAATCTGGCCATAGGTGATAACATAAAGATTTGGGGACGAATCCAGAGCAGGGAATATCAAAAGAAGCTCGAATCCGGAGATGCTGTTATAAAGACAGCGTATGAGGTATCAGTTTCAAAGATGGAAATTACCGGAGAAGTACAGAGCAGAAAAACCGATGATGCTGAAAATGAAGAATCTTTTGAATAATTTATCTATTGATTAAAACCCTCACTTTTTGTAAAGTGGGGGTTTTTAATGTACACGATGCACCTCTTTTTGGGAAATGTAGCGTTATAAAAATTGTAATTTGAGGGAAAAATAAATGTAATAAATTTAGTGGAGTGGTCTTATGAAATTCTACCTGAAAAGACGAATTGACATAAAGGAAGTTTTTCTATTAGCTATATTAGTTCTTCAAGCAATGATTCTATCATTAATTGATTTGTGGATACCGAGTCCTTTCCAGATACCGGAACTTAGATTGGGGTTGGCAAATATTATTACAATTTGCACTCTAATTTTTTTTAAGTTTTCCTATACAGTAATAATACTTTTAGGTAGGTGTATACTCTCATTAATGTTTATGGGAGCCCCTGTAGAATTTTTGTACAGCATGTGCGGAGGTGTTTTAAGTGCTTTTGTTATGCTGTTCATCCTTAAAACCATGCAAAATTGGTTTGGTATTACTGCAATAAGTATTGCCGGGTCAGTAGCAAATTTTTTAGGACAGATAATTGCAGCATTTTTTATAATGAATGACTATTCAGTATTAAGATATTTTCTTGCATCGCTCTCAATTGTAATTCTTATAGGCTATTTATTAGGAATTTGCAGTACATTTCTGGTAAAAATCATTAAAAAGTTAAATATGATTCCTAATTTATGACAAGGTGAACACATACCTTCCACCTCGTTATAAGTCTTAATATTTGATAAGTGAAATATATATCTGGTATAATAGGTTAAGCTTTAATTACTATTTTGTGGAGTCTCATAAATGAATTTAACAACTGTTTCAGTAGTTCTTAGTAATACGACAAGAACATTTGATAAAAAATATACATATATAGTACCCGATGAACTATCAGGACAAATTTGTGCCGGCTGCAGAGTGCTTGTTCCTTTCGGAAACGGAACTGCGGTTAAGGAAGGTTTTGTTCTGGAAGTTAACCCTCAAACTGCGGGTGAAATGGGCATTCAATATAAACAAATATTACAGGTAATAGACCCGTATCCTCTTATTAAACAAGATATTATCTATTTGTTGGAGTGGATGAAATCTCAGTATATCTGCACCTATTCCGATGTAATAAAATGTATACTGCCTCCCGGTACCAGCATAAAAGCATATAAAAAAGTTAGACTTTTGCAAAATAATTCTACTTTAGTATTTAAGAAAAACAATTTAAATAAAATAGTAGATAATCTTAAATGTATCGGTGGGGAATGCGATTATGATGAGCTGAGAAATTTATGCGAAATCAAGGGCTTTAATGCTTGCATTCAAGAGCTTTGCGACTGTGGTGCAATAAACATTGAAGAGTGTTACGAGCAAAAAATCAATGCAAAAACCATAAAAGGGGTATGTCTTGCAAGGCCAAATGAAGAAATTATCGAGGAGATTGAGAGCAATTCAATAAAAAGGATTCAGCACATAAAGGTTCTGGAAATTCTACTGGATAATGAAATAGTTTCAGTTGCAGATATTCAAAGATTTGTCGGAGTGACTTCATCTGTATTGGATACATTAGCTAAGCATGGCTATATACACTATAAGAATATAGAGGTTAAAAGAAACCCTTTAGAAGGTAAAAATTATGGAAAAACCGAACCGCTTTCACCCACAAATGAACAGGCGGCTGCGCTGGAGATCCTCAAAAACCAGATGGACAGCGATACATATAAGGAGACTCTTATACATGGTATAACCGGAAGCGGTAAAACAGAGGTATACCTGCAGCTTATTTCACACTGCTTTGAAAAAGGTAAAAAGGCTATTTTACTTGTTCCTGAAATTTCATTGACACCTCAGATGGTTGAAAGGTTTGTATCCAGGTTCGGGAAAAGAGTTGCGGTTATGCACAGCAAACTATCACTGGGGGAAAGGTTTGATCAGTGGAGGCTAATCAGTGATGGCAAGGTAGATGTAGTTGTAGGAGCACGTTCAGCTGTTTTTGCACCAATTGAGAATCTAGGTTTGATTATAATTGATGAAGAGCATGAGGGCTCATATAAATCTGAGTCACTTCCAAGATATAATGCAAAAGAAGTTGCCCAAAAAAGATGTGAGATTAATAGTGCTATTCTTGTCTACGGTTCTGCAACTCCTTCGGTTGAAACGTATTATAGAGCTACGAATAACGAAATAGAGCTGCTTGAGATGAGAAACCGTCCCAACACTGCTACGTTACCAAGCGTTGAGCTTATTGATATGAGGACGGAACTGGAAAATGGGAACAGGACCCCATTTAGTTCAAGGTTGATTGAAGAACTGAACAAAAATATTGAGCATAAGCAGCAAAGCATCTTATTTCTGAACAGGAGAGGCTTCTCGACCTTTGTAATTTGCAGGAGCTGCGGATTTACAATGAAATGTCCGGAATGTAATATTGCATTGACATTTCATTCTAAAAGCAACAGGTTAATATGCCATTATTGTGGATTTACAGTAAAGAATCCCGCCCAATGTCCCTCCTGTGAAAGCAATCATATACGGTATTTTGGCATAGGAACCCAAAAGATAGAGGAAGAGATAAAACAACGCTTCCAGAACAGTTCAGTTATCCGTATGGACATTGATACCACAGCATATAAAAATGCTCATGAAGAAATATTGAACCAGTTTAAGAGTCAAAACATAGATATAATGGTTGGAACCCAAATGATTGCCAAGGGTCACGATTTTCCGAATGTCACGCTGGTTGGGATTCTGGCAGCTGACAGTATGCTTAATGTAGGAGATTACAGAGCATCCGAAAGAACTTTTCAATTATTAACGCAGGTAGCAGGAAGAGCTGGGAGAGGAAGTATAGATGGCAGAGTAATAGTCCAAACTTATAATACTGATGAATATAGCATACTTGCTGCATGCAAACAGGATTTTATAGGCTTTTACAAGCAAGAAATTATGATAAGACAAAGACTGGATTACCCGCCGTTCACCAATGTGGCTGTTATAACCTTTAGCGGACGCCGGGACAGAGAGATTTTTGTGATAGGAAACACAATTAAACAGGAACTTATGCAAAATTGTCCGCCTGACTTTAGTATTTTGGGGCCATCCAGATGTCCGATCCCTAAAATAGCAAATAAATATCGTTGGCGGATTGTAATTAAAGCAAGGGATAAGGATTTATTAATAGATCAGCTAACCACTATGTCTGATAAATCCTGGAAAAAAGTTAAGGATGAGGATGTAATGATGAGCATAGATATAAATCCTTATAATATGTTATAATAA
>CAYQCA010000020.1:0-8029 GCA_964415835.1 uncultured Clostridium sp. | reverse complement strand
TGGAGGTTAAATTATGGCTTACAGGCAGATAAGAAAAGAAGGGGACGAAGTATTACGTAAAAAGAGCAAACCGGTTGAGGAAATTGACAAAAAAATCCTTACACTGATTCAAGATATGGCAGATACCATGTATAAGGCCGATGGGGTCGGGCTCGCTGCTCCACAGATTGGTATACTTAAGAGAATAGTTGTTATTGATACCGGAAACGGATTGTTTGAAATGATTAATCCTGTTATCCTGGAACAAAGTGGTGAGCAGGATGGAATGGAAGGATGCTTGAGTATGCCGGGAATATCCGGAGAAGTTAAAAGACCAATGTTTGTTAAAGCAAAATATACCGATCCAAACGGAGAAACAGTTATTGTTGAGGCTCATGAACTGTTTGCAAGAGCTATATGCCACGAACTGGATCACCTTGACGGTATTTTGTACAGGGATAGAGCACATAAAATGTACACTCCAAAAGAGCTTGAGGAAATGCAAAAGTAGGTAACATGATTGATTACTTTTGTGAACCGGCAATTTGTTAAAATGGAGGATAACATGAGAATAATATTTATGGGGACACCTGATTTTGCAGTCCCCAGTCTTGAAATGCTGATTAGTGAAGGATACGAGGTTGCAGCTGTTGTTACTCAACCGGATAAGCCAAAAGGAAGAGGCAATAAAATGTCAGCTCCCCCTGTAAAGGAATTTGCCTTGGAACATGGGATTGAGGTTCTACAACCTGACAAAATAAAAACACCGGAGTTTGTTGAGCAAATTAGGGCGCTAAGTCCTGATTTGCTTGTTACTGCAGCATACGGCAAAATACTTTCAAAGGATCTTCTGGAGGTCCCGAAGTTTGGATGTATTAATGTCCATGGCTCAATTTTGCCGGCTTACAGAGGTGCTGCGCCGATAAATTGGGCTGTTATTAACGGAGAGAAAACTACCGGAATTACAACAATGTTTACTGATGTTGGACTGGATACCGGAGACATGCTGCTAAAAAAAGAGCTTGAAATTAGTCCTGACATGACTGTAGGGGAATTACACGACAAAATGGCTGTTCTTGGTGCAGAAGTATTAAAAGATACGTTAATAAAACTAAAAGACGGTTCTATTGTCAGAATACCGCAGGATAACAGTTTATCTTCCTATGCTCCAATTATGACTAAAGAACTGGGAGAGATTGACTGGAATAAAACTGCTGGAGAAATACATAATCTGGTCAGAGGTACTGATCCATGGCCCGGTGCTTATACATTTCTGAATGGAAATAGAATGAGAGTATGGAGGACAAGCCTGGTTTCAGTCGGACAAAAAACGGGCGCCAACGGTGAAATTCTTCAGGTAAACAATGATGGAATTTTAGTCAAGTGCCCTGACAGCTGTATACTGATTAAAGAAGTACAGTTTGATTCGTCTAAAAGGATGAGTGTGATGGACTATATCAGAGGGCACAGAATTGATGCAGGTGAAAGACTTGGAAGGTAGTATAAGAGTATTTGCACGTACTGCAATTGTAATATTATCAGCTTTGATTGCCCTGTTGGCAGTATTTAGTGTTGCCTATGTCTATGCAAGCTTAAATGCTTATAATGCTATATTGGTAACACTTATCACAGCCATAATTTTTTGTATAGTGGCAATAGCACTTATTTGCAGTGCTATTTTTTATACATACAGAAGAAAAAAAGCTTCAGGTATGTTTTTAATGCTGACAAAATTGGGGTTAAAGACAATATTGCCTATTGCAGTTTACTTTGCAAAGTCTTCCGGCTCAAAGAAGAAAATTATAAGAAGTTTTTATATAGAATTGAATAATATTGTAGTTGAATCTGATAATAAGAAGTATAAGCTAGAAGATACAATGCTGTTGTTGCCGCATTGCCTTCAAAGCAGCGAGTGTGGAATAAAGGTGACTAATGACCCAAACCTGTGCAAATGCTGCGGAAAGTGTAAAATTGGAACATTAATTGAGTATGCACGGCATAAAAACATGAGTATATTTATAGCCACAGGAGGTACAGTAGCAAGAAATATAATTAAAAAAGTAAAGCCAAAACTTATCGTTTCTGTTGCTTGTGAAAGGGATTTGATGAGCGGAATTTCTGATATAACCGGAATTCCTGTGATTGGAGTTACAAATATGCAGCCCAATGGTCCCTGTTTTAATACAGATGTTAACATTGATGCAATAAAGCGAAGAATTGAGCAGCTTACATTTTAGACATTAGCAGTGTTCTTATGGCTAAGCCATAGTATAAGAAGGAGGTATACATGGGATTATTCTATTTTGATCAATATTATTTAATACTGGTTGTACCGGCATTGATAATTTCAATGATAGCGCAAATGCAGGTTAAAGGCACCTTTAATAAATACAGCCGAATGGGAAGTACGAAAAATATGACAGGAGCCGAGGTTGCCAGACACCTTCTCCAATCAAACGGTATATATGATGTGCAGGTTACAACAGTTAGAGGCCAATTGACAGATCACTATGATCCGAGAAAACGGGTGCTTCGTTTGTCTGAATCCACCTATGCAAGCACATCAGTGGCTGCCATAGGTGTGGCAGCACACGAAACCGGACACGCAATACAGCACGATGTCAAATATGCACCGCTGGTCCTTAGGAGCTCTTTAGTGCCTGTTGCCAACCTGGGTTCTACTGCAGGTCCATATATTGCTGTTTTGGGATTATTTATGAACTTGCCTGTGATTATTAATATAGGATTACTATTATTTGCAGGAGCGATATTGTTTTACCTGATAACTTTACCGGTTGAATTTAATGCAAGTAAAAGGGCAGTTGCAAATCTGGAAAGTACAGGTTTGCTTATGAATAGTGAAATAGGGCCTGTAAAAAAAGTATTAAGAGCTGCTGCTATGACATATGTTGCATCTGCTTTAGTTGCGGTAGCAAGTTTCCTGAGGCTGCTACTTTTGGCTGGGCAGAGAAGAAACAGAGATTAGCGCTAAGTTTACATTTAGCGTGTACATCGCAATCTTCGCGCTTCAAAAACCCCTACGGGCTTTTTGTGGAGTTTGAGCAGGCTTTGAATTCGGAGGATAAAATGGCAATAGATTTGGCAAGAGAGACCGCACTTAAAATATTATATGATATAAATGAAAACTATGCTTATTCCAATATTTCGGTAAATAAGCATCTTGAAAATGATAAGCTAAGGGAAATAGACAGGTCCTTTGCGACCGAACTGGTATATGGAACAGTTAAATGGCTGATTGAAATAGACTATATAATCGACAAATTTTCCAGTGTGAAGTTAAAAAAATTGTCGCCCTGGATTAAAAATATATTAAGGGTTGGGATTTACCAGTTGCTGCACACTGATAAAATTCCTGTTTCAGCTGCATGCAATACAAGTGTTGATCTGGCTAAAAGATACGGGCATCAAGCCTCAAGCCGGTTTGTTAACGCTGTTTTAAGAAATGTTGCAAAAAATGCTGACAGCATTCCCTACCCCGATAAAAATAATATTAACGAATATTTTAGTATAAAGTATTCCCATCCTGCATGGTTGGTAGACAAGTGGATCAAGCTTTTTGGAAATAAGTTTACCGAGGAGCTTTTAAAGAGCAATAATGTTATACCTGATTTTACAATAAGAACAAATACTTTGAAAATCACCAGAGATAAACTTATTGAAAGTCTCAATAAGGAAGGCATTAAGGCTAAGGCCGGGAAATACCTGGATGAAGCAATTGTATTGGAAAATCCGTCTTCTATATCTCGACTGGAGACATTTAGGAACGGATATTTTCAGGTTCAGGACGAGAGTTCAATGCTATGTGCCAAAGTTCTGGATCCAAAAGAAGGAGAGCTGGTAATTGATGTGTGCAGCGCTCCCGGCGGAAAAGCCACTCATATGGCACAACTGATGAATAACAAAGGCACAATTATAGCCAGAGACATACATCCTCACAAGTTGAAACTGATTGAGAATGCAGCTGTAAGGTTGGGAATGGATATAATAAAAACTGAGGTTTTTGATGCTTTGAATATTGATGAAAAATTAGTGGATAAAGCAGATAAGGTTCTGGTGGATGCACCTTGTTCCGGATTGGGAATAATACGAAAGAAGCCGGATATAAAAAACTCAAAGACTATTTCTGAACTCACTGAAATAGTAAGCCTGCAAAAGGAGATACTTTATAAAGCTTCGCAGTATGTGAAGATAGGAGGATGTTTGGTTTACAGTACCTGCACAATACAACCCGAGGAAAATATTGATATAGTAAATGAATTTTTAGAACAAAATAAAGGATATAAACTTATCGGGTTTGAAAAATTGTTGCCTGAAAAGCTTCAGATTGATACGTCAAAAGAAGGATATATTCAGTTATATCCAAATATTAATCAGACAGATGGCTTTTTTATAAGTAAAATAATAAGAGAGAGATAAAAATGACAAATTTAATGGATTTAACGTTGGATGAACTGGAGCAAATGCTGCAGGATATGGGACAGCAAAAGTTCAGAGCAAAGCAAATTTTTAAATGGGTTAATAGTGGAATAAAATCGGTTGATGATATGACAAACCTTTCAAAACAGCTCAGACAAGAGCTTGCTGCTGTTAGCAAAATAAGTAGGATTAAGCTTGTAAATAAACTTCAATCAAATATAGATTCTACAGCGAAATATTTGTTTGAACTTGAAGATGGTAATATAATAGAAAGTGTTCTGATGGAATACAAGCATGGATTCACAGCATGTATTTCCTCGCAGGCAGGCTGCAGAATGGGATGCAAATTTTGTGCTTCAACAGGTGCAAACTTTTCAAGAAATTTGACGGCGGGTGAAATGCTTGATCAGATAATGACTATGCAAGAGGATTCAGGAAATAGGATTGGTCATGTTGTTTTAATGGGCATTGGAGAGCCTCTGGACAATTATGATAATGTAGTTAAATTTTTAAGAATTGTAAATCATCCGGATGGATTGATGATTGGTTTAAGGAATATTTCTCTGTCCACCTGTGGTATTGTTCCCAAGATACTTCAGCTGGCCAAGGAAAATTTACCTGTAACTCTTTCAGTGTCTCTGCATAGCGCAAAGGACGAAAAGCGTTCCGTAATGATGCCGATTAACAAGTCTTTTTCTATTGACAAATTAATTGCAGCATGTAAGATATATACAGAGACTACTAAAAGAAGGATTACATTTGAGTATGCAATGATTTCTGGAGAAAATGATTCAGAGCAGGATGCAAAAGAACTTGCGACGCTATTAAAAGGAATGCTATGTCATGTGAACTTGATTCCTGTTAATACTGTAAAAGGAAATGGTTATGTAAAAAGCTCTAGGGCAAATATAGAAAATTTTAAGAACATTTTGGAATCAAGAGGGATTGAGACCACCGTCAGAAGAGAACTTGGCAGTGATATTGACGCTGCTTGCGGACAACTTAGAAGGAACAGGTTGGAAAGCAGTATAAATTAAACTTTTTTGGATCTAAAGTGTTTGTTTCAGAGGTGATTTCTTTGAAGTATGGCATTAAAACAGACAGAGGATTAAAGAGACAAATAAATGAGGACAGTTGTAATGTATTAGCTGGACTTTCCGGAGTACCTACTTGTTTTGTTATTGCAGACGGCATGGGAGGACATAAGAGCGGAGAGGTAGCAAGCCAAAAGGCTGTTGATCTGGTCTGCCATCATTTAATTGATGCAAAATGGGATATTGATGACGCATCCGAACTATTAAAAAATATAATCAATAACGTTAATGAGGAGATTTATAAATTTTCTTTAATGGATGAATCTACTCAGGGTATGGGAACCACTCTTATTATCGCTACCATTAAAAACGATAAACTTTATATTGGACATGTGGGTGATAGTAGGGTCTATCTTATAAGAGACAATATTATCAAAAAGATTACCTGGGATCATTCATTTACCGAAGAACTGGTAAAGAATGGGTCGATTACAAAGGATGAGGCTATTAATCATCCTAAGAAGCATATGATAACCCGAGCAGTGGGATTTGAAGCCGATTTGCTTGTGGATACATATGAAATTGAAATTACCGAAAACGATATTATTCTGCTTTGTACTGACGGATTAACAAATATGATAGATGAAGATATAATTTTGGATATAATTAAAAAAGAAGAGGATCCTCAGGTTGCATGTGATAGTTTAGTTCAAAATGCAAATAATAGAGGTGGGGAAGATAATATAACAGTTATCATTGGGAAATTTTAGATTTGAGGTGAATTATGGAAGGTCAAATATTAGGAAACAGATATTTACTACTGGAAAAAATAGGCGGGGGCGGGATGGCCGTCGTATATAAAGCTAAATGTACTCTATTGAATAGATTTGTAGCTATAAAAATACTAAGGTCAGATTTTACTAATGACGAGGAATTTGTTAAGCGCTTTAAAGTTGAAGCTCAAGCAGTTGCCAGTCTTTCACACCCTAATGTTGTTTCTATATATGATGTTGGTCATCAGGATGATATTCATTACATTGTTATGGAATTTGTTGACGGAATGACATTGAAGGATTATATAAACAAGCATGGTGCATTAAATTGGCAGGATGCTATTAAAATTACTATTCAAATCTGTTCTGCAATTGAACATGCACACAAAAACAATATTGTACATAGGGATATAAAGCCCCATAATATCTTATTGACAAAAGATGGGATTGCAAAGGTTACTGACTTTGGTATTGCCAGAGCTGTTACATCTTCTACAATAACTATGGTAGGAAGTACCATAGGCTCTGTACACTATTTTTCACCTGAGCAGGCAAGGGGCGGGTTTATAGACGAAAAATCCGACTTATATTCACTTGGGATTGCATTGTATGAAATGGTTACAGGCAGGGTTCCATTTGATGGAGATACACCGGTGGCTGTTGCACTGAAACACATTCAGGAGATGCCTGTAGAGCCTCATAAAATAGTTCCAAGTGTTCCATATGGAGTAAACGAAATAATAATAAAAGCAATTCAAAAAGACCAGGCATTGAGATACCAAACTGCAACAGCTATGAAAAATGACTTAAATAAGGTTATGGTACAACCTCAAGGTGGATTTGTCGGACAAGAAGGGCTGGCAAACGGAGCGACTATCAGAATGAAACCGGTTAGCTCTTCAAATACTGATAGAGTACAAGAAGGTAAAAATAATAAACCTACTGAAGAGGCCAAGCAGAAAAAGAAGAACACTGCGACATATTGGCTTGCCGGCATTACCAGTATTATAATTATTGCTATTGCGATATTTATTTCATTTAGTTTACTTGGAAAGGGATCAAATAGTACAACATACCAGATTCAAAATTATATAGGCCAGGAATATGATGCAATAAAAACCGATTTAGAAGCAAAGGGTCTGAAGGTCACCCCATTATGGCAAGATAGTGAGACAATTCCAAAGGGAATAATTATAGATCAGAGTATTCCACCCGGTCAGAATTACAAAAGTGGAAACTTTACATCTTTGGAGCTTACTGTTAGTAATGGCCCCAAAATGGCTAAAGTTCCGGATGTTAAAGACAGAGAATACAGGGAAGCCCAGAATGAATTGGAATCTGCATCATTAAAATGGAAAATTGAAAAGGAGTTTAATGCAGAAGTTCCTGCCAATTATGTTATTCGTACAGATCCGGAAGCAGGAACAGAAGTAAAGATTGATACCGAAGTTACTATATATGTAAGTAAGGGCGCTGAGATGAAGACTGTTAAGGTGCCTAACTTGGTGGGTAAAACAGAAACTGATGCTCAGAAGCTGTTATCAGACTCAAAGCTTGTGCTTGGTAATATTTTACCGGCGGGTACTGTAAAAGGAATAGTTAATAAGCAGTTACCTGCTGCATATACAGAAGTTGTTGAGGGAGACTCTGTAACTATTTGGCTAACAGCTGATGAGACAGCGCCGTCTACACCTTCCGGAGATTTAACTGGTGATGGAACCAATACAGAAGGTACCATAGATGGCACCACAAATGGAACAACTAATGGAACAACAGATCAGAATACGCCTGATCAACCGGTGACAA
>CAYQCA010000019.1:29261-32532 GCA_964415835.1 uncultured Clostridium sp. | reverse complement strand
TATTCAAAGTACTTTTTAATAGTTCTTTCATCCATTTCAACAAGAATAATATCTTCGCCAACTTTAATAATGCTATCCCATGGAATTATGTACTCGCTTTCTTTTCCAAAAATTCCAAAAAGTTTGCTCTGTCCCGGAATAACTATCCCCTCTATCCTACCATCATTAAGATTGATTTCTACATCACTGACAAAGCCCAAACGTGTTCCGTCCAATACATTTATTACTTCCTTTTGTCTCAAACTATACGCTCTATTCATAACATAACCTCCTAACTTCATCTTTGACTTCGAAAAACAAAAAGATAAGACCCTATACTATAAATATATGTCTTACCTTTTTTATTAATATTAAAATATTACCTATCCTTAAAAACTATTTCAAATATACTTTTTCATATGCATTAGGGCTGTTTTCTCCAAACGTGATACCTGAGCCTGTGAAATACCAATTTCATCTGCAACCTCCATTTGAGTCCTTCCCTCAAAGAACCTGAGGTTTAAAATGAGTTTTTCTCTGTCATTGAGCTTCCTCATTGCTTCTTTCAGCGTAATTGTCTCCAGCCAGTTTTCATCTATATTCTTTTCATCACTTACCTGATCCATTACAAATATGGCATCTCCGCCATCGTGGTAAACAGACTCAAATAGCGATATGGGGTCTTGAATGGCATCCAGTGCAAAGACAATATCCTCTTTTGGTATTTCAAGTTCCTGGGCTAGTTCAGCAATGGTCGGTTCCTTTGAATTCTTTGTGGTAAGCCTTTCCTTTGCTTGCAAAGCTTTATATGCAATGTCCCTTAAAGATCGACTTACTCTAATAGAGTTATTATCTCTTAAATATCTTCTGATTTCTCCTATTATCATAGGTACTGCATAGGTTGAAAACTTAACATTCTGACTTACATCAAAATTGTCTATTGCTTTAATTAAACCTATACACCCAACCTGAAACAAATCATCAACATATTCACCTCTATTATTAAACCTTTGGATTACGCTTAACACCAATCTGAGATTACCTTTAATAAATTCATCTCTAGCTGTATTATCGCCATTATGCATTCTCTCAAACAGCACTTTTTTCTGTTCATTTGTCAAAACAGGAAGTTTTGATGTATTTACACCACATATCTCTACTTTATTGATTAACATATAAAAACCTCCATAAGCAATAATAACTTGTAATATCATTATTGCCATGGAGGTCTATTTTATACTGTTTAAAGGACCAAAATATTTTCACTAAAACCCTTGACAAACGCGAGTTTTAGGTCATTCTGCTTATTTCCTTTTTCAACCTGCTTATGATTCTTTTTTCCAGTCTTGATATGTAAGACTGTGAAATTCCAAGCATATCAGCAACTTCCTTCTGGGTCTTTTCAACACCGTTTACCAGTCCAAATCTAAGTTCCATTATTCGTTTTTCCCTCAAAGATAACTTTTTCATAGCGTTGTTTAAAAGTTCCTTATCAACTTCATCTTCAAGACTTCTATGTATAAGATCATTTTCCGTACCCAAAATATCCGAAAGAAGCAATTCATTTCCATCCCAATCAATATTTAAAGGTTCATCAATTGAAATTTCAGCTTTAACTCTGTTATTTCTTCTTAGGTACATTAGTATTTCATTTTCTATGCATCTTGATGCATATGTTGCCAGCTTAATATTTTTGGACGGGTTGAAGGTATTTATTGCTTTAATTAATCCTATAGTTCCAATTGAAATTAAATCTTCAACACCTATTCCGGTATTTTCAAATTTTCTTGCTATGTAAACAACCAGTCTTAAATTTCTTTCAATTAATATACTTTTAACTCCATAGTCACTTTGCTCCAGCTTATTCAGTAAATAAACCTCTTCATCTACTGTCAGCGGCGGAGGTAATGCCTCACTTCCACCTATATAATGTACTGGAAATAGGCCCCCTATTTTAAATCTCCTTAAAAAATTTTCATACTTAATAAGAAAATACATTTTAATCCTGGCAAAAAACCTCATTTGGCTGTCCCCTTTCGATTTATACTATGCAACCAGTTCCGGACCAAGTAATGCTTTGTATTTATCATTTCTTGATAATGACCTGTTGTATATTCCGACTATTACATTTTTGACATCCTTTTTCTCTTCATCCTCACCAATTTCAATGTAATCAGGTTTAAACCCAATCAACATTCCGTTTTCTTTGCCCAGTGAACTAAAAGGTATCAGCCTGAAACGTGAAAACCACTTAGACTTGGATATTTCAGTAGTAATACAATTTAAATCATCTTCTCTTGAGTTTTCAAATATATTTTTTATTTCTACCGGTAAAAGTTCTGCCAAAGCCTTAAATTCAACAACCATAACTGGTATGTTGGTCAAAGGATCTTTCAAGGAATTTCCCGTATCAATAAGAGCCGGCAAATCAATTTCTCTGTTATCAAACGCAATTTTTACCGGAATCAGTAAATTCTCTTTTGTAACTCTACTTTGAATAACCTCCATAAATATTTTAATTATTATACCCACTGTAACTATAGAGAAAAATATCAAAGTCCATTTGGATTCTCCAAAAACATATACAATGCCGTTCCGTACAAACCCGCCCTGATTGTTGATGAATAGGAAGGCCAGTGCAGCTCCGGCAAAAATAAATGTAGATATATAGAAAATTACAAGTGTTTTTATAAATGAAAGAACCCTTCTGGGTGAAAAGGTAATTGCAATAATGAACAAAGAAAGCATTATTTTTGCAAACGTTGTATAGAAGACAGTCATGTTCGGAAGCAGAATAATAACAGCAACATAGGCAGCTCCTACAATTGACCCGGAAAACAATCTCAAAGTACTGGTCTGCAGCCTGCAAAACTTAGCTGTTACATAAAGTATCAGATAATTTATAACTAAATTTTCAAGGATTAAGACATCTAAATATATTTCCACTTTTCTACCCCACAATAGTAAAAATAAAATTCGTTATAACGCATCGGTTCAAAGAAAATTTTTCGGTTTTAAAAAAATTTTCTTACCTTAGCTGCGTTTCAACGGAGGCAATGGTCACCGGTAGGTGACCTTGGATATGCTCACCGCCTCGTTATAACCCGAGCCTTCTATACTTTACTATTATTCATGTTCTAATCATTTTATGCCACATATGGTTAAATAATAACTCATAAAGTTTATTTTTTAACACTTCCTTATTATACCTACTATGGAATTAAAAGTTTGTCAAAAAGTAATGTAGAAATAGAAAATCCGTTGACAAAATAGACTATAACGAGGCAAGAAA
>CAYQCA010000019.1:11232-29161 GCA_964415835.1 uncultured Clostridium sp. | reverse complement strand
AGTTTTTACGTTATTTAAATCTGTTACGTCTTAAGAAAGTTGGGATATCAAGCTCATTGTCAGATGAAATCACATTTGAGTTATTCTTTTCAGTATTAATTGATGAATAACTACCGGTATCAACGCTGTTGACAGTAGATGTAGTTCTTGGCTTTTCGGCTGGTCTGTCGGTCTTCTTTAGTACCGGACCGTTTTCAAACCCGGTCGCTATTACAGTTATCATTAATTCATCCTTCAAATTGTCATCAATAACTGCTCCAAAAATAATATTAGCTTCAGGATCCGCAGATTTCTGAACCAACTCAGCAGCTGTATTGACCTCGAACAATCCCAAATCTGCTCCACCGGTTATATTAACCAAAACTCTTCTCGCACCGTCTATGGAAGTTTCCAGTAAAGGACTATGTATTGCCTGTCTTGCAGCGTCTTCCGCTCTGCTTTCACCGCCGGCTCTGCCAATACCCATATGAGCCAAACCTGAATTCAGCATTATAGTTTTTACATCAGCAAAGTCCAGATTTACCAAGCCGGGGACAGCTATCAGGTCAGAGATACCCTGTACACCCTGACGCAAAACATCATCTGCCATTCTAAAAGCTTCTACCATGGTAGTACGCTTTTCTACTACTTGCAACAATCTGTCATTTGGGATAGTAACAAGTGAATCTACAGAGCTTCTAAGATTCTCAATACCTCTCTCCGCATGTTGCATACGTGTTCTGCTCTCAAATATAAATGGCTTTGTTACTACCGCTACAGTCAAAATACCCATTTCTCTGGCAAGCTGAGCAACTACAGGTGCCGCACCTGTTCCTGTTCCGCCGCCCATACCTGCTGTAACAAAAACCATATCTGCACCTTTTATAGCCTGAGCAATCTCATCCTTGCTCTCATTTGCTGCTTTTTCTCCGATATCGGGGTTAGCTCCGGCACCCAAACCTTTTGTAAGTTTGTCACCTATCTGAATTTTTGTATTTGCTTTTGATAAAAACAAAGCCTGTTTATCTGTATTTATAGCTATGAAGTCAACACCTCTAAGCCCGGCTGCAATCATTCTGTTTACTGCGTTATTTCCTCCGCCGCCACAGCCAACAACTTTTATTTGGGCAAAATGATCCATGTCAATCTCAAAATCTAACAATTTAAGTCCCCCTTTTAGCTTTGGTATATAATTCTTAATCCGTAGATCTATTTTATTAAATTAGTTTTCTTCTAATATAACATATAAAAATACATAATAATAATATATATTATAAAACCTTTTTAGGCAAGAATGTATTTTATTGCCTAGTAAAAAAAGTCTTTTAGTTTACTGATTACTTTATTAATGAATGTCTTGTCCTTTTCCTTTTTGTTTACCTTTGGCAGCGTTTTAATACTAATAGTGCTTGCTTCCTTATCCTGATCAGCTATATATTTAACAATTCCTGCAGCTGTACAATAATCAAGTGATGATATACCCCTGATCTTTGGCGCTGCTATTCTGACAGGCATATTAAAAACTTCATAGGCAAGCTGCATAGAGCCGTCCAATGTAGTAACCCCATTACCTGTTAAAACAACTCCGGCTCCATAATTCCCGGGGCAGTTCTTTTGTATTATATCTCTGCAAAGACTAAAAATTTCATATACTCTTGCTTCAATAACTTCAACAGCGTCTGAAACTTTTATATTCTTTTTGAAGCTTTCACTTATGTCATTTACCGAAATATCCTGATCATTTTTAATAAGGCTTGTTAGAGCCAGCCTGAATTGCTTCTTTATTTTATCAGCTTCTGCATATGAAATCTTAAGAGCAACGGATAAATCATTGGTTATATGATCACCACCTACCGGAAGACACTTATTTATTACGAGCTTTTCTTCCTTGAATACACTAACCTCTGTGGTACCCCCGCCTATATCAATAAGTATCACACCCATATCCCTTTCATCAGGCATCAATGCGCACTCGCCGGCAGCCAGTCCCTCTGAAATCAGGCCATCAACTTTAAGCCCCGCTTTTTCCATACTTCTTACAATATTTTGAACTGAGATGATTTTTCCAATAACTACATCGAAATCACCTTCAAGTTTTGTACCTTTCATGCCTATAGGATCGCTTATACCATCGTACCCGTCAATTATAAACTGTCTTGGTACAACATCAATTATTTCACTATCTTCAGCGATCGCTAAAGTCCCGGCAGAATATAAAAGCTTTTGAACATCACTTTTTGTGATTTCCTTGTCCTGGCTAATTATATTCGTAAAAGTTTTATAATTAATTATATCAACATGTAGCCCCGAAATATTGACATATGCGGATACAACCTTCATATTAGCCTGAGATTCCGCCATTTTAACTGAATTTTGGATAGAAACAGATGTAGCTTCTACGTCAACAACAATGCCTTTTTTTATGCCAGAACATGGATCCGTACCTTTTCCCAATACTTCGACTTCACCTGCACTGTTAAATTTTCCTATTACAGTACTTACTTTGGAAGTACCTATATCAATTCCCACAATGATATCAGACACCAAATTGTCCCCCTAAATATGTATCCAGGATAAATCAAAATACATAGATCCTGTTTAACGTCTCATCGCACTCATCATTTTGGATTATTTTGCGCCATACTGTGTTAAATTTTCTTGTAATAAATAAATTATAACGCATCAGTTCAAAGAAAATTTGTCTTGCCTGACACAAAATCTGCTCAAAATACCAAGCACAAGCAGACATTAAACGGCTCTTATAAGTACTTAAATATCCTCTTTTACTATATTATCTTTTTTGATAAATTTATTCAATAGATATCTTCTAATTAGCGCAAAGTTTAAGAAAAGTCTGTTACCAAATGCGAATATCGCTGCAAGATAAATCTGAATACCCAGCTTATCTCCTATATACGCAAGACCTGCAGCCAACAAGGCGTTTCCAAAAAATCCGGACAAGAAAATACGCATCTCGAACTTTTTGTTAATTGTAGCAACAACCCCGCCAAACACCGAATCCAGTGCCGCGAGTATAGCTACAGCAACATATGTAAAATACTCAGATGGTATTGTGATTGGAATAAACATTCCTACTACAATTCCTAAAATCAAACCAAAAATTGGTATCATAAATATAAACCTCCATTGCCTTGATAAGGCTTATCTATTAATTTTCAGGTGCAAAATATGGATTTTTACTTTTCGAGAAATCCAGCGTACCTTTTTGGGTTTCAGTAATATTATTAACAAATAATTGTTTAAAATAATCTATTTTATAATTAATATCTTCCATATCGCCAAACTTAACTGTAATCCTGTTATCAAACTTAACAATTATACTATTTAACTCTGATGAATTAAAGGAAGTTATTTTTTTATATAGCTTCAGTTCAGAGTCCTTATCATTTTTTATTAATGCATTACAAAACTCTATAATATAGTTTAAGGTATCTACATATTTAAATTTTATCTGCTCACCTAATTTGTATTTGTCAAATTCTGCATCGGATATGGTAAAATACTTGTTTTTGACCTCTGCAGTTTTTACCTCCTCCAGTGCAAATCCTTCCTTATCTATAAGAAGGCTTGTCCCCTTTGACTCCAGCAAACAAAAAGGAACTCTCTCCTGGACCCTGATACTGATGGCTTTTGGCAAAGAAGGACGTATAACAACAGATTTTATATATGGCATTGATTCATACGTATTCTTCTCTAAATCTTTGAATCTCAGCAACATTAAGTTCTTTGGTTTTTCTCCCAGCATTTTAAAAACATTTTTTCCTGTTTGTAAGCCTGTTTGTGCAACAACAGCAGCTGACGAATATTTCTTATTGCCGGTTACATTAATATCATTAACCACAAAAAATGACGAGCGAGCAAATAAAACCACAACAGTAACAACAAGAATAAATGTAAAAAATTTTCTTATCCTTCTTAATCTGGCTCTTTTCTTTTTTAGCAGCTTTTTGCTTTTTTCATCTGTTGGTTTAGAACTGTTTTTCATATGTATTCTTACTTCCTTATGATATCCGCCCCTAACATGGACAGTTTTTCTTCAATTTTATAGTAACCTCTGTCGATATGGTCAAGACCTGTTACCATAGTTTCGCCACTGGCAGCTAATCCTGCCAGAATTAAAGCAGCTCCACCTCTCAAATCTCTAGATATAACCTGTGCACCATTAAGTTTTTCTACACCTTTTATAACAGCCATTCTTCCATCAATGCGAATATTTGCTCCCATTTTCAAGAGCTCATCAACATGTTTGTATCTACTTTCGAAAATAGTTTCTATTATAATACTTGTTCCTTTACATAGGCTTAATAACGCCATCATCTGAGCCTGCATATCGGTAGGGAATCCAGGATAAGGTAATGTCCTTACTACCTCAATGGCTTCCAGTCTGGGGCCGGCTATTACTTGTATATCATTGCGCTTTATATTTATTTGACATCCTATGTCTCTTAAAATAGACGCAATTGAAATTATATGCTCAGGTATAATATTTCTAATAACTACATTCCCACCTGTTATTGCTGCTGCTACCATATATGTACCGGTAATAATTCTGTCCGGAATAACTGTATGCTCTACATTTGTAAATTTCTTTTCATACCCTCTAACACGTATAACACTCGAACCGGCTCCATATACTTTTGCACCAATCTTCTGAAGAAAGTTCTGCAAGTCAACAATCTCCGGTTCTTTTGCTGCGTTTCTGATTATTGTATCTCCTTGTGCAAAAACAGCTGCTATCATAGCATTTTCCGTAGCGCCTACACTTGGGTAATCAAGATATATGTCGGAGCCTTTCAGTCCATCTGTTTCACAATATATGTATCCCCCATTGGTATCATTGATTTTTGCGCCTAAGCTTCTAAGTGCCTTTAAATGCAAATCTATTGGTCGTGGGCCTATTTCACAACCACCTGAGTGTGTTATTTTATTGTCATTGATAATTATACCACACTGGTTATTACCCATCAATTGTGATATAAATTAATGTTGGTGTCAATAATTTACTATATATATTTCCGCAAATTTATATTTTATTGATTGCGAAGATGATATAATATTACTTATTTTACGTTATACTGGAGAAAAAAATGAAATTAAGAAAAATATTAACCTTATTCATATCAAAATTTACAATATTCGTATTACGCCTCCTAAAAAGGGGTGGTACAACACTACCCGGTAAACTGGCATTAAAATTACACCCGGAAATACTTAGGTCCATAGCTAAAGATTTTGAGATAATAGCAGTAACCGGTACAAACGGAAAAACTACTACATCAAGGATTATTGAAGAAATCCTGAAAAACAATAATATTAACTACATAACAAACAAATCAGGTGCAAATTTGTTGAGCGGGATAACTACTACTTTTATTCAGGCTGTCTCCCTAACAGGTAAACCAAAACATAAAGTTGCCCTTATAGAAAGTGATGAGGCTGCTTTTAATCAGGCAACCAAGCATCTCCACCCAAAAACAATTGTAGTAACCAACTTTTTCCGCGACCAGCTGGATCGTTACGGGGAGTTATACTCCACCTTAAATGCGGTTAAATCAGGCCTTGAAAGATTGGATTCCAATACAACTCTGATACTGAATGCAGATGATTCAATGTGTGCTTCTTTAGGAAAGGATTCTTCAAAACGAGTTCTTTATTATGGCATTTCTGCAGAAGCATATGGGGGAAATACAGAGGATATGAATTCAGACGCTATGTTTTGTATATATTGCAAAGGTAAATACAATTATTCCAATCATATTTATGGTCACCTGGGTGGTTTCAGTTGCCCTGACTGTGGTTATTCCCGCCCTGCTGCAAACATGGAATGTACAGGCATTCAGGAAGCCGGCAGCAGCTTCACCACAATCAATTGGAAATTTACTGAAGAGTTGTCGGCTAACAAAACATTATCCGAAGAGAATGAGATTACCACAAAAATAAATCTTCCGGGTTTATACAATGTCTATAATGCAATGGCTGCTGCTGCATGTGGCCTGTCATTAGGATATAATCTTGATACGATAACAAACGCTCTTCAATCTTTCGAATCGGGCTTTGGCAGAATGGAGACCATAAATGTTGGAGATAAGTCTATAAAGTTAATTTTAGTTAAAAATCCAACAGGTTTTAATCAGGTTCTTAGCTTTTTATCGCTTGATACCCAGCCTCTGAACATTGCCTTTCTGATTAACGACAATCTTGCTGATGGAACTGATATTTCATGGCTTTGGGATGTTGATTTTGAACAACTTAACAATGTTTCAGATAAAATTGACAGTCTGGTCACCTCCGGAATTAGAGGTGAGGATATGGCTGTACGGCTTAAATACTGTGGTGTTGATACAAGAAAAATAAGAATCATTAAAGATTATCAAATGCTGATTGAGGAAGGCTTGAAAAAAACAGCAGCCGGTGGATGCTTTTATATACTGCCCACCTACACGGCAATGCTTGAAATTCGAGGAATTCTAAAGAAAAAGTTTAATTTAAAGGAGTTTTGGAAATAGCTATGTATGATTTAAACATTTGTCATCTATACCCTGATCTTTTAAATATTTACGGGGACAAAGGTAATATTCTGGCACTGACAAGACGTGCCCAGTGGAATGATATTAACGTGTCTGTAACCAATATAACAATTGGTGATAGCTTTGATTCCTCTTTGTACGATATATTTTTTCTGGGCGGCGGGCAGGATTATGAACAGGAAATAATACAAAATGACGTCTTAAATCAAAAGGGCTCAGAGATCAAAAATGCCGTTGCCGGAAAAAAAGTTTTCTTATGCATTTGTGGTGGTTATCAGCTGATGGGAAAATACTACAAGACATGGGATGGTAAAGAGATAGAGTTTCTTGGGGCACTGGATCTTTGGACTGTCGGTGGGAAAGAAAGAATGATTGGAAATATAGTTTTTGAAAGCGATTTAATTAACGATAATGGGAATCCACTAAAAATAGTAGGCTTCGAAAATCATTCCGGCAGAACTTATCTGGGTAATGGCATCAGGCCTTTAGGCAAAGTTTTATCCGGCAATGGAAATAACGGACAGGATGGCTACGAGGGTGCTGTATATAATAATGTATACTGCTCATACTCTCATGGTAGTCTTCTTCCAAAAAATCCATTACTGACCGATCACCTGATTTCTCTTGCTTTAAAGCAAAAGTATACTGACTTTGATGAGCTGGTTCAGCTTGATTATACTTTCGAAAATGCTGCACGGAATTCAATGCTCCAGAGATTTTTAAAATAAAAATTTTTGTTGACTCTAAATTGAGTAACATGTTAGTATATAAACTAATAAAATGTTTGTAAGTAAAATGTGATGAATGGGAAAAGTAGAATATATGAATCCTCTTTAGCGAGCAATGGATGGTGAAAGCATTGCAGGATAATATACTCGAAGTTCTCCCACGAACAGTAGACTGAAAATTTTTTAAAGTAGGTCGTACCGGGTCTTTCCCGTTATAGAAGGAGTGTATCGGATTAACAACTCAATTTGTGAGTGATCCTGTACATGCTTAAAGCGGATTGACTTTATTGTTAATCAATATGGGTGGTAACGCGTGGATTATAAGTCCTCGTCCCTGGTTTTCAGGGCTGAGGGCTTTTTTATTTTAAAAAATTTTAAAACAAGGAACAATATTTTAACATAGGAGGTTATTTTATGATTATAGTAATGAAACAAAATGCAACAAACCAGGAAATTGAACAAGTGGAAAGCAGGTTAATCGAGCTTGGTTTTAAAACACATCCTATAAACGGAGATGTCAAAACAGTCATTGGTGCCATCGGCGATAAAAGACTTTTAAACATACATGCCATATCTCAGATGTCTGGGGTTGAAACACTGGTTCCGATAATGAAGCCGTTCAAGCTGGCCAGTAACGAATTGCAGCAGGCACCTACCATAGTTGACGTAGGCGGTGTGAAGATAGGTGGCGATGAGATTGTCGTAATGGCAGGCCCTTGTGCTATTGAAAATGAAAAAGACTTTGTTGCAACAGCGATCAACGTTAAAAACAGCGGTGCAAAAATCCTTCGAGGAGGCGCATTTAAACCGAGAAGTTCCCCTTATGCTTTTCAGGGTCTTGAAGAAGATGGACTTAAAATAATGGTGGCAGGCCGTGAGGCTACCGGGCTTAAATTGGTTACTGAAGTAGTTGATACTCGGGATGTAGAGCTGGTAAATAATTATACCGATATTTTTCAGATAGGTGCAAGAAATATGCAAAATTTCAGGCTTCTAAGTGAAGTTGGTATGACAAAGAAACCGGTGCTTTTGAAAAGAGGATTGTCTGCAACCATTGAAGAGTGGCTTATGGCAGCTGAATATATAATGGCTGAGGGAAATACCAACGTAATTCTATGTGAAAGAGGTATTCGCACCTTTGAAACTGCAACCAGAAATACGCTTGACTTAAGCTCAATCCCTGTAATAAAGGAAGTTTCACATCTTCCAATAGTTGTGGATCCCAGCCATGCAACTGGCAACTGGAAGTATGTACCTGCTCTAGCGAAAGGTGCTATTGCAACCGGAGCTGACGGTTTGATTATAGAGGTACATCCAAACCCTCCATCAGCATTGTGTGATGGTCCACAGTCATTAAGGCCTGATAGATTCGGTTCATTAATGGATGAATTGAGGCTGGTGGCACAATCAGTTCAAAGAAGAATATAGTCAAACTTAAAAGGGACAGTGCTCAAATATGAAGCATGTCCCTTTATACCGTTGTTAATATTAAAAAATTTCATCATGAACCGGCTCAAATAAATACTCATTTTCACCCATAAAAATAACCTTTATAAACTTAGCGTCAGGATATTGCTGTTTATCTGAGTCAACAGGAAGTATGTATAACACTGTGCAGTCAATAATTTTTAATCGAATTCTGTCAAAAGTATCTTTTTGTAAAACGTCTATAATTGTTCCGATATATTCAACTAAAGAATGACCAGATTTAGATTCAATGATAACAGGCATTTTTGAATTATTTGGATTTAAAATTTTAACATGGAAACAGCCTGGATCAAGTAAATTGTCTGTTGTATAAAGCAAGTCTCTTTCTAAAAGATATGAACTCATATTTTACCCCCCAAAATATAATTAAATGCCTAAAAATAACATAACATTAATTCTTCTTATCGTAAAGCTTTTTATACATTTTATAAAACTTTTCAACCTTGGCTACATAATTGTTGGTTTCCTCAAAAGGAATCCTTTTCAGTGTTACTCCATCACTGCTTAAATCCGGGTCCTTAAGCCACTTAGCTACATTGCCACTTCCGGCATTGTATGCCGACAAAGCTAAAACCTCACTCTTATCGTATTGTTTTAATAAGCTCGAAATATACCAACAACCAATTCTTATATTTGTTTCAGGCTCCATAAGCATATCAGCATCAAAGTTTTCAATTTTAATTTTTGATGCTGCCCACTCACCTGTGCTGTCTAGAATTTGCATTAAGCCCTTTGCATCTCTAGGTGATACGGCTGACGAGTCAAAACCGCTCTCAGCCTTAATAATACTATATACAAGATATTTATCCACACCGTATTGCTTTGAGTATTCTTCCACATACTCAGAGTATGCAACCGGGTACAGTTGTTTTAATACATACTCAGTTGAAATTATTCCGGATAAAATCAATAAAATCAATACCGATAAAGCAAATAATAAACCGTTCTTACGTTTAGTTTTTCGTTTTTTACCCAATTTATCACCCTAACGTCCTACTAATCTGACACTCCACTCTTTTTTTCAAATCTGTAATATCACCGTTATTGTAAATAACTGTATCAGCAATCTTTAAATATTCATCTTCACGGATTTGAGATTCAATTCTTGAAACAGCCTCTTCATAAGTCATACCGTTTCTTTGCATTATTCTCTTAATACGTATCTCCATTGACGCAGCTACTGTCCATACTTCATCGCACAAGTCCAAAAAACCGTTTTTAATAGGAATTGGTGCATCTATTACAATAATTTTAGTGTTGATTTTCAGCTGTTCTTCCACATCATCTTTTATTCTTTTAGCAACATATTTATGCACAATATCGTTTAGAACCAGGAGCTTTTTCTTATCGTTAAAAACAATGTCAGCCAGCATTTTTCGATTAAGCTGCCCCCAATCATCAAGTATATCGCTGCCAAACTCCTCTGTCAATTCTATAAGAGCCTTTTCACCTGGCATTACAACCTGCCTGCTTATAACATCAGCATCAATAATAAAGGCTCCAAATTCTTTCAGTATACTGCTCACAGTACTTTTACCGCTTCCTATACCGCCGGTTACCCCTATTATAACCGAGTCACTATTTTGTCTCATACCAGGTATCTCCTGACTTGACTTCAACAGTTAATGGAACTTTCAGCGAAACTGCATTTTCCATACACTCTTTCAAAAGCTTTGAGACCTCATCCAGCTCTGATCTTTCAGTTTCTACTATAAGCTCATCGTGAACCTGCAATATCAGTCTTGATTTTAATTTGCGTTTCTTTAATTCGTTATAAACCTTGACCATGGATATCTTTATTATATCTGCTGCACTTCCCTGTATCGGAGTATTCATAGCTACTCTTTCCCCGAAGGAACGCATATTAAAATTACTGGATTTCAGTTCAGGCAAATACCTTCTTCTATTAAAAAGTGTAGTGACAAATCCCAGTTCCTTACCCTTTGTTACAGTTTCACTCATATAATCCTTAACCTTTGAATATTTGGCAAGGTAATCATCAATGTATTTCTTTGCTTCCTTTCTGGTTACCCCTATATCTTTAGAAAGGCTGAAATCACCTATACCATAAACTATACCAAAGTTAACAGCCTTTGCTCTTGATCTCATGAGAGAAGAAACCTCTTCAGGAGGAATGCCAAATACCTTTGCAGCTGTAGTAGTATGAATATCTTCATTATTACTGAAAGCTTCAATCATATTCGGATCTCCTGTAATATGTGCAAGTACCCGCAGTTCAATCTGTGAATAGTCAGCATCCAGAAGAACGTAGCTTTCGCTTGTTGGAATAAAAACTTTTCGAATCTTTCTGCCCATTTCCAGTTTGATAGGTATATTCTGCAGATTAGGCTCTGTACTGCTTATTCTTCCTGTTGCAGTAACCGTCTGATTGAAGCTTGAATATATTTTGCTGGTTTCTTTATCCAATACATTCAGTAATCCATCTGCATAAGTTGATTTTAATTTCATTAATGATCTGTATTCAAGTATTCTTTCTACAATTTGATGCTTATGCGATAGCTGCTCCAACACTTCTGCATCTGTTGAATAACCTGTCTTTGTTTTCTTTATAACAGGTAGCCCGAGTTTTTCGAACAGAATAACTCCCAATTGTTTTGGGGAATTGATATTAAAGTCCTCTCCAGCAAGCATGTATATTTCATTTTCAAGGATTGCCAATCTGGAGTCCATCTCATGTGAATATGCTTTTAAGCCTTCAACGTCAACCTTAAATCCCCAGAATTCCATATCTGCAAGGACCTCAACCAAAGGCAGCTCAATCTGATAATAAAGTTCATCCTGACCATTATTGTGAATTATAGGCTCAAACTTTTCAGCAAGCTCGAAAATTGTGTCGCAGCATGCAGAAATAACAGCTGTAGGATCAATATCCGGTCCTTCTTCCAATTTTTGACCATGTTTGTCATATAACATTTCTGCCGGCAAAATGCTTCTGTTTAAGTGTTCTGCTGCCAATTCTGAAATAGTATAGCTATTTCTGGTAGGTTCTAGAATGTAGGCACCAATCATTGTATCAAAAGCAACGCCTTCCAAATCAATATTAAAGAATTTTAATAATTTATAAAAATTCTTTAAATCGTGGCCATATTTTTTAATATCTTTTGATTCAAGAACCTCTTTAAGTGCTTTTAAAGCTGATTCAAATGTAAACTCCAATGAGAACTTAAGTACGGCAGGAGCGTAATTTTCATCACAGGCATATACGCAGAAATCGTCAAGATTTCTGCGTACAGAATTTATATGATAGTAAACAGCCATTTTTCCGGTAGTTTTTATGGCATTGATATATGATTCTAATTCCTTAATGGAATCTACATCAACATGCTCTATCTTCATAGCCTCGGACGCTTGAACCAAAGGTGTATCACCCAATCCGAATTTTTCAATAAATGTTTTAAACTCAAGTCTTTTAAAAATACTGTATAGCTTTTCCCTGTCAAAATCGGTTCTGATATATTCATCCAGATTTGTAATGCAGGGCACCCTTCTCTCTATTGTTGCAAGGCGCTTGCTCATAAAAGCAAGGTCTTTGTTTGCCTCCAGCTTTTCGCGAACACCTTTTTTAGCAACCTTATCTAAATTCTCATAAAGCTCTTCAATACTATTAAAATTTTTGATTAGATCAAGAGCTGTCTTTTCCCCTATTCCGGGTACTCCTGGGATGTTATCAGAGGTATCTCCCATCAATCCCTTAACATCTATCATCTGATGAGGAGTTACACCATATTTTTCAATTACTTTCTCAAAATCATATTCCTCTGTCTCGGTTTTATTTCCTTTTGTGACGGGTAGCTTTATTCTGGTGGTGTCAGATGCCAGTTGAAGTGAATCTCTATCACCGGTTAACAAAATAGCTTCTATGCCGCTCTCCTGTGCACACAGTGAAATAGAGCCCAGAATATCATCTGCTTCAAAGCCCTCTATTTCAACTCTTCTTATATTCATTGCATCAAGTACCTGCTTGATAAGAGGAACCTGCACCGCCAATTCATCAGGCATTCCCTTTCTCTGAGCTTTGTATTGATCATATTCCAAATGTCTGAATGTGGGCGCTTTTAAATCAAAGGCAACACACAAATATTTGGGATTTTCCTCGGTAAGGTATTTCGTCAAAATATTTATAAATCCGAATACAGCATTTGTATATAAGCCTTCTGTTGTGGTTAGCATCGCTGTTTTGCTCAATCCATAAAAAGCCCTGTTTAAAATACTGTTACCATCAACTATCATTATTTTATCCAATTTTCTAAGCCTCCGTAAGCTCATTTCATTTAAAGATATCACGTAAAAGAGCTGTACTATCACTGATATTCAGCGAAAGTCCAGCTCTAAACAGAATTAATGTCCTCGCGCGTTACCTGTATATAAATATTCTAACCGAAATCATACTATTTTTCATTAAAATATTATTAATTTTTTCAGATAACTCTTTTTGGGCTGATTCTAAATCAGAAAAATCCACCCCTTTAGACTTTGCCTCTGCAATTCTTCTATCAATATCTGCTTTCTTGGTATTTAATTCGTTATACTCTTTTGTAATATCTGTCTGTATTATATCAGTTTTAGCGCTGAGTTTGAGGTCATACTCATTGACTGCTCTGTGAATTAATTCATAATATTGAGTTAATGGCATATTGTAATCCAAAAACTCCTGATTGGTAATACCGACATCTTTTTTAACATCAAACGGTATTACAACAGCTCCCAATTCAGACATTAGTTTTTTTAAAACATCAATCTCAATCCGTTGGGTAATCACACTTAAGCTTAACTCAGCATAATTTGAATAGTATTTTAGTCCGCTACCCATTATTGTAAATAGAGATTCTTCTTTTCCCCCAGCTATCTTTGTGGCTGGCTGATCTATTGAATCTGTTGCTCGTTGATTATTTTTATCCTCTTCGATAGCTTGTTTTGGATTAAATGTCATTGCTAATTGAGTATCATTTGCATCTTGCCCATTCGATTTTGGATCAGATTGAAATTGCGATTTTACGGATACATCGGCATTTTCTTTTGAGGTAATTTGTATGCTTGGCTCTGCAGATTTTGCGGCAGAACTGCTGCTATTTGCATCAGCACTTTGGGCCGCGTCTAAAAATGCTTCGGCTTTCTCTCCATTTTCAATTTCACTGCTTCCAAATGCACTTGAGCTGTTCTGAGAAGCTGCCCTGTCGCTTGCTGCCATACCGGTATCGCTACTTTTATAACCCACTTGAGGCAGCAAATTATATGCCAACAGAGAAATGAAAAGCACTGCTGCAGTTGAAAGACCTGCAATCCACTTTTTATTGAATATCAAAAGTTTATTTCTGTTTTTAGTTTCTTGAGCATCTAAGTCTACTAACCTTTTGTGGAGAGACGATGAAAAATCTACAGGAAGCTCAATATCATCGCTTTCTCTACATAATTGTACAATAAACGACGCTTCCTTAAACTTCTGAGCGCACTCGCTGCATTCGTTTACGTGTTTTAAAAATTCTTCTTCTTGTTCTTCATTTAATAAGTCATCAATATATAATGAAATATACTCATCACTTTCCATGCAGAAATTCATAATTATCCCTCCTTTCTATTCTATTTGACGTAATCGCTGAATAAATGTTCCTTATCCTGACACAATAAATCACGCAATTCTGATCTTGCCCTGCTGATTCTTGATTTTACAGTACCTACAGGGGCATTTATAGTTTCAGAAATTTCGTCATAGCTAAGTCCCATATAATCTCTTAGAATAATAATCATTCGGCTTTTTTCATTCATTTTTGCCATTGCTTCTTTTATTGCCAATTTTTGAGCATTAATCTCAGCAATTTTTTCCGGTCCCGGCTGTTCATCAACTAATTTATCTTTAACTTTTAGATCTTCAAATGTATTTTGTTCGAAGGATATAGCTTTCTTGTTTTTATTTTTACGCAAAAAATCAAGGCATACGTTGGTCGCAATACGATATACCCATGTTGCGAAAGAACTGTTCCCTTTGAAGTCCTTTATGTACTTATATGCTTTTATAAATGTCTCTTGTGCTTGTTCGGAAGCATCATCAGGATTATTCAACATTCTATAACAAATATTATATACTTTTGAATAGTAACTACTTGTAAGCTCCTCGAACGCCTGAATATTACCTTGTCTGGCTTTTATCAACAAGGCGCTTTCATTCTCTAATCCCATATTCCTTTTGATCCTACTTTCTCTTAATAGGTCCAAATATTTCTGTGTTTTGTAAAATCAAATTCAATGATAATAAATTCTCCCCTATTATACCATACAGTGGCTATGGTGCAAAGAGTATTCAGAAGTAAGGAGTAGCAGGAGTAATAGAAGTATAGGAGTAGTAGGAGTTGCAGTAGTATAGAATAAAGATGCTCGACTTAGCGTCGAGCTTTTTCTGAGAACAACTGCTATTTGCTGAGTTCAAATTTGAGAGTTCGCGTACGCGAACTACCTATCTACTGTACTCCTAGGACTCCTGCTACTACTGACTACTATATAACACACTCACCCGGATAGCTTATAGTCACTTTACCCTCTCTAGCCAGTAGCGGTCCCATAAGAATTATTGAAGATCTCATTTCTGATGCAAGATTTTCAGGTACGGTTGTTGACGATAGTGTTGAAGAATCAATGATAGCAACACTATCCTCTATTTTTACCTTACAACCTAAGGTCCTCAATATGTCAAGGATAACTTCTACATCTTTAAACATTGGACAATTTTTTACAACATTTTCTCCACCATTTAAAAGTGTAGCAGCAAGAATTGGTAAAACAGAGTTCTTAGCTCCCTCAATACCAATTTCACCTTTTAACTTTTTACCTCCCGTGACTATTATTTTACTCATAATAAATAAACACCTCCGTCACGTTGGGACATTGCTGAAGTTTTAAAATTCACAACTTTCCCTCCTTAGATTTTAGCAATTTAGATTTTCAGAATTATACTCTATATGTAGCTGAAAAATATCCTTTTAAGTAGAATATCTATATCAATATCCTTGCAATATCATCTTATGCTTATATTTTTAAAGTGTTACTCAAATAAAGAGAGGGCAATAATTTGCCCTCTTCCTGAATTTCTCTAAGCCATTTGAGACTCTATATTTTTTATCTTTTGCTGTGCCATGGATATTTCCTGCTGATTTGCATTCTGAACAGCATACCAGCCCTTTTGTGCCATTATATCAAAAACCTGTTTTTGTCCGTCAAAAGTCTTTGCTAGGATGCTTTCAGCATCATTTCTGAGCATTTGGCATGAACTTTCCAATATAAGATTTGTTAATGATGATGCAGATAGCTTATGCTCATTTAAAATAGACGCCATTATTTCTTTATCTGTAAGATTAGCCAAGTTTATCACCTCCAATATTATTGTCCTGCAGTGTTAATATGCTTCATTAAAAGCTGTAAATCATTTTTCTCTTCATTTGCCAACTGATTACAGAGATTTTTTACCTGACTGTCAGCTGCAATTTGTGCACATCCCTGTAGATACTTAATATTGCTTTCACACATGTTTATATTGTCTTGAATTAGCATAAGCTCTTTGCTGGTTAATGGCATGAATTTCCCTCCTTTTTAATCAAGTAATCGCTTTCCAAATAATATTCTGCACATAATTATTTTTGATATTCTTATAAATAATTGTTAAACTAATAATTATTGAATTGAAAAGTGATATAATTTGTGATAGTCTAGAAAATTATAGAAAATAATAAAAATTAGCTTTTACAAAATAGCACTCTAGTGGAGGTTTAAATGATAAAAAAAAATATTCACAATAAAGGTCATCATCTTTTCAGTATGGCTCCTTCTAAGTTAATAGTACTGAGTTTTGCCATTTTAATTTTGACAGGTGCAATTCTCCTTTCCATGCCTTTTTCGTCCAAATCAGGAGAGTGGACCCCCTTTATCAATTCACTGTTTACAGCTACCTCTGCTTCCTGTATTACAGGTCTGGTAGTTTATGATACTTTCACATATTGGTCTACCGCGGGACAGTTAATTATTTTAGCTCTGATTCAGACTGGTGGTCTCGGTATTATTACTCTTGCTACGTTTTTTTCCGCATTACTTAAAAAAAGAGTTGGTTTAAAAGGAATGATCCTGGCGCAGGAATCAATTAACTCTTTTGGTTACATTGATGTACTTAAGCTAATAAAAAAAGTTATAACTGCAACAGTTATTATAGAATTAACCGGTGCAATACTATTATCTATAAGTTTTGCTCCAAAATTTGGACGAATAGGATTTTATATGGCTATTTTTGAATCTATATCTGCTTTCTGCAATGCTGGATTTGATATTACAAGTGCAGTTTTTGAGGGTCAGTTTTTAAGTATTACTCCCTTTAATAGTGATCCCATCGTAATATATACTATATCAGGATTAATTATAGTTGGTGGTCTCGGATTTTCTGTTTGGAGGGATTTGTATGAATACAGAAAAACAAAGCAATTGATATTTCACACAAAACTTGTTCTTGTCATAACTATAGTACTTCTTTTATCCGGTACTTTGTTTTTCTTTGCAAATGAATTCAATAATCCAAAAACAATGGGGCCAATGAGTCTTCCCGAAAAAATAAATGCATCTTTTTTTCAGTCCACCACACCGAGAACTGCAGGTTTCAACTCAATTAACCTTGTTGACATGAAAGAAAGTTCAAAAGCCTTTACTATCTTGCTTATGTTTATTGGTGCTGCACCTGGTTCTACAGGAGGCGGTGTAAAGGTAACCACCATTGGTGTGCTGATTATGGCTGTTTTTTCTTCCATTAGAGGAACAGAAGATATTATTCTGTTTAAGAGAAAAATACACCAACATACTATCAATAAAGCACTTAGTATTACAGGCCTTAGTGCAATGCTGATAATGGCAATTACTACTATAATCGTTACAATACAGCCAAATTTCAGTGTTCTTCAAATTTTATATGAAACCACTTCCGCATTTGGAACCGTAGGCTTAACACTTGGCGTATCACCGGATTTAAATACTGTGAGCAAGGCACTTATTGTCTTAACCATGTTTCTTGGAAGGGTCGGACCTCTTTCCTTTGCAGTAGCGCTAACATTAAAATCTACTAAGAGAACCTCAGAATTGATTTATCCGGAAGCAAAGATATTGGTAGGGTAAGCAGGAGGTAATAGGAGTAACAGGAGT
>CAYQCA010000019.1:0-11132 GCA_964415835.1 uncultured Clostridium sp. | reverse complement strand
CCTGTACTACTTAATTCTGAATTTTCACTCTTACAAAATTCTTCTTTCCTTTTTGAAGCATCATCTGTCCGTCAACGACATCGCTAGCGCCAACTGTATAGTCAAAGCTGGTTACCTTGTTTTCATTCAGCATAACTCCGCCCTGTTGAACCGCTCTGCGTGCTTCACTTTTTGAAGGTGTTAATTCTGCCATCACCAGTAAATCAGTAATCTTTATACCGGCTTCCAGCTCCGCTGCCTTTACTTCGATAAAAGGTATATTTTCTGAGTTTCCTTTTCCACCGAAAATAGCTTCTGCAGCCTCTTTTGCTTTTTGTGCCTCTTCTGCCCCATGAACTATTTTTGTTACTTCGTATGCCAAAACTGCCTTTGCTTCATTAATACCTGCATCCTTTAATGAGCCTAGTCTCCTTACTTCATCCATAGGCAGGAATGTCAGTAAT
The DNA here is from genome assembly GCA_964415835.1 of uncultured Clostridium sp. Taxonomy (GTDB): domain Bacteria; phylum Bacillota; class Clostridia; order Acetivibrionales; family DSM-1351; genus Ruminiclostridium. The sequence continues at coordinate 10,689 of CAYQCA010000019.1, read as the reverse complement.
GCCAGACATCTTTCAACATCGTTATCGCTGATATTTCTCCAGTACTGGTAGAACTCGTATGGTGAAGTTTTCTCCGGATCAAGCCAAAGAGCACCATTTTCAGTTTTTCCCATCTTTTTGCCTTCACTGGTGGTTAGCAGAGTAAAGGTCATTCCATATACACTTTTACCTTCAGCCTTTCTAACAAGGTCCAGACCCCCAAGAATATTTGACCATTGATCGTCTCCGCCCAGCTGCATTTCACAGTTATATTTTCTGTTAAGCACCAGGAAGTCATAGCTCTGCATCAGCATGTAATTAAATTCCAAAAACGTTAAACCCTTCTCCATTCTGGATTTAAAGCATTCTGCGGTAAGCATTCTATTAACGGAAAAATGTACACCAACTTCCCTTAAGAACTGAACATAGTTAAGATCCAAAAGCCAGTCGGCATTATCAACCATAATAGCCTTATCATCTGAGAAATCAATGAATTTTGATATCTGTTCCTTGAATCTGTTAACATTGTGCTGTACTATTTCCCTGGTCATCATCTTACGCATATCATTTTTTCCTGTTGGATCACCAACCATACCTGTTCCGCCGCCCACAAGAACTATTGGCCTATGACCATGCCGCTGCATATGCGCCATAACCATCAGCTGTAAAAAATGGCCTACATGCAAGCTGTCTGCTGTGGGATCAAAACCAATATAGAAAGTTACTTTCTTCTCATCCAATAGCTTTTTTACTTCTTCTTCATGTGTAATCTGTGCAACAAAGCCTCTTTCCTGTAAAACATCAAATACGTTTCTCATTAACTTACACTCCTTTATTTTCCATAAATAAAAAAGCTCCTTGTCCGGTATAAGGACGAAGAGCTCGTGGTACCACCTTAATTCACATCCGGGATAAACAAAATACATTGCCTCCTAAATGTCTTTAATGCTATAACGGGCAGACCCGGCAAAAGCAGCTCATAATTTGTAATTCACTTATCCGGGAATTCAATCTTTTCACCAACCAGATTGCTCTCTAAACATTCACTCAGACAGCTAATGTAATTATTCATCGCAATTAGATATTTTGCTATTATTCTACCATATAGTTTTAATTATATGCAACAACTATTTGCCGAAAAAGAAATCCTTTAAAGCTTTTTGATCCTCAATTGACGATGCTGCCACAACATAATCACCAACCTGCAGAACTGTATCACCATTAGGAATAATTACAGAATCTTCCCTGATTACTGATATCAGCAAGCAGTCTTTAGGTATGCTCAATTCCTTTAAACTTTTATTTCTAACGGGAGAATCAGGAATAATGAGCAGCTCGCTCAGCGTTATCTTTCCGCCCTTCAATTTCAACAAAGTTTTCATTCCTATATAGTCTACTTCCTGTTCAATTAAGTCTGCTATAATAGATGTGCTACTTACTGCAATATCAACACCTAATTTTTCAAATACAGTAATATTCTTAGGGTTGTTAACCCTGGCAATAGTTCTGTTAACACCAAAATTCCTTTTGGCAAGCTGGCATGCTATCAAGTTATCTTCGTCCTTACCAGTGACAGCAATAAATATATCTGCTTCACCTACCATACTTTCTTCCAGGTGGTCAATATTTGTTCCATCACCGTTTATAACACATACATTCAACTGATTTGCTATTTTTTCACACAAGTCTTTCTGTCTCTCAATAACTGTAATTTTATGTTTATATGGCATTAAAGTCTTTGCCAGGTAATAACCGATCTTTCCGCCTCCTGCAATTACAATATACATTTATCCATTTCCTCCGATTTAAATCTTGTGAGCAGTGTCTGCAATGACTAATTTGTCATCCTGCAATAATTTTCCTGCATTACATGCAAATATAAAATCCCCTTCTCTGATAACACCAAAAATCATTCCTTCTTTTAACTTTACCTGGTCTGGTCTCTTGCCGACATAACCGAGTGCAACCTTATCTTGTTTAAATATTACTGAAGTATTTCCGATTGTATGTGTACTTAAGTCATCCTCAGAATCCACCAATGCTCTCATAACATTTACTGTAATGTCTGTAGGGCAGATTGTCTCCAGGCCAAATTCATGGAATACATGTTCCCGTGCAGGATTGTATATTCTGGCTATAACTTTTGGGACCTTGAAAATTTCTTTCGCAACCTGACAAACCATAATATTTATATTATCATCCTCTGTAACTGCAACGAGGACATCTGCAGTCTCAATACCTGCCATTTTAAGTACATCCTGATCTATTGGAACACCTGTCACCGTCAGGCCATCAAAGTCAGGTGGAAGATTCTTAAATGACTTGTTGTCATTCGAAACAATTACGATTTCATTCCCCTCTTCAGACATTACCTGAGCAAACTTTGCCCCGACCTTACCGCAACCGATAATTACTACTTGCATTTTTTCCTCCATGTTATAAAAATAATGAGCATAATATATAGCATGTGAATGCCATACAAAATGCCCCACAGTAAAGAATACTTAGATTAGTATATCACCATTCCAGTTTTTTTATAAATCTCAAAATATAAGTAATTATTCAGAAATTAATTTAATTACTGAATTAGTATTAAAATTAGCTGTATATCATTAATTTCCTTTATATTGCTCTTGTTTATGCAATTACATATGAAAATTAGGTATTATTTTATTAATTAACTGGATAATAAAAATAAATAACCATTATTGAAGAAAAGAGGTCAGAATCTTGCTTGTTGTTTTTATTCGTACACTTATTCTTTATATCATTGTAATAGTTGCCATGAGGATTATGGGAAAACGGCAGATAGGGCAGCTGCAGCCTTTTGAACTTGCTGTGGCCATAATGATTTCAGAACTGGCATCAGTTCCTATGCAAAATACTGGAATTCCATTGGTAAATGGAATTATCCCTATACTTACAATGTTAGCAGCGCAAATCGTAATCTCTTTTATAGCATTAAAAAGCACACGTGCCAGAACTATAATTTGCGGCAGGCCAAGCACTTTGATTTCCAGAGGAAAAATAAACGAAGAGATATTCAGAAAAGAGCTTTACACTTTAAACGACTTACTGGAGCAATTACGCTCCAAGGATATTTATAATATAGCGGATGTGGAATATGCAATTCTTGAGACTAATGGGCAGCTAAGCGTAGTACCAAAAGCATCGAAAAGGAATGCAACTCCCGAAGATCTAAATATTAACGCCAAATTCGAAGCACCTGCAATTGAGTTGATAATAGACGGTGATTTGTTAGATTACAACCTGAGCCGCGTAAATCTGGATAAAAACATTTTAATGATTAAACTGGAGCAGATAGGTATAAAGAGTATAAAGGATGTTTTCTTCGCAAGTATAGATTCTGATGGTAAGCTATTTTGCCAGGCTAAAGAAAATTACAAGAAAAATTAATTTTTTTATAGAAATTGAAATTGGAGGCTTTATGAAACGTAATAATAAAACAATGCTTGTTATTATTGCTTTATTTTTAATTATAGTACTGTCAGGGATTTTAACTTTATACTATCTTAATGCTTCTGCTGATAAATTGGAAAAAAGTGTCGATTCAGCTCTGGCATCGGTAAGCAGTAAGCAATGGGACTTAGCGGATCAATATCTGAAAGATTTCGGTGAGCGATGGAATTCAACAAAATTCAGTTGGGCAGTTCTATTAGACCATTTTGAGATAGATAATATTGATAATTCATATGTAAAAGCCAAGAAGTTTATTGAAAGTCAGGAATACCCCTCAGCACTTGCAGAATTGGATGCTTTAAAACAGTATATTGAGCATATTCCCAAGAAAGAAAGTTTTTCGCTGGAGAATATTTTGTAGAGCCTGTCTAATATCTGCCTCTTATTATTTAAACGTCAACATGATATAAACTAGGAACAATAGATAAAATAAACCACCTGTGAGCAGCGGTAACGGATTAAGGCTCTTACGGGTATTTATCCAAAGATATGTTATAAGTGCAGATGCTAATGCAAGTAATGCGCTGAATATTGTAATTGCGTCCAGCTTCCAACTGGTTGCAAGCATCCCTATTGATACAGGTATACAGCTTTGAAAAGCCATAGCCCCGGTTATATTACCTAATGAAAGAGTGTCCTTATTTTTACTTATCCAGATAATGCTGTTAAACTTTTCAGGAAGCTCTGTTGCGATAGGTGTGATTATTATAGACAGAATCAGCGTGGGAACTCCCAGTGTTTTTGCTACAATTTCAATGTTACTTACAAATAACTCGGCACCGATAATAATTACACTTAGTGCCATAAAAATCTGAAGGAGAATTACAAATTTTGTAGACCTAATATTAAATGTTTTTGAAAAAATAAGCTCATCAACATCGTTATTACTAGCCTTATCATAATTCACAGTTTTCACCACATAATATATATATCCAAATATTATTATTATTGCAATAATATTCGTAACTACTCCTGATGTTAAAATGGAAGCGGCTATGGCAAGAAAATAAACAATTACAAAGAAAGACAAATCTCTATTTAATATATTTATATTTACATTTAACCTATATCCTGTTTTTCGCTTTTTTGAAAAAATGATTACGCTTAGGCCGGTAATGAAAAACGCCAGAGTAGATAGCATAAAGGGAGCTCCTGCGATTGCTCCTATGCCCACATCAGTGGAATCCTTCTGATTCTTTGTAAAAAGAAGTGCAATTATAGGTATTAAGGTCTCAGGTAAACAGGTACCCACAGCTGATAAAATGCTACCAACAACACCATCACCCAATTTTAATTTCCTTCCCAGCCACTCTATTCCGTTTGTAAACAGCTCACAGCCTAACAGTATAATTCCAAGGCTTAACAACAGTATTATTATGTTTTGCTGCATTTATTCATCTCTTCCCTAATACGAAATTATTTTTATTCGTATATTAATATGAAAGAAAGTGATAAAATAGCACTGCTACATCTTGACAAAAGTTGATAAATGCATGTATTATAGTGTATATCGTATTATACACGGGCAATTAACTCAGCTGATAGAGTGCTTCCTTGACGTGGAAGAAGTCAGGGGTTTGAGTCCCTTATTGCCCACCAAAAAAATCGCCTCAAGGCGATTTTTTTATGTTCCAATCCTATCCTATTTTCTGCCTCGCTTAAACCAAAATGAAAAGAATATAGCGCAGCAAAGTGTCAATATTCCTGAGAATCCGAAAATGAAAAGCATATTATCCAAGACAGTAATACCTAAGTCTAGTTGCAAACCACTCAAAGCTCCCACCAGCACTGCGCCGAACAAAGCACTGAAGAATCCTGCCAAGCCTGATAAAGCTGCATTGAATCCAATATATACTGTACGTCCTTCCAGAGGGGCATACTTAAATTGAATATTAAACAACGACAAATTTATTCCTGCCCAAGCCATACCTGCTACTATCTGAATAATTGGAATCAGTATAAAATATGTATTTTGATTTACAAAAATCCACGTTATGTGGCATATACTTATCATACCAATTGACGTAACTGTGGTAAATTCCCAGCCCACCTTATCCGAAATTCTTCCCCAAATCTTAGCAGACATTGCCTGAACGGCTGAAATTATAATACTCATTGCCATTATAAAGGTATATGACAGTTTTAAGCCTGTAACCATATAAACTGAAAAGAAAGGTATCGCAATCTGCGCGCATACATTCCATACCAAATTGAGAAAAATAACTTTGCGGAAATTTTTATCCTTAACTGGCATTACCAGCATGCTGCCAAGCTTTAATTTCTGCTTAAACGGTAAAAAATCAGGCTCTTTTATTCTTTTAAGCATTATAAAGTTAAGAATTATCAGCGTAAATACTACTGAGAAAACTACTATAAAGCCTATATATTCCATTGAATATGCTTTTAATATATCAAGTACTCTTCCCATAATAATCGACAAGGCTGCAGCAGAAGCCAGCATGCACATATCCCTTACTCCAAAATATCTTCCTCGCATATTTTCAGGTACCAGGCTGATTATCCAGCTTCCTGTCCCGGGATTCTGAAAAGCAGCTGCCAGATAAGCAGTAAAATATATTATTCCAAGCAGTAAAAGCCTTGTAAATTTATCTTCTGTTAAAACAGGTATTAAGACCATCAATCCAAGAAGAATCCGGTAAAAAATCAGCAAGGAAACCAACAGTTTTTTTCTTCTGGAGAGCCTTTCAAGAATTATAGGACTAAACATTTGTATAATGTTTGTAAGCAGAGGCAGTGAAACCAGTATTCCGTTAAATTGATCACTGGCTCCAAGGTAGCTCGCATAGCCAACAAGAAAAGCTCCACTTGTTAATGTATAAATTCCATTCGCAATACAACCCTCCACAATAAATGTCCTGCGGCTGAGCTCATAATTATCATCGGGAACACTGGTACTAAGTTTGTTAATAACACGACCCAAACCCATAATTAACCTCCGGTATTAGTGTAAATAGAGAAGAATTAAAAGTGTATATGTTTTTGTCATAAAAAAATAAAGATAAACTTAAGTTAATTAGTTTTTTACGTGTCTTCTATATTCTAAATCCATGTATAACTGACAAATCAGCCTTTGCAAAATCAAGCCTGTAATTGCTGTAAAAAAGGATGAAATGAATTCAATTCCTAGTGAACTTCCTGTAAAAAATAATAGTACAGGCAACTTAAATAATAGCAGGTATCCTAAAAACACATTAATTATTTGTTGTTTTTTACCTCTTGTTATCTCATTGCTTGCTGTCATTGCATCAGGAACTGTAAGCTTTAAATCCATTATGTAACAGTAACCAAAAACAAATAATACATAAGCAATAAGTCCTGGGAGTATGAAGAACGTAGACCCTAAAAGCACCATCAACCCAAAAGTAATATTATATATTATCAACCGGCCAATATGCTTAAAAGCCCCTGAAAAGCTGGATTTGTAACCAGTGTTCTTACCACGGAGTTCTAATATGTATGAATACATATACACAGAATATAACAAATTGGAAATTAGCTTGACTAATAAGGTTATCCCCAATACCAACAATAGCAGGTGTAAATTATATTCCGAGGTTTGTTCAAATTCTGCCGGTATTTGCCCTGTAAAAAGAACAGTATAAAGAACGTCAAGGTTATCCATTAGATTCATAACTTTGTACTGTATATAATCACCTAATAATTGGCAAAAAAGGACAAGCACAAATATTAATCGCGCCAGTCCTTCATTTTTTAATTTATAAAACTTAATTATCTCCGGAAGGTATTGAAAAAACTTCTTAACTTCTGAAGAGTTATCCATTATACTTTTACCTCCAAACTAAAACCACTTATTGCGCTTAAAAAACATAACAGACGCAATTATCGACATAGGCACAAATATCATCCCGAAAACGACCCAAAATGCACTGCTAAACTCTGCCATCGGTATTCCCTTTACGTTCATTGAAAACAGGCCACTAACCAATGTCATAGGAAGAATGACAACCTGCAATGAAGTAAATGTACGCATCAGATTATTCATCTTATGCGATGTTAATGACTCATATGTAGCATCTATTGATTCTACAACCTCTTTGTAGTTCTCAAGCATGTCCCATACCTTCTCAGCTTTATCAGTAATATCATCAAAATACATCTCCATATCCTCAGGGAGGTACTTTCTGATGGTCTTTTCAAGAGTGAGTATAACCGGTCTGAGCGGCTTGATTATCCTTCTATAATTAATGATCTGCATCTTTGCTCTCGAAATCTCTTCCAGCATTTCTCTTGATTGATGCTTAAAAATGGATTTATTCAAACCATCAAGCATTGCACCAATTTTATCGAGCATTGGAAAGCAGTAGTCAAAAAGTCTTTTTATTATTTCATACAGCAGTAAAGCTGAACCCTCAGCCATAAATTCTTCTCTAGCCTCAGCTTTTGTCTGACACATACGTGAAAATGCAACAAGGGGTTTTAACTCACCTTCGTGCAATGTTATTAAATAATTATGCCCCAGAAATATGTCAATTTCCTCTGATTCGAGTCTCATAGTTTCTTTTCGGTAACGAGGAAAATGCATAACGATAAAGCAATAATCATCGTAATCATCAACTTTTGAACGTTGATGCTCAGTTAAACAGTCTTCCAGGGAAAGCTCATGGAAATCATACTTTTCTTCCAACATATCAATCTCTTTCTTTGTTGGCTTTGTGATATCTATCCATGTCAGACCATTAAAATCAATTTGTCTTATCTCCGGAACAGGTTTTTTTATCTGTAATACCTGTTTCTTGTCATGAAAAAAAGATAATGACATAAAAATAAGTCCTCCATTCCAAGGGAGGCTTATTATATCACCGGATTATAATCAAGCGACACATACTCCTCCTTTGCTAATATGTAATTGTTAATACAGTATCTACTAGGATACGGGTCCGTGCCCACTTGAATTCACCACCTAAAAAAATAATTAAACGAGGATTAACTATACTATTTTTAAAACTATATATCAAAAATCATACTAGCTTAGTATACTACTTTGTAATGTTAACTTTCAAGAGCATTTTGTACTAAATTAATCATTCCCAATTAGAGTGCTATGCGTGCATTTTGTACTAAGGGGTATAACTAAATTAGAAAGCCCCCGTTTGGACTGATTATTTGTCCTGTAATAAAGTTTGCTTTGCTTGTAGCCAAAAAATAAACTGTTTCTGCAATATCCTCAGCAATCCCAATTGTACCAAGAGGAGTCTGATCTTTCAGATCAGCAATTGCAGCCTCATCCAAATCCGAGTTCATATCAGTATCTATTACTCCGGGTGCAACACAGTTAACATGTATATTAGATGGCCCCAATTCCTTTGCCAAAGCTTTTGTAAACCCGATTATGGCAGACTTCGCTGCCGAATAATGCACTTCACATGAGGCGCCTGTTATTCCCCAAATTGAAGATATATTTATTATTTTGCCGGATTTTTTGTAGATCATTCCGTGCAAAACAGCCTGGCAGCAAAGAAACATACCTTTTACGTTTACATTAAACATTCTGTCCCACTCATCAACAGAGATGTCTGTAAAAAGACGTTGTCCTGCAATTCCGGCATTATTCACTAAAATATCTATTGTACCAAATCTTTCATTAACACTCCTGATCATTTCATCAACCTGATCTTTGTTGGCTACATCAGCCTGTACTGTCATCACATTGCAGTTCACTGTCGATAATTCATTCATCAGAGCATCAGCAGCATCCTTATTTATATTATAATTGATCGCGACATTGTAACCGTTTACCGCAAATAGTTTCGCAATTGCTCTTCCAATACCTCTTGATGCCCCTGTAACCAAAACTGTTTCCATCATTATAAATCCCTCAGTATGACTAGTTTATTGAATTGCGGCCTGTAATAGCGTTAAAGAGTTCCTCTTTTTCCTGAACATCTTTAAACAGACCAAGGTAATCTGCTACTTCAATTGCGAAATCTACAAAAGAGATTCCTTTAGATGTTATTACATTCCTATCCCTGACAACTCTGGTATCTACAAAATTCTCCCTTGGGAATGGATCATCTTCGCCGCCGAACTGAGCCCTTCTGGCAGGAGTCCATTCTACTATGGAAGTAGTATATTTAACATCACTTAAAATTCCGGCTTTTGCAAAATATCTAGGTCCAGCGCAAATTGCGGCTAGCAACTTGCCGGCAGAATAAAACTCTTTTATAAGGGATAATATCTCCTCTTTAACTACGGGATTCCATCCACCCGGTATCATGAAGCCCTCATACTCGTCAACATTTGCCTCAACAACAGTTATATCCGGCATAAAAACCAAACCGCCTTTACTCTTAACTGGTTTAATTTCATAGCTGCAGGTAACTATTTGTTTTGACAGCTCATGCCCCAAAAGGTGAGTAGCATAAGTTATTTCAAAGTCTGCCATGCCATTATATAAAAATACTAAAATCTTACTCATTATAAACCTCCTTATTTAGTTAATTGTTCCAATCTATCTAAATAGCGTATTGCTTCTATATCGGAATTTCCACACATTTCTTCAGAGGGTTTCAGACTTATGCATACTTGTGGCCTCTCAGGGCGACCAAATAATTTGCAAAGATTGTTTTCGGTCAATTGAATGCATCTTACACCAGCAGGCTTACCATTTGGCATTCCTGGGATTGGTGATGATATTGAAGGTGATATACAGCATGCACCACAGTTTTCTCTGCATTCCAAAACTCATCACTCCCTTATATATTATTACCAGTTTTTAAATGGCTTTTTTACTAAATTAGAGTTAAAGTATCTAGTGTCAAAAGTTATCTCTTCACCCAGCCAGTCCGGTGTTATAAAATTTTGAGACTCACTGTCCAGCTCTATTTCTGCTACGATCAGTCCTTTATTCTCTCCCAAAAACTCGTCTATGACCCAATCAGAACCTTCATAATTTAAAAAGCACCTTACCTTTTCTATTATAGGCGTAATACACAAATTATCAAGCATAAAGTCTGCATCCTTAACTGGGATACTATATTCAAATTCTTCTCTGCTAAAGGATTCAGTTTTGCCTTTAATTGTTAGAAATGCCTTGTCTCCAAAACGTCTGATCCGAACTGTTCTTTCACTATCAATACTGAGATAACCCTGCCTGAATAGAACCTTTTTGGCATTAATTTTGTAGTGATCATTTTTAACCAGAAATTTTCTTTCTATCTCCATTATGGCGCTCTCCAGAAATAACTTTAT
>CAYQCA010000018.1:0-32641 GCA_964415835.1 uncultured Clostridium sp. | reverse complement strand
ACATTGCTGATACTGATATCTTTATATCTACTCATACCAGTTCCTGCAGGAATAAGTTTACCTATTATAACATTTTCCTTCAATCCAACCAGCGGATCTACCTTACCCTTTATTGCAGCTTCTGTAAGAACTCTTGTAGTTTCCTGGAAGGAAGCAGCTGATAAGAATGAATCTGTTGCCAATGAGGCTTTTGTAATACCCAGCAGTGTACGCTCACCTGTCGCAGGAGTTAATCCAGCTTCAAGCGCTTTTTTGTTCTCACGTTCAAATTCTAGAAGATCAACTAATCCGCCTGGTAATAAGCTAGTATCCCCTGAATTGTCAACCTTAACCTTCCTCATCATCTGTCTTACTATAACTTCAATATGCTTATCGTTGATATCAACGCCCTGCATTCTATAAACTCTTTGAACTTCCTGAAGTAGGTAAGCCTGAACTCCCTTTAACCCCTTTATCTTCAGGATATCGTGAGGATTTACAGAACCCTCTGTCAATTCGTCTCCGGCTTCGACTATATCACCATCAAATACCTTAATTCTTGAACCATAAGGTATCTGGTAAGATTTAGTCTCACCATCTTCGGCAGTTATAATTACCTCTCTCTTTTTCTTGGAGTCGGATAATTTAACTGCACCAGGTATTTCAGATATAATTGCAAGACCCTTTGGACGTCTTGCCTCAAACAATTCCTCTACACGGGGGAGACCTTGTGTGATATCATCACCCGCAACACCACCAGTATGGAATGTTCTCATCGTCAACTGTGTACCAGGTTCTCCGATTGATTGAGCAGCGATAATACCAACTGCTTCACCAACATTGACAGCATCACCTGTTGCAAGGTTTGCACCATAACATTTAGCGCATATCCCTACCTCAGATTGACAAGTCAATACAGATCTAATCCTCATTTTCTTATAACCTGATTTAACTATCCTGTCTGCAGTCTTCTCATCAATGGCAACATCTTTTGTTACAAGCAACTCATTTGTGTTAGGATCATGTATATCTTCAGTTGTATATCTTCCGATAAGTCTTTCTGACAATGGCTCGATTACCTCACCACCATCTTTTACATCCGATATCTCAATACCTCTTTCTGTTCCACAATCCAGCTCTCTTACAATAACATCCTGGCTAACGTCAACAAGACGTCTTGTCAAGTAACCTGAGTCAGCTGTTCTTAACGCTGTATCGGCCAAACCTTTTCTGGCTCCGTGTGTTGAAATAAAGAATTCCAAAACGTTAAGTCCTTCACGGAAGTTTGACTTGATCGGTATCTCAATTGTCTTACCGGATGTATCGGCCATCAAACCTCTCATACCAGCCAACTGCTTAATCTGATTGATATTACCTCTCGCTCCTGATTGTGACATCATATAAACAGGATTAAATCTGTCAAGGTTATCAATAAGAGCCTTTGTTATACTTTCACCGGTTTCAGTCCAGGCACTTATAACAGAATTGTATCTTTCTTCATCTGAAATAAGTCCTCTCTTATACTGTTTAACGATGTTATCAATTTTATTTTCAGTTTCCTGCAGGTATTGCTTCTTGATTTCAGGAATAACCATATCGGAAACACTGATTGTAATAGCACCCCTGGTTGAGTACTTGAATCCAAGAGCCTTTATTTTGTCCAGGATAACGGCAGTCTTTGTAGTGCCGTGAACTCTGATACATTTGTCAATTATCTTACCAAGTTCCTTTTTGCCAACTAGGAAGTTAACTTCAAGGTCAAACAGCTTGCTCTCGTCAGTTCTGTCAACAAAGCCCAAATCTTGTGGAATAGCTTCGTTAAATATGAGTCGTCCTGGCGTGCAGGAAATAATTCTATGCTGCTTAACTCCGTTAATAACTTTCGAAATTCTTACCTTAACCTGTGCATGAAGGCCAACAACACCTTCCTGATAAGCCATAAGAACTTCATTCATATCAGCAAATACTTTACCATCCCCAGGCTCATTCGGCTTTTCTATTGTCAGATAGTAGCTACCTAAAACCATATCCTGTGTAGGAACAGTTATTGGTTTACCATCCTTTGGAGCCAGCAGGTTATTTGCTGACAGCATCAGGAATCTGGCCTCCGACTGTGCTTCTGCAGACAGCGGAACGTGAACAGCCATCTGGTCACCATCGAAGTCAGCGTTATATGCCGAACATACCAGCGGATGAAGCTTTAATGCTCTTCCCTCAACTAAAACAGGTTCGAATGCCTGAATACCGAGTCTGTGAAGCGTTGGTGCACGGTTAAGTAATACAGGGTGTTCCTTGATTACTTCTTCCAGTACGTCCCAAACTTCATTTCTTACTCTTTCAACCATTCTCTTGGCACTCTTTATATTGTGTGCCAAACCGTCATTTACTAGCTTTTTCATTACAAAAGGCTTGAACAGCTCCAATGCCATTTCCTTTGGCAAACCACACTGGAATATCTTAAGGTCAGGACCTACAACGATAACCGAACGTCCTGAGTAGTCAACACGTTTACCAAGCAAGTTCTGACGGAAACGTCCCTGCTTACCCTTGAGCATATCTGACAAGGATTTTAAAGGTCTGTTTCCAGGGCCTGTAACAGGGCGTCCTCTTCTGCCATTATCGATCAGCGCATCGACAGCTTCCTGAAGCATACGTTTTTCATTTCTTACGATTATATCAGGAGCTCCTAAATCAAGGAGTCTTTTTAATCTGTTATTTCTATTTATGACTCTTCTGTAAAGGTCGTTCAGGTCAGAGGTAGCAAATCTTCCTCCATCAAGCTGAACCATTGGCCTTAGTTCCGGCGGAATAACCGGAACTACATCCATTATCATCCACTCAGGGCGATTGCCGGAAAGTCTGAAGGCTTCTACAACCTCAAGTCTCTTGATTGCTCTGATTCTCTTTTGTCCTGTAGAATCCTGCAGATCAGCTCTTAATTCTTTTGAATGCGCATCCAGATCTATTTCCATAAGCAACTCTTTAACAGCCTCAGCGCCCATTGCAGCTTTGAAATTTAGTCCGAACTTATCTACACTGTCTCTATATTCCTTTTCGGTTAAAACCTGCTTTTTGGACAATGGTGTCTGTCCTGGATCTATAACAACATAAGATGCAAAGTATAATATTTTTTCAAGGGATCTTGGTGACATATCCAATATTAATCCCATTCTGCTTGGTATCCCTTTGAAATACCATATGTGGGAAACCGGTGCAGCAAGTTCAATATGACCCATTCTTTCTCTTCTTACCTTTGAACGGGTAACTTCAACTCCACATCTGTCACATACAATACCCTTATATCTAATTCTTTTATATTTACCGCAATGACATTCCCAGTCCTTTTGCGGTCCGAAAATTCTCTCGCAGAACAAACCATCCCTTTCAGGCTTTAATGTTCTATAGTTTATAGTTTCCGGTTTTTTTACTTCACCTTTTGACCATTCTCTGATCTTCTCCGGGGAAGCTAATCCTATCTTTATAGAATCAAAATTGTTTAGTTCAAACATAGCTTATCTCCCTCCCTTAGAAATCCTCATCGTCAAATTCATCACCAAGATCATCGTCTGCAAATAATTCATCAGTCAACTCGTCTTCAAGATCATCACCTGTACTGATATTTCCTATATCCAGGTCATCAATATCTAGATCATCATCAAGAATATCGTCTTTCAGTTCGTCATCAAAATCACCTGCGAGAGCTTCTTCGTCTTCTCTTCCTTCGATGTTTACATTCAATTCTTCCAGATCTTCTTCAACATACTCTTTGATAGCGATTTCTTGCTGCTCTTCCGAGTATACCTTAACATCCAGCGCAAGGCTCTGAAGTTCTTTTATAAGAACCTTAAATGATTCAGGAATTCCAGGTTCAGGAACGTTTTCACCCTTAACAATTGATTCATATGTCTTAACTCTACCTACAACATCATCTGATTTAACTGTCAGAATTTCCTGCAAGGTATAAGCTGCTCCATATGCCTCCAGTGCCCAAACTTCCATTTCTCCGAATCTCTGTCCACCGAACTGAGCTTTACCTCCAAGAGGCTGCTGAGTTACCAGTGAATAAGGTCCTGTTGAACGTGCATGGATCTTATCATCAACCAAGTGAGCAAGTTTCAGGTAGTACATGTATCCTACCGTAACTCTGTTGTCAAATGGATCACCTGTTCTGCCATCATATAGAATAGTCTTTCCATCTGAATCTTTTCCTGCCTGTATCAGTGTATTTCTGATATCTTCCTCAGTAGCACCGTCAAATACAGGAGTTGCAATCTTCCAGCCCAATGCTTTTGCAGCATAGCCCAAATGCACTTCAAGCACCTGTCCGATATTCATACGTGAAGGAACGCCCAGTGGGTTAAGCACTATTTCCAATGGAGTACCATCAGGGAGGAATGGCATATCCTCTTCAGGGAGTATTCTTGAAATAACACCCTTGTTACCATGTCTTCCTGCCATTTTATCTCCGACTGATATTTTTCTTTTTTGTGCAATATAACATCTAACAAGTTGATTTACTCCTGGTGGCAATTCATCGCCATTCTCACGGGTAAATACCTTGACATCAACTATAATACCTGATTCACCGTGAGGAACTCTGAGTGATGTATCACGTACCTCTCTCGCCTTTTCACCGAATATTGCTCTTAACAAGCGCTCTTCAGCTGTAAGCTCAGTTTCTCCCTTTGGAGTAACTTTACCAACCAGAATATCACCTGCACGGACTTCAGCACCTATTCTGATAATTCCTCTGTCATCGAGATCTTTCAAAGCCTCATCACCGACATTCGGAATATCTCTTGTTATTTCTTCAGGTCCAAGCTTTGTATCTCTGGATTCAGCTTCATATTCCTCAATATGAATAGATGTATATACATCCTCTTTTACCAGCTTTTCATTTATAAGAATAGCATCCTCGTAGTTATAACCTTCCCAAGTCATAAAGCCTATAAGAATATTTCTTCCCAATGCGATTTCACCATTGTTTGTTGATGGTCCATCTGCTATGATGTCACCCTTCTCAATTATCTCGCCTTTTCTGACAATAGGTCTCTGATTTAGGCAGGTACCCTGATTGGAGCGCATATACTTAAGAAGCTTGTAAACATCTTTTTGTCCACTCTTTGTTTTAATAATAATCTCATTTGCAGAAACCTTATCAACGACACCGGCATTCTTTGCAATTATACATACGCCTGAATCCTTAGCCGCTTTGTACTCAATACCAGTCCCTACAATTGGTGAGTCTGACTTGATTAGTGGTACTGCCTGACGCTGCATGTTAGCACCCATAAGAGCACGGTTAGCATCGTCATTCTCAAGGAATGGAATCATTGCTGTAGCAACTGATACCATCTGCTTTGGAGATACGTCCATATAATCGATCTTGTTACTTTCAACTTCTAATATTTCATCCATATATCTTGCGACTACTTTGTTTGAAATAAATTTGCCGTCTTCATCCAACGGTTCTGTAGCCTGTGCTACGATAAATGGATCTTCTACATCAGCTGTTAAATATTCTATTTCATCGGTTACTTGCCTTTTTTCTTTGTTAACTTTTCTATATGGAGATTCAATAAATCCATACTCATTCACTCTGGCGTAACTACTAAGTGAGCCTATCAAACCGATGTTTGGACCTTCAGGTGTTTCAATAGGACACATACGTCCATAGTGACTGTGGTGAACGTCACGGACTTCGAAGCCTGCTCTCTCTCTGCTCAAACCTCCAGGTCCCAATGCGCTTAATCTTCTCTTATGAGTTAATTCAGCAAGAGGATTGGTTTGATCCATGAACTGTGAGAGCTGACTGCTTCCAAAAAATTCTTTGATGGATGCAGCAACAGGTCTGATATTTATCAGCGCTTGAGGAGTAACTATATCAATATCCTGAATAGTCATTCTTTCTCTTACAACTCTTTCCATTCTTGAAAGACCTATTCTGAACTGGTTCTGCAGCAATTCACCAACAGAACGCAGTCTTCTGTTGCCCAAATGGTCTATATCATCTACTGTTCCAATTCCATAATCAAGATTGATTATATAATTTATTGATGAAATAATATCCTCAGGTGTAATATGTTTTGGAATTAAATCATTGATTCTTTCCTTCAGAGCCTTTTTAACCTGATCTGCTCCGCTGTTATTTTCAAGAATCTCTTTTAAAACTGCATAATGCACTTTTTCATTTATTCCGATGTCAGTAACATCAAAATCAATAAACGCGCGAATATCAACAGTACTGTTTCCAATTACCTTAATTGATTTGCCTTCTACTTGCACAAATACAACATTAACTCCTGAATTTTGAACTTCTACCGCCTTTTCTCTGGTAATTAGTTCGCCTTCAGCAACCAATATTTCACCGGTCTCGGCAGAAACTATATTCTCTGCTGCTACCTGTCCGCCGATTAAATTTGCTATAGCAAGCTTTTTATTGAATTTGAATCTACCAAATTTGGCTAAATCATATCTTCTTGCATCAAAGAACAAACTGTTAAGAAGGGATCTGGCACTATCAACTGTAGGCGGTTCACCCGGTCTCAATCTCTTGTATATTTCAAGCAAGCCTTCTTCTGTTGTCTTAGCATTATCCTTTTGAATGGTAGCCAAAAGTCTTTCATCTTCACCGAGCAATTTTGTGATTTCGTAGTCGGTACCATAGCCCAGCGCTCTCAGAAGTACCGTAAGCGGTAACTTTCTAGTCCTGTCTATTCTTACAGACAGAATATCGTTTGAATCGGTTTCATATTCAAGCCATGCACCTCTGTTAGGAATAACTGTATTAGAATATAATTTCTTACCTACACGGTCAAATTTCATTGAATAGTAAATACCAGGTGATCTTACAAGCTGGCTAACAATTACACGCTCAGCACCGTTGATTATAAAGGTACCGTTATCAGTCATCAAAGGAAAATCTCCCATAAAGATTTCCTGCTCTTTAACTTCTCCGGATTCCTTGTTTATCAATCTTACTTTTGCTTTGAGTGGGGCTGAGTATGTAGTGTCCCTCTCCTTACATTCTTCGACACTATACTTTGGTTCATCGTCAAGAGAATAATCCACAAAATCCAGAATTAAATTACCAGTATAATCTGTGATTGGGGAAATATCTCTGAAAACCTCTCTGAGGCCTTCATCCAAAAACCACTGATATGAGTTCTTTTGAACCTCAATCAGATTTGGCATTTCAAGTACTTCTCGTATTCTAGAATAACTCATTCTAGTGTTTCTACCCAATTTTACGGGTTGTACCATTTTAATATCACCTCATAAACTTATGACTTTATGAGTCTGACCAGCATAATTAAAAAAAATATTGCCATGTCAGACTCTTTGGGAATATTATAAAATTTCACATAATTAGAATTATATTATGCAAAATTATAAATCAGTTTGATCAAGTATATAATTTTAAAAAATACATATAATAAAGCTATTAACAAACATTAAAATATTATTAACAATTATTGTCTTATTTATTCGCATATGTTATAATTTAAACACAACGAATATAAATTTACCAATTATATGTATACATTTAAATTTAATGCAGTATACAATTCTATCATAGAACATATAGCTTGTCAATGTTAAAAACGTATTAATTTTCTACGTTTTTATTTTATTTTTATAATGCATTTGTAGAAAATTTTTCAGTTTTTATAGAAACTTTCTTACATCCATTACCCTCGTTATTCTAAACTTTCACTTTCCGGTATATAGTTATGATCCACCGTAATAACTGCATAATGTGTTTTGTTTGTCCGATGAATACTTTCGGTTATTTCTTTTATTAATTCATCATCACTTAATTTAAAATCGAAAGGAACAACTACATCAAATATTAAATTTGTGTGGCTTACACCTAGGACAACTCTGAAATCATGCATGCCAATTTCAGGTGATATCTGACTAATTACACTTTCTACCTCCTCTCTGAGCTTATTAATTCTACTATTATTGGTAATTATGGGGTCTAAATGAATAACCAAATGTATACTATCGTCTTTTAAGAAGTCCCGTTCAATATTATCTATTATATCATGGCTAACCATTATATCCTGCTCGGCGGAAACTTCACAATGTACAGAAGCAAAGCATTTGCCCTCCCCATAGCTATGCACTGTTAAATCATGAAGTCCTAATATACTATCATAGCTAAGTATCTTTTTATATATTTTATCAACCATTTCTTTTTCTGGAGCAGTACCCAACAAAGGGCTTATGGTATCCATTACAAGTCTTATTCCCGAAATCATGATAAATATCGCAACAAGTGCACCCATATACCCATCCAGATTAAAGCCTGTAAAACGGGAAATAAGTGTGGCTACTAAAACTGAAGATGTAGCCAGTATATCATTGCGGCTGTCAAGTGATGTAGCAACTAGTGTAGTGGAATTTATCAACTTACCGATTTTTCTATAAAATAATGATTGCCATAGTTTGATTAGAATAGACACAACCAGCACCAGAATTGAAACCAGGTTAAAGATGGCAGGCTCAGGATTAATTATTTTCTTGGCCGAGGTTTGTATCAGTTGAAATCCAAGAATCAAAATAATAAAAGACACAATCAGACCTGAAATATACTCCATTCTTGCGTGTCCGTAGGGATGTTTTTCATCTGCCGGCCTTCCTGAAAGTTTAAAACCTAGAACTGTTACCAATGATGAACCCGAATCGGATAAGTTATTGATTGCATCAGCTATTATAGCTATACTATTTGATAACATTCCTGCTGTAATCTTTATTATAAACAGTATTATATTAGATATAATACCGATAATTCCCGCAAATTTTCCATAGTTCTCACGGACTTTGGAATTTGAAATATTTTTACTATCTCTTATAAACAATTTTATTAAAAAGTTTGTCATGCCAACTCCTAAAAAATAAAAGTAATGAGATCAAAACCCGGCATATGATTAATTAGTATATGCTGACATCAACCTCATTATTATAGCATTTAGAAGTACAGGAGTCTAGGAGTTCAGAATAAAGGAAAGTTGGCGCTGTCGCCAACTAAATTTAACTCGGCTCTAGCCGAGTTTCCTTCCTCCTATACTTCTGATTTCTGTACTTCAGTGTTCTGATTTCAAAAAAGCCGCCCAAATAATGGGCGGCTTTCCAAGAAAATAAAATTACTTAATTTCAACAGTTGCGCCAACTTCTTTGAATTTTGCTTCAAGAGCAGCAGCTTCGTCTTTTGATACGTTTTCTTTAATTGTCTTAGGAGCTCCATCAACGATATCCTTAGCTTCTTTTAAACCAAGACCAGTTGCTTCTCTAACAGCTTTGATAACCTTAATTTTGTCTGCTCCAACTTCTTTCAATATTACGTTGAATTCAGTTTGTTCTTCTACAGGAGCTGCTGCTGCTGCAGGAGTTCCTGCTACTGCCATAGGAGCTGCTGCTGATACTCCAAACTCTTCTTCAAGAGCCTTTACGAGTTCTGATAATTCTAATATTGTTAAAACCTTTACATCTTCAATAAATTTTAATACTTTTTCGCTAGCCAATGTATTATACCTCCATATAATTTTTAAATTTGATTTTTTACATAATTAAATTTCTTTATAAGATAAATTTAATTTAAGCTTCCGCCTTTTGTTCAGCAATAGCGTTCAAAGCTACTGCTAATCTTGTCATAGGAGCGTTCAAGCTACCCAATAATCTAGCGATAAGAACTTCACGTGATGGTAATTCAGCAAGTGTTTTGATAACATTAACATCTACTACCTTACCTTCAACAACGCCAGCTTTAATTTCGAGCTTTTCGAACTTCTTAGAAAATTCAGCAAGAACCTTTGCAGGTGCTAAAGCATCAGTTGTACTGATAGCCATTGCAGTTGGTCCATTTAAATATGGGTCCAATCCCTCTAAGCCATTTTCTTTCATTGCAAGACTAGTTAATGTATTTTTAACTACTTTATACTCTACTCCAGCAGCTCTTAAAGCATTTCTCAATGCAGTATCCTGTTCAACTGTAAGTCCTCTGTAATCAGCCAATACTATTGACTGAGCAGCTTTAACTTTTTCCGTTAATCCGGATACAACAGCTTTTTTCTGTTCAAGAATCTTGTTACTAGGCAAAACATCCACCTCCTTTTGGTTTTTAGGTATTTAAATTTAAATAAAAAACCCTTTGTATGCACATAGACAGACAAAGGGTGATTAACCAATTTATATAGTCAATTGTTATACCTTTAATTTCGTTTAACAACTGGCCCCTCAACCTCGGTAGGATGACTTTCATCAATTATGCTATGCTCATGTGCACTTGCGCCTACTGTCTATGGCTTACTATTCAATTAACATACTATATAATAATACTTAACAATGAATTTGTAAAGTACTTTTTTCTAGCATATATTAGTCAATTACTTTTAATGGGTTTATTTTTATTCCAGGGCCCATAGTTGAAGAAACAACTACGCTCTTTAAATATTGACCTTTTGCAGCAGCTGGTTTCGCTTTTACAACTGCTCCCAGAAGAGTATGGAAGTTGTCCATAAGCTTCTCGGTTCCAAAAGATACTTTTCCGATTGGGCAGTGGATTATATTTGTCTTATCAAGTCTGTACTCAATTTTACCTGCCTTAATATCAGCAATAGCTTTAGCTACATCCATTGATACAGTACCTGCTTTTGGGTTTGGCATAAGTCCCTTAGGACCAAGAACCTTACCTAATCTACCTACAACACCCATCATGTCTGGTGTTGCAACAACTACATCATAATCAAACCAGTTTTCATTCTGAATCTTTGCTACTAACTCTTCAGCGCCTACAAATTCAGCACCGGCTTGTTCAGCTTCCTTAGCTTTATCTCCTTTTGCAAATACCAACACTCTAACAGTTTTACCAGTTCCATGAGGAAGTACAACTGCTCCTCTTACCTGTTGGTCTGCATGTCTGGAGTCAACACCAAGCTTTATATGAACTTCAACAGTCTCATCAAACTTTGCTTTAGCAGTTTTCTGAGTGAGATCAAGCGCCTCTGAAGGTTCATGAAGCTTTAATCTATCAACAAGTTTTGCGCTCTCTTGATATTTCTTTCCTCTAAACATACGTCACACTCCTTAAGTGGTTAATTATTGTCGGAAACTCTTACGTTCCCTCCCACAAACTGTACACCTGCCAATAAACAGGCTACGCACTATTGTATAAATACAAATACGTAAGTGCATCACTTGTGCTACTAGTAATTACTAGTCGATTACTACAATACCCATGCTGCGTGCTGTACCAGCAATCATGCTTGCTGCTGCATCAACACTTGCTGCATTTAAATCAGGCATTTTTTGTTCAGCTATCTTACGAACTTCTGCCTTGGTTATCTTTGCAACTTTGTCCTTGTTTGGCTTACCAGAGCCGCTTTCGATTTTGCATGCTTTTTTCAAAAGAACAGCTGCCGGAGGAGTCTTTGTTATAAAAGAGAATGATCTGTCAGCATAAATTGTGATTACAACTGGGATTATAAGTCCCGCATCTTTAGCTGTTCTTTCATTAAACTCTTTACAAAAACCCATTATGTTAACGCCATGCTGTCCTAAAGCTGGTCCAACCGGTGGAGCCGGAGTTGCCTTCCCCGCAGGAATCTGAAGTTTTACATAACCTGTGATTTTCTTTGCCATTTATTCCACCTCCCAATTTTTACGAATGCTCTGCATTCGTCATTGCTATGTTTAATTTATTAATAAGAACAGAATAGATTTAGTCTATTCCATTCGCCTTATGGCCTAAATTTTTTGTATTTGAGTCAACTCAAGCTCAACAGGAGTTTCCCTACCAAACATTGAAACTGAAACTCTGACTTTTTTCTTTTCAAGATTGATTTCTTCAACTATACCGATAAAGTTTTCAAGCGGTCCTGAAATAACTCTAACGTTATCATTTACTTCATAATCTACAACCGGTGCAAATTCTTCAACACCCATCGCCTTTACTTCATCATCTGACAAAGGAACAGGTTTTGATCCAGGCCCAACAAAGCCTGTTACACCTCTAGTGTTTCTAACAATGTACCAAGACTCGTCCGACATTATCATTTTAACAAGCACGTAACCAGGGAATACCTTTTTAAGTGTTGCTTTCTTTTTGCCGTCCTTTATCTCGATTTGCTCTTCCATCGGAACTGCAATATCGACTATATAGTCTTGCATACCTCTGTTTTCAACTATTTTTTCCAGATTCGCTTTTACTTTGTTTTCATACCCTGAATAAGTATGAACAACATACCACTTAGTTTCCTCAGACATATCAAAAACAGGCTCACCCAATTTAGAGCCCCATGTCCTCCCTCTAATTCATTTGCTAATTTATCGTGCGAATACCACTTTAGATAATTCTCCGAACCCGAAATCAGCAATCCATATTATTGCACCAACAATCAGGCAGAAAATAAGTACTGTAGCGGTATTATTAATTAGCTGAGTTCTATTTGGCCAAATAACCTTCTTTAACTCGGCTCTTACTTCTCTAAACAATTTTGCCATTGAAAGACCGGCTCTTTTAAACCGATTAACCTTTTTAACTTCGTTTTCAGCCATATTTACCTCCATGTGAAGTGCATAAGCACCCTCTTTACACTAATAACAAAAAGACACATTTGTGGCTCTAAGAAGTCATACTGTAATTGTTGACACAATACGTATAATTAAACATTGCCACCCGAACTGCACATAATTATTTTGTTTTAAAAGAAACCAAGAAACTTTTTCAAACCATAAAATATGCTTTAATTACTTGGTTTCTTTGTGTGTAGTGTGCTTGTGACAGAATTTACAAAACTTTTTAAGTTCAAGTCTATCTGGGTCATTCTTTTTATTCTTCATGTTAGAATAATTTCTCTGTTTGCAATCAGTACATGCGAGCGTAATTTTAACTCTCATCAATAACACCTCCAGCCGCTCAGTTTATATTTCAGTGTACAAGACCTCTTAATTTTTTAGACATAAAAAAAAAGACTTACACACGAGCAATAATTAATTTAACATAGATATTTTAAAAAGTCA
Organism: uncultured Clostridium sp.; assembly: GCA_964415835.1. Taxonomy (GTDB): domain Bacteria; phylum Bacillota; class Clostridia; order Acetivibrionales; family DSM-1351; genus Ruminiclostridium. The sequence continues at coordinate 19,636 of CAYQCA010000018.1, read as the reverse complement.
AGCAATATTTATTTGAACACAGAACTCAGGAGTCAGAACGTAGATGGAAGGAAATTTTTCTACAACCGAAAAATTTCCTTTTAAACCTATGAGTTATAATGCTCATCTGCAGCCTTCAACGCAGGCAGCTTCAATATTGCTTCTAAAACTTTGCTAGCCTGATCTTCAGATCGTGTATACGGGTCCATCATGATCAAGCTTAATAAAAGAATTCTGCTCTTATTTTCATAGGCTGCCAGTTCCATTTCGTAAGGAGCCACTTTATCTCTTAACGCATATGCAAGTAGATGTTTTGGCAGTCCCTTTGTCCTTATTCCATATACTCCGCTGCTGTTTATAAGTGCAGGCACTTCAACCTGAAAGTCCCTTGGAATACCGAAAACATAGTCATTATCATTTAATATATTGACTATGAATACTCTTGGGATATTAAATGCAATTGACTCTGCAATCGGTATTATGGGTTCTCCGGACATCACCGGGGGATATTCATCAGTGACTCGTATTGATTTATCTGCAGCCACCTGAAGCAGCCTTTCCATTTTTTCCTTTATTGGATTAAAGTATACCTCATCAAACCATTGACGCGGAAACTCATCCCATTTCCTGTTTAAATCCTCATCAGTATGGTACCAGTAAGGCCAACTATTCCCACCGGGAGTTGCAGTGTCACCTATCGGCCAGGCACCAAATCTTTTATAGAGATCATACGCTTTAGGTCCGATGTCATAGTCCCTGTATCCGCGCATATTTTCATCCATCCATTTTTCGAGCATTGGGAAAGCGTCCTGTCCGTCATATTTAAATTCTGTTAACCACACAAAATGATTTACTCCGGGTACCTCATAGGTAACTCTGGATAGGTCCAGTTTCATGCAGTTCATTATGTCTATTGCTCTGTGAGTTCCGTGACACAACCCGATTAACTTTGCCCCGGGATATTTTCTCTTTAAATATGTAACTCCACCTATAACAGGATTGGCTACAAGTAGATACCATGCGTTAGGGCATACTTCCATCATATCGAGGTATATTTCTTCCATTAATCTATATTGAAAAAAGTTTATAAAAAAGGCTTCATCACTAACGATTGAGAGGCTTCCTCCCATACGGTAACCATGTTCTATAGCAATCTGCCATGCTTCCTTCCATACTGAGGAACTAAGCCCACAGGCAGTATTTATTACAAAATCGGCATTTTCCATTGCACTTTTACGATTAGTTGACTTTTCAACCTTAAGCTTCCCTCCAACTTCGCTGACATAACGGGTACAAAGCTCAAAAACTGCTTCGAGCCTTTCTTGGCTTATATCCACCAGGCTTACTGTACTGCCCTCAAAGTTCCTTGTCAAACATATATCTTTAATTATATTAATTGAGAAAATTGCGCTTCCTGCACCAATTATACATATTTTTCTGCTCACTCTTCTCCCCCCTTTATTTATCAAGCTATAACGAACCTAAATACGCCATAATTTCCATCTACGTTAAGAAAGGCTGCATGAACTGCAGCCTCAAAAAACCAAATTATTTAATGCCTAAACCTTGGATATAAGCCTTCCATTGCCTGGTATACTCTGCCTGTATCTTATCAAGTCCTGCAGCCTTTGCCTTTTCCATAAATGTTGCAACTGCGGCATCAACATCCTTTACAAGTCCAGCCTGTAGCGGCGCCAGATACTGTGACATAACGGTTGCCAGTGCTGCTCTCTCACTCTGATATGCAGAATAATCTTCAGCAAAGCCATCCATGTAGTTTATAGTCGGATATTTTTCTTCGTACTCTTTAAATAAATTCTTTACAGTATCAAAGGATTTGTCATAGAGCATATAGTCTGGATTTCTCCATGCCCAGCCGTTCATACCCTCTCTTGCGAAACCGCTCTTTGTTACATCTCCTATCGGAACATAGTACCCGTTTTCAACCTTGTAATGTGTTCCTTCTATACCGTACTGAGTCAATTGATTATATGTCTTATCCATAACCAGTTTTTCATAGAACATCATGGCTCTTTCTGGGTTCTTCGATGCTATTGGAATACCATATCCATTTTGAGCAGGATGTACAGGTATTGCTACTCCATTTGAATAACAGTACGGGTAATATCCAACTTCCCAGTCAGGATTTGAGGACTCTACCTTCATTATTGAGTCAGCGTATTTATTTGGATTTTCTCCCTGAATAACTGCTACGACCTTACCTGATGTAAAGGAGGTTGCATCGACTTTTGCGGAGAGTGCACTTCTTGACCAGAACCCTTTATCAGCCCATCTCTTGAACATCTTCATATCATCGATGAAGTCCTGGCTTCCCCAGTATGGCTTGATATCTCCCGGTGTAGCATAGTCGGCTACAAGGCCGTATGGTGCATTTACATTAACCCATTTATATTTCATTGACAGAATCTCAAACGCAGTAAAGGAATAAACATCTGCTCCCGGTTTTGCAGTTTCATTTGTAATTATCTGTTGAGGCATATTTTTCTTAATTCCTTCAAAATATGCTTCTACATTTTCAAGACTGTTTGGCTCAGGTAAATTTAATTTCTGTTGTAAGTCTTTTCTATAAGTTAATCCATCGTTTATGTATTCTTTCCATGTACTCGGCATTGTGTAGATTTTACCATTTGCCTTAACCTGATTGAACATTTCTTCGCCGATGAATTTATTGAGTTCGGGTGCATATTTGGGGAGAAGGTCATCAAGTGGTAAAAATGCTCCTGCATTGGCAAGTTTAAAATAATTCAGCCAGGTTGCAGTGTAAATAAGATCTACGGGTTCGCCTGATGAAAGCAACAAATTATATTTTTGGTCAAAATCCGTCCAGGTAGTAAAATTAAACTTTACCGTTGCATTTATATCTTTTTTCGCAAGTTCATTGATTTTTTGGCTTACCACATCCAGATCCTTCGGGGCATCCCCGACCATGTAAAACTGTAGCTCAACTTCTTTTGAAGTATCAATTTTGTTTGGATCCTCTGATGAACTTGCTGCAGTACCCGCTGCTGAACTTGAAGATGCTGCAGTTGTTTCTTGTGTCGATTCTTTTGTTGAACTTCCACAGCCTGCAATAACAGTTACGGCTAATGCAACTATAAGCATTAAGCTTAAAATTTTAGCGGAAAATTTGTTCATAAAACTCCTCCTATAAATTATTTTTAATTTATGTTAATCCGGAACATACCGGTTTTAACCTTTGACAGCACCTACCGTAATTCCTGCTACAAAATATTTTTGTACAAATGGGTAGAATAACAATACCGGACCTGTGGCAATAACAGCCATGGCAAGCTTCACTGATTCAGTTGGCATATTGTTTGTAACAGTTACACCCTTGCCTGAAAGCATTCGGTTTACAGTTTCATAGCTGTTTAAAACATTATAAAGATAAAACTGCAACGAATATTTTTCAGGTGTGGTGATAAACAGAGAGGACAAATACCAATCATTCCAATAGCCCAGTGCAAGAAACAGCCCTACGGTAGCCAGCCCCGGCTTGATTATTGGAACGGCAATGCTTGTATACGCCTTGAAATTGCCTGCACCATCAATTTTAGCCGACTCAAATATCTCATCAGGTATGGAAGAACTTATAAAGGTTCTCATAAGTATAATTAAGAACGGTGACATCAACGCAGGAAAACATATGGCTATGTATGAATCCCTCAAATTCAGAACTCTGGCTATCATAATGTACCAGGGTACAAGTCCTCCACCAAATATAGTTGTAAAATATATCAGAAAGGTAAACTTATTTCTATATTTAAATTCCTTTCTTGATAAAACATACCCGTCCATTGATATCAGAAAAAGTCCCAGTGCTGTGCCAACTAAAGTATTGCATACGGTTACAAGATAAGCTCTGCCTATTGATTCAGGGAAAGCAAAAATCATTTCATAGGCTTCCAGTGAAAACACCTTGGGCCATAGGTGATATCCGTCCAAAACTATTGAGGTATTGTCTGTTAATGACCCTGATATGACTATCAGGAATGGCAGCAAGCAAAATACAGTAACAAAAGATATAAAGATATAGGCAATTACATTAAACAGCACAATGGATTTTGATTTTATTAGCTTCATAACAGGTGCGCTCCTTTTTAGAACAATGCATACTCAGGATTTTTCCTTTTAACCAGATAATTTACTGCCATAATTAATATAAATCCAAACAGCGATTGATAAAGACCGGCAGCTGTTCCCATACCGATGTCGAAATCGACCATAAGCGATCGGTAAACATAAGTATCAATAATATCTGTTGTAGTATAGAGATTACCGTTATTACCGACCATCTGATAGAATAGTTCGAATTGACCTTTCATTATACTTCCCAGAGAGAACAGAAATAGTATTATAAAAGTTGGTTTTAACAGTGGCAGTGTTATAGTCCGGATTTGCTGGAATATATTTGCGCCGTCAATTTCTGCTGCTTCATAGTAGTCCTTGCTTATACCCAAAATAGCCGCAAGATAGATTACTGTACCATATCCAAGCCATTTCCACAGATAAAATATTACTATAAGAAACTTCCATATGCCCGGTGTATTGTAAAAGTCAATGGGTCCAATATTGAAGGATTTTAGAAAAGTATTTATAAAACCGTATTCATAGTTGAAGAGGTTATATACCAATACACTTAATATTACATATGAGACAAAGTACGGCAGGAACATTAATGTTTGAGTTGCCTTTCTAAACCACTTTCCTATGAGAAGACTCAGGAGTACTGCTGTTAAAATTTGCAATGCATTCCCAATTACAATAAATATAAGGTTATATTCTATTGTATTTTTAGTTATGTTAATTAGCGTATCCGACTTATATAGAAATTCAAAATTTTTAAGCCCGATAAATGGACTGCCAAACAGACCACCCCTGAAATCAAACTTGGTAAATGCATAGTAAATACCTACCATAGGTAAGTAATTATTTATAATAAAGAATATCAAGGTTGGAGTTAGCATAAAGAACAAAACTTTATTCTTTTTTAGCTCTTGTAGTACTCCATTTTTTTTGACCACCATATCACCCTCCACACATTTTTCATGATTGAATTGTACGTCCTGTGGAGGGTAAATGTAAATTTAAGATTATTGAAATTTGTGAAAAATCCTGTAAAAAGCGGGGTAATATTTTTTGATAAAAGTATATTTTTTTGATAATTTTATTTGTTATTTTTTCTGTATTCGCTTGGTGTAACTCCGTTTGCTGTCTTAAAAGCCTTGTGGAAGTAAGTTGTATTTGAATACCCTGTTTTTTCAGCTATTTCATTTATTGATAGTTCGGTATTCATCAAAAGCTCTCTTGCTTTTTCCATTCTAATTTTAACTATATCATCAAGAATGGTATGCAGAGTATACTGTTTGTACAAGCGGCATATATATGCCGTAGACATCCCCAGTTCTTCTGCAATACTGTCTATTGATAATCCCGGGTTTAAGTACTCAGTTGTTATAATACTATTTATTTTATTTACAATGTTGTCATACTTGGATTTTCTTTTGTCCTCCAACTGATTTTCAATTCTCAAGAACAGGTCATAAAATTTATTGTTGATTTCATCAACTGTTTGAGCCTGTTTTAAAACCCTTACAGGAATGCTCACATCAAAATCATCCGGCAGGGAGTTGTTATTCTTTATTAAGCGGACAGTATTATTAATGGTAAAAAGCAAATGAGAAATAGTAAGATCAAAAGCAATTATTGAATGCTCAAATGTACCTTTGACAATTTCGTCGTATATATTTCTTACCTCCTCAATTTTACATGCCATCAATGCATCAATGAGAAGCTTCTCCTTATTAATTGGGTAATTATATTCCTTTGCAGATATGGGGTTTATGTCATCTTCGAAAATAATACAGCCTATTCCTTTAAACATTCTGTATTGAGATGTTTCCAATGTCTGCTTGTATAACTGGTGAAGACTTTCAATACCATTTCCGGAGCTGCTTACAGAAACTGAAAAAGATAATTCAAAATATTTCATAACATCAGCCTGAGCTTTCTTCAGAGCGTCAGCAAACATGGATTTTTGAGCTTCCATTTCAAATCTTGAGGCATCAAAAACCAGAAGAATTATATCATTTCCCATGTCTGTCGCTTCTATCGGGCCAAACTGCGATAGAATTTCGGACGAAATATTAGTAATTGCAAATTTGTATAAATTTCTGTCTTCAATATTATTTATTTGTATAAAGCTGCTGTAGTTATCTAACGTTATCAGGATTGCATATATTTTTGAATTGATACCGATATTTATTCCCAAATCATTATAATTTTGATAATGGTGCTTTTCATTAACAACATCTTTACCCAGTGCGATATTGGTTATAAACTCTTGTCTAATTTTTAATTTGTTTAAGCGTTTTTCATCTTCCAGCGTCTCCAGGTTGTTTATTATTTTTCTCATAGGAGAATAAATTCTACCTGAAACTATAAAAGAGATAAGTATGCCTATAAACAAAATTACAATACTGATGAGAATGGTTATGTTCCTGATACTTTTAACATCCTTAAATACATTATTTAAGGGCACAGTTCGAACATATCTCCACCCGAATGAGTCAGGCTCGGTATAAACAATAAGAGATTCTACATTATTTACACTATTAATAAAATATCCTGAAGAGCTTTCGTTTTTTAAGATCAATTTAATATATTCTCTTTGTGAATAATCAGACATCATGGAATTGTCTTCACTGTTTGATACCAGCATTCCATTACTGTCTATTATAAAGGTATTGCTTCCATCAATATCCGGTTTTGTGTTAATTGCGCTGCTGATCCAGTCTTCTTTTATATTTATAACAACTGCATTGCTTTCGTCGATCATGTCATACATCAGGAAGGTATAGTAATACTTGCTGATATTTTTATCATACTTGTTTATGTACTCCCTTGGTATGGGTATATAGGGTCTATAATTTTTATAATTATCAATACATGCTATAATACCGGTATCTGCAAATGTTTCTCTGTTATCTCCCATATAATCTGAACTTCCGCCTTCAACATAAATCACATTTGTAATCCCGTTATATACATATATTGAATCAATAAAAGGTATGGAAAGTCTATAGTTTACCAACTGAGTCAATGCCGGAGTCAGATCAAACACATCAGGTTGGGAATAAAAAAGTAATTTCTGAATGGTAAAATCCCTGTATATCTGATAAGAAATAGTCAGGGCTGTTTCCGCCATGTTTGATACCTCTTTATTTACCTGTTTAAGGCTTCTGACACTTTCCAGATATATCTGGTCAGAAACAGTATTTTCAAAATTAACATATAGAATAGATGATAATATAATCATTGTAATTGTTATACATAAGGTTATGGATAAGAAAATCCGCAAGTACAATTTACGGTTTGAATTATTTAATTTAAACCTCATTTTGGTTCCCCTTTATGATTTTATTAAGGTGTGATAAGTGATGTGGTTATGTCTATTATAGCACAACCTGCATGTGATGAAAATAAAAAAGACTGGCAATATGATGACCAGTCTATCTTCTGTATTTTTACTATTAACTTGTATTTCAACTATATATAATTTAATCCACTACTTCATTCAGTGCTGCACCCGGCGGCACAATCGGGAATACCTTGTCATCCTTGTCAATGGCAAAGTTAATGAGTACCGGCCTGTCAGTCTCCGAAAGAGCCGAAAGTATTGCCTCATCCACTTGAGCCGGGTGCTCCACATTTATTCCCATTGCTCCAAATGCATTTGCAAGTGCTACAAAATCGGTTCCCCTGTCAATGGATGTTTGGCTAAATCGTCCATCGTAGAATAACTCCTGCCATTGGCGTACCATTCCCAACGCTTTGTTGTTGAACAGCGCAATTATGACCGGAAGCTTGTATTCTACTGCTGTGGCAAGCTCGTTCAGGTTCATTCTGAAGCTTCCGTCTCCGGCTATATTAATAACCTTCTTATCAGGCCTTGCCAACTGGGCACCTATACATGCACCCAGACCATATCCCATTGTTCCCAGCCCACCGGAGGATACAAACTGTCTGAACCTGCCGAACTTATAATATTGAGCAGCCCACATCTGATGCTGACCAACCTCGGTTGTGATGATAGCATCACCTTTGGTCAATTCATATATCCTTTCAACAATATACTGCGGGCGGAGAATTTCCTTTGATTTCGGATATTTTAATGGGTGTTTTTCCTTTGATGAAGCAATTTCCCTGAGCCATTGGGAGTCCTGCTTATTTACAATTCCTTTTTGTATTGCTGCCAGAATTTTTTTTATATCCCCGACAAATGAATAATCTACTCTGATATTTTTTCCCACTTCGGCCGGGTCAACATCAATGTGAATAATCTTTGCATCCGGTGCAAAATACGTTGCTTTACTAATTATTCTGTCACTAAAACGTGATCCGATATTTATAAGCAAGTCGCAATTATGAACCGCATGGTTGGATGTTTTAGTACCATGCATGCCCACCATGCCCATAAAAAGTTTATGGGTACCCGGGAAAGTTCCCATTCCCATCAGTGAAGTACAAACAGGTATACCAACAGTCTCAGCAAGCTCTGCAACTTCTTTTTCAGCTCCCGCAATACCAACACCAGCACCGGATAAAATGACCGGTCTCTCCGCTGAATTTATTGCCTGAATTGCTGCTCCAAACTCTTCATCAGTTATATCGTCATAATACTTATTTGAACGGTAATGGTTCTTATCTGGCTTTTGTGGTGTATACTCAACCTTTGTTGCGGTAACATCCTTGCATACATCTACCAAAACAGGTCCCGGCCTGCCTTCTCTTGCAATTGCAAAAGCTTTTCTCAAAGTATCTGCAAGCTTTGTAACATCCTTAACTATAAAATTATGCTTTGTAATAGGCATTGTAATACCGGTAATGTCAACTTCCTGAAAGGAATCCTTCCCAAGAAGTCCAGTCGGAACCTGACCGGTTATTGCAACCATCGGAATGGAATCCATATACGCAGTAGCAATCCCGGTTACAAGGTTTGTCGCACCCGGTCCTGAGGTTGCAATACAAACGCCCACTTTGCCCGTTGCTCGGGCGTAACCGTCTGCTGCATGTGATGCACCCTGCTCATGGGATGTAAGGATATGACGGATCTCATTTCTGGCCCTGTACAGAGCATCGTAAATGATAATTGCCTGACCCCCCGGATAACCAAACACTGTATCTACGCCTTGTTCTTTTAAACATTCTATTATAACGTCAGCTCCTAAAAGCTTCATTTTAGATCAACCCCTCTATTTAAATACTGCCCCTGTACTTGCTGATGTAACCAATCTTGCGTATCTGCCGAGATAACCTGTTGTTATCCTTGGTTCTGGTGCAGTCCAGCCTGCTTTTCTCCTGTTTAGCTCTTCCTCGGAACACTGAATATTCAAGCGACCTGTCGGAATATCAATTTCAACTATGTCACCTTCCTGAATCATAGCTATCGGACCGCCTTCCATTGCTTCAGGGGATACGTGTCCTATAGAAGCTCCTCTTGACGCTCCCGAAAATCTACCGTCAGTTATGAGTGCTACATCCGCATCCAAGCCCATTCCGGCTATAGCTGATGTAGGTCCGAGCATTTCTCTCATACCGGGGCCTCCCTTTGGACCCTCATAGCGTATTATAACAACGTCGCCTTTTACTATTTTTCCGTTATAAATAGCAGTTATTGCCTCTTCTTCAGAGTCAAACACTCTTGCAGGACCTTTGTGAACCAGCATGCTGTCTGCTACAGCTGACTTCTTAACTACTGCACCATCTGGTGCTATATTTCCTCTAAGCACGGCAATACCACCTGTTTTACTATGTGGTGCATCAATGCTTTTGATAACATCGGTGTCTTTTACTCTTGCGCTACTTATATTCTCACCAACTTTTTTTGCGGTTGCAGTTATCAAGTCAAGATGCAACAGTCCTTTTTTCGAAAGCTCGTTCATAACTGCCTGAACTCCACCGGCATTATACAGATCCTGTATGTGGTATTTCCCAGCCGGAGCCAGTTTGCACAAATTTGGTGTTTTTGAGCTGATTTCGTTTATTATGTCCAGATTGATTTGTATTCCAACTTCATTAGCTATTGCCGGTAAGTGTAAAACCGAATTTGTAGAGCAGCCAAGTGCCATATCTACTGTCAAAGCATTTTCGAAAGCTTCCATTGTCAATATATCTGATGGCTTGATATCCTTTTCAACAAGTTCCATTACTTTCATACCTGCATGCTTTGCAAGTCTTATTCTCTCTGCATAAACCGCTGGAATAGTTCCGTTGCCTGTCAGCCCCATGCCAAGAACCTCTGTAAGGCAGTTCATGGAATTGGCGGTGAACATTCCCGAACACGAACCGCATCCGGGGCAAGCGTTATTTTCAATATCACATACTTCGTCTTCTGTCATTAATCCTGCCTTGAAAGAGCCTACAGCCTCAAAAACACTGTTCAGATCGAGCTGTTTTCCATCTCTGTTAAGTGACAGCATGGGTCCTCCGCTGATTACTATGGAAGGAACATTAATCCTTGCAGCTGCCATCAACATACCGGGTACTATCTTGTCACAGTTTGGAATAAAAACCATTCCATCAAAACTGTGGGCCTTTCCCATGGCCTCGCAGGAGTCTGCAATAAGCTCTCTGGTTGCCAGAGAATATTTCATGCCTGTATGACCCATTGCAATACCATCGCATACACCTATTGCACCAAACTCAACGGGTGTACCCCCGGCCATTCTTATTCCGGCTTTTACAGCTTCCGCAATTTTATCCAAATGAATATGTCCGGGAATAATTTCGCTCTTGGAGTTGACTACGCCAATCAAAGGCCTTGCAAGTTCCTCATCAGTATAACCCATTGCCTTAAAGAGCGATCTATGCGGTGCTTTCTCAACACCTTTTTTAACGATATCACTTTTCAAAATTAAAACCCCCTCTATCTCGAATTAAACGTATATAAATTTTGTTTCATTAATCGTGTTATTGCAACTGATAATATATGGTAATAAAATAATAGCCAGAATTCATTCCCAGCTTAATATTTAACTGTTCCTAATATTCTACTATTTAGTTTTGCGCGTGTCTACAAAGGTTTAGGAAGTGGATAAAAAACATGAAATTTGAAGAATGTATTAAATAAAAAACATGAAGTTTAGAGCAGAAGTATAGGAGTTATAGGAGTATAGGAGTAGTAGAATAAGGTAGCGCTCGGACATAAATTCAAAAGCTCGGCGTGCCGAGCTTTCTTTCATTCTGGACTACTGTACTCCTGCTACTCCTTTACTTCTGAATCCGGCTCCATCCAGCTTACGATAAAATTATTCTGGTAGAAATAGCTTGCTATTCTTGATTCCTCTATGCTGTCAATTGTCTGTGTAAACTTTGGAAATGCGCTGAAAAGTATTAGCAAAGCACATAAAATATATACCGCCAAAACCCCTTCAATAGCCCCCAGCACAAGCCCACCTGTCTTATCCAGCTGTTTAAATACAGGAAGTCTGGATATGGTTTTAATAATTACCTTTATAAACATCATAGCAATGCGAATTATCAAATAAATGAGAATAAGACTAAGTATATTTATTACTAATCCGGCAATCTCAGACCCTAAATAATCAATTATTTTATTTCTGGTGTCATCGAAAACACCGCTTGTCTTCAAATTTTGAGAAAGATAATTCTTTAGGAAATCCGGCAATTTAAGACTGTCTACGATACTTTGGGCCGGGTTGACTCCGGGGGTTGAAGCATTTGCTGCTTGTCCGTTTGTTATACCATTTACAACAGAAGCTTTTACATTTTTATATATGACGGTTTGTTGAAGCATTCCAGATAGTATAGGATAAAATTTAATTGCAAAAATAACCGAAACTATATATGCTAGCAAATTATATACTGAATAGAGAAATCCATTTTTTACCCCGATAATTGTGAACGCTAATATAATTATCAAAACAGTAATATCTGTCCAGTTCATAAGCTTCCTTTCCCTAATTTGTTTTCTTTGTGCTAACTTTTGAAATGGTGGCTCCGGAAATAACTATTGCTTCATTGTCCCCTACCAGATATGCGTCTTTAATTTCATTTTTAGCAGAATATTGACCAAGCTTTTTCCCTTTTAATGAATATACGTATATACTCCTTTGAGTTCTAAGAGCGAGCCTGTCACCATGCATGTCCATTCCAACAATATTTTCAGGCTGATCAAAACTATAGACTATTTCTCCTTTAGTATTTATAACTGCAATCTGTTGTTTCGTTTCTCCGGATGTATTGGTGAATTGCCCTGCTGCTATAATATATTTATCAGAATCAAGAGCAACACAAAAGATCGAGTCAAAGCCTTTTCTCCAAACTTCTTTGCCTTCTTTATTCATAAATACAATTACATTATCCCCAATACCAACCTCATTATTTCCCAAAGACATTAAAATTGGTAAAAGCTTTTCCAATACATTAATCGTCGCATACGGTTTTTCTTCAAATATACTATTAAACTCAAACTGTGTTCCGGCCTTGATATTGTCAGTACCAACCTTGTTAATCAAAACATCCTGTCCATCGTGTATGGCTTTTGCACTCAAAATAATATCATCAGCATATAATTTACTGTATTTGTCTACGCCATTTATATCTATAACCTGGACTATAGATGTATATTCCTTCGATTGGGTTACTACCGAACAATAACCATCATCACTTATATCAGCATTAACAATCTGGTTATCGAGTTTCCTTTGCCAAAGAAGTGTTTTATCCTTGTAAAATAATATGTCTCTCCCGGAGATATCAACAACCGCCATATATTTATCAGAAGTTCTTAAAACAGGTTGAGCTAGTGTCATGGCCTTATCCTGAACCAACTTACCATTCATATCATACCATTTAATTCCGTCTTTTGATAAAATAATAATATAGTCTTTATACATCTTGCAATCCACACTGCCATCCTGAGAGTAGGATATTTCCATAGATGTTGTACTATTTTCAGTATTATTTTTTTGAAGATAATTGATTGCATCTTTTATGCTTAAGGTTTTAAAATCATACCCCTCACTTTTTAAATAAACCGATAACGCAATAATTGAAATGGCAAATAGAAGAATTAAAAACATAAATATGCCCAATATGGAACCTGATTTCCTTTTCTGGGGAGCTTCTATAATATTGGATTCTTGTTCTGAATTAATGCTCACTGCTTTCTCACCTCAAAATTTCTCTTTTGTATACTAGAATTTTAACATACGAATTTAATTATAGCTACTATTGCTTGAAAACACTTCTGCTACTCCTGTTACTTCTGTTACTTCTGCTACTCCTGTTACTTCTGCTTTTAAAAAACTGAAATATTATAATAAACAGCATAAACAGACCTAAATAACCAAATATGGGATAGAGCGTAGTAATCAGACTTGAAAAACCCAGTGATGACATTGGAATGGATATTGCACAAAGCACTACAGCAACCATTTTATAGTTAACCTTCAGTTTTGAGCTGATTCTTTCCGTAAGGCAATATCCCGAGGTCACAGCTGATGTAAACATTGCCAGGAATAGCACAACTCCATATAACTTGGCCAGTATCTGATTATTGCTCTGGATTATACCTAAAACAGGAATCTCCGAATTAATTGAATGTGGATAGAAGAAGTACAGGGCAGAATTAAGAATCAATGCAATAACGGCCAGCATACCACCGCCTATGATTCCACTTAATGTACTTACACGTTTTGTTTTAAGATAAGGTAACATGCCTGTAAGAATGACCGTAGATAAAATAGTATTGTAGCTAACGTAAAGTATGGATGAAAACACCCAGTTATTTGTAATAGCTGTTAATTTACCTAAAACATTAAAAACCGATGTATCCCTTGAAATAAGAATATAGCAGCCAACAAATACAATTCCGGCAATCAGTAGAGGCGAAATCAATGAGCTCAATGCTACAATACCTCTAATATTTGAAAATATCGCCAACAGACAGATAATAGCACTTATAACTACACAGTATCTGAATTCCAGTCCGATAAGGTCCATCAATACATTGCCAAGACCTGCTATCATAACACTTAAAACACAAGCCATAAAAAGCATAACGATAAATTCCATCACTCTTCCTAAGAAGTATCCGGTCATAGGAAACAGAAATTCATCATAACTTTTAATTCTTTCAGTATAAACCTTGCTTAACACCATGTACCCGACAACTGAAAATAATATCCCCGCAAGAATGATTCCCAAAAACCCCCCTGCATAATACATCGAGAAAAATTGTATTATTTCCTGTCCTGATGCAAAACCTGCACCTATTATTGTTGCCATATAAAGAAAAGCAACCTTGAGTATATTACTGAATTCTCCCTTAATCAAAAAAAGCAACTCCCAACATTAGAATTATTTAGCTGTTCCTTAAATTCTATGTGGGAGATGCTCATCACATTACAGTTTTATAACATTTTCATCGCCTCGTTATTTTGCCTGTGCTTCTTCGATAGCTTTTAATGTAGCTCTTATTCCCTCTGCCTCGTCAAATTTAGACTTAAGAACTACTCTCTTTGTATAAACTCCATCTTTCATAGCATAATAGTAGTTGTTATCCTTCGATATAAAGTCAATTGTGACTACCTTTGAATCAGGCTTCATATAGTATTTAATAGTTACCTCAGGTGTGCCGGAAGGCTGAGCATCCGGTTCGTACTTGTCCATCGTAATACCAATCATGGCTTGATAGAAAGCTCTGAACAAGGATTTGTCCCCTTCACCCTTCATATTTGCATCTTTGCCATTCACTTTGAACTGATCTTTATCACTATCCTCTTCGTTCGTTACTATTTCTGAAACTACTGTTTTACCGTCAATAAACAAATCAATCTTACTTACGTCTTTAATATTAGGTATATTAATAAAGACATTTAGAATATCAGCTAATTTAACGTCCAGGAATGTAAGGCCTGTAATATCAATCGTAACTACACTGTTCTTGTCAGCGAACTTAGCATATAAAACAGTACCCTTTTCTACATCCTTTCCAAACAATATCTTCTTAGTGGTATTAGAATCCCCAAACTCAAGAGTAAATGCAGGCTTATCAAGTCCATATTTTGAAAGGTCTGTCGGATTCTCATCAATAACATCCTTTATAGTCAGCGCAGTTACTGCCTGAAACATAGGAGTTACCTTTGTCAAATCCGCCTCTTCTTTTTGAGGTTCAACAATTTCTACCTTACTGATAGTTTCAGTAGTGGTAGCAGTACTGCTTCCGGATGCTTCACTCTTTGTTTTTTCAGAGGTAATATTGAACTTATACTGCAGCTGACCATTTTTCTCATAGGCATACGTTTTAAGAGTGTTGAAATCAATCGGCAGTATATCCTTCTTTAGAAAATTACTTCTGGTTGGTTTAAGCCCATCAGCAGAGTAACTTGATATCAAATATACTTTTGACTCACCTTTAACTTTTACATAAACACCATCACTTGTCGGGCTTGTAGCACCGACTTCCAATTCTTTAGAACTGCCGTCAGACAATCCGATTTTTACAGTTGCAGGCTTATCCAAACCATAATTTGATAAATCTGTAGCATTTTCCTCAATAAGCTTATTAGCAATTATAGAAGATACGCCTGAAGCTGAGGAATCAGCTGCAGAGCTATCCACCGGGAATTCTGAAGAAGGGTCCATAGACCATTCCTCTCCCTGTTTTTTTAATGAGAATTTACCATTCTCATTATTAAACTCTACCTGATTTATTTTATCCTTTTCTAACTCAATAACAGTTATTGTTTTGGTTGAATCTTCAGATACATCTCCATTAGCTGAACCTTTTTTATTGTTAATGAAAAAGTAAGCACCTACAAGCAAGCCTAATACCACAACCAATATTATAGCATTTCTATAAAGCTTCATATTTTACAAGTGCCTCCTTCTGGACCAAACAACAAATCCGCAGCCCATAATAAACAATGGAAGTACACCAATCAACACAACTGAAATAACTTTTGTCTGTGTTGCAGTAGTTGTAAGAGCTTTTGGAGTAATAAGCTTCGAATCTACAGTTGTCTCATCTTTCTTTCCCTGCATCCAGTTAACAACTGTGCTCAGGAAATATTTTGCACCATTTGCAAAATATTGTCCATATTGGCTTTGAAGCGCACTGTCTGTCAAGAACACCCCGTTACCAAATACTAACACTTTGCTGCCACCTGAAATCTCAGCTGCAAGTGCAAGATCAAACGGTCCTGCATTTTCCGTGCCCTGTTCGGTTATACTTGCTGAAACAGCCTTGTCGCTGGACTTTATTAATGAAGTTGTTTTTAACCACTCCTTCGTATTCTTTAAAATACTCAAGCTTCTGGAATCAGGTAAAAATACCGGGTAATCACTACTATTGAAAGCAGCGTTAATATCATTACTTTCAAGTTTTGAAACAATAGCATATTCATCACCTGGCAAGTGTCTGTTATCATCCAGCTCTTTAACCTTGTCATAATTGATTCCGACATTATAGCCGGCTAAAATTTCTTCAAATTTCGGGAACTTATCGCTTGCTTCAACAGGGTCAAACAAGAAAGCCGCATTGCCGTTTTTCTTCAGGTACGCATTTACCTTTATTTTTTCATCCTCAGTCAAGTCCTTCTTGGGTGAAGCGAATATTAATAAATTACAATCCTCGGGAACCTGTTTTTCAGATATAAGAGACAAGGATTTTACTTCCAGATTATTATTTTCCAAAACAGTTTTAATCTGAGTTAAGTCAGTGGTAATAGAATATTCACTGTGACCTTCTACAAAATATGCAATAGGTGTAACATCTGAGGTAACAAACTTTATAGCTCCTGTAATAAGCGGTTCTGCAGTATAAAGTCTGCCGTAATCACTTGATTCGCCATATAATTCCTGACCACTCAGCTTTTTAACTTTTTTGCCGCTCTTGACAACAAAGTCACCCGAAGTGATACCCTTTGTTTTATCAGGATCCAGCTCTGTAATTTTACCTGGGTTCTTATCAGGATCAATATATTCAACCTTTATTCCAAGTCCCTTATACTCGTTTAAAAGGTTGGTTAATTGCTTATATTCAGCACCTATTTGACCATCGTCAAACAATCCAATTATTTCAACATCTTTGTTAATTCCCTTTATAATTTCCTTGCTTTCATCACTTAGACTATATATTTTATCTGCGGTTAAATCCAGTTTTAAATCACCCATACCTACAAGCAGGTTTACAACAACTGCTATTGCAACAACAATAGCAATTAAGATTATTGAATTGGAACCGTATTTTAGAGATCTCTTATTCAAAAATTTAAATTTTCCCACTTTTATCACCCCTTGCTCCAGCGTCTTTTTTCTATTACTCTAATTGTCAAGAATATAAATACTGCTGAGAAACTTAGATAATACACAACCGGTCCAAGTGAAAGTATTCCTGAAAAGAAATCTTCTGTCCTTGAATATAATGAAAACCAGTTCAGTACTTTCGATGTTAATCCTCCAAATGCAGGAGCTATGCCCTGTAGCAGCCACATGAACAATAGGCCTACTACACCGACTATAGCTGCAATAATCTGACTTTCAGTTATTGATGATGCAAATACTCCAAAGGCTATAAACGAAGCTCCAAGTAATATAAAGCCTACATAACCGCCGACAATCTCAGGAACCGAAGGTTCTCCATATGCTGAAAGAATTAAAGGATAAACAAACGTGATTGCTGTCATTATAAAGAATACTGAAACTGTAGCTAAATATTTACCTACTACAATGTTTGATAAGCTGGTAGGAGATGTTATTAATAATACCTCTGTCCCGCTTTTTCTCTCATCGGCAAGTGTCTTCATTGTTAATATTGGTATAATAATTATAAGAACGATAGACATATAACTAAAATTAAAATTATAGTCTGAAGTCTGCGACATAAGATTTACATAAAACAAAACAGAAGAAATAAATACGAACAAACCCATCATTACATATACTGTAGGTGAAGTAAAATAGGATTTGAATTCCTTTTTAAATATAGCAAGCATAGTTTTATATAACCTCCTTTTCCTGCGTAGTAATCTGCAAGAATATCTCTTCAAGTGAAAGATCAAGAGACTTTAATTCAATTATAGGATATCCCGCTTTAGCCATGGCAAAAAACAGAGGACGCCTTATATCAATTTCTTTATCAGATTCTATAATATACTCTATAACATCCTTACCCTTTTCAATATGAGGCTCAACATACTTAACCCCATAAATTTCTTCAATTGCTCCGGTAATTGAACCCTTTGGTCCTGCTATAGTAGCTGACAGCTTGCTGACGGTCCCCATTCCTTTGGAAAGGTTTTCAGGTGTATCAATAGCAGCTATTTTGCCTTTATTAATGATTACAACTCTTTCACAGACCGCGCTTACTTCAGGCAGAATATGTGAACTTAGAATTATTGTGTGCTGCTTTCCTAAAGCTTTTATTAATTTTCTGATCTCGATAATCTGCTTTGGATCAAGGCCAACTGTAGGCTCGTCCAAAATCAACACCTCAGGGTTACCCAAAAGTGATTGTGCAAGGCCGACTCTTTGCTTATAACCTTTTGACAGATTCTTGACAAGTCTTCCCCTAACATCTGTAAGCTTAACCAGCTCCATAATGTCTGCCATCTGGCTCTTCTTCTGTTTCTTGCTTACCTCTTTCAGGTCAGCAACAAAGCCCAGATATTCTAAAACTGTCATATCCATGTATAATGGTGGCAGTTCAGGAAGATACCCAATTCTCTTTTTAACTTCTGCCGGGCTTTCCATAATATCATAGCCACAAACCTTTACCGTACCTTCGGTAGATGGAATGAATCCTGTAATGATATTCATTGTAGTTGATTTTCCTGCACCATTAGGCCCCAGGAAGCCAAGTACTTCGCCTTTTTCAACTGTAAAACTGATATTGTCTACAGCTTTTATCTGACCATAGCTTTTGGTCAAATTCTGAATTTCAATCATCTTTTTCCCCCCTAAGTTATTAGAACCTGCTTAGTATCTCATTATACTCGTCATTTTTGCGGATTTTGCGCCATACTACGTTAAATTTTCTTGGAATAAACAAATTATTCCTTCGAATATTTGCCTTGCCTGACACAAAATCCACTCAAAATGCCAAGCATAAGCAGATACTAAGCAGGTTCTTACCGTGCATTTTTTAGACACTGCTTTAGGTATGTGTTTATTCACACATTTTCTATTATCCATAATTATTTTTAATAAACTATGAACGAAGTGTAACATTTTTTTATACAAAAAATGGTCACTTGAAAAATGTGGATTCATTTTTTAATCTTTCATGATTATATAGTTTTTTTTATAGGTTTTCAAGGGGGGGAAGAATGACATGGCAAACACATTAAAATTAATTGCAGCAGCTGTATAAGTCCTGCAAAATAGAAACTGGAATAAACCCTTGATATTAGGCTATTCCAGTCATTTTTCACATAAGGTATATCAATGCAACCCGCAGAGTTATTAGTATTCCTTATTTTGTTTCAGTTCTCAGAACATACGTGGCAATCCTGCATACTGCCTTTCTAGTCCTGCTCATCTGAAGACCGGTTCTTCTCCTTACGATAATTAACCGGACTCATGCCATAAAAACGTTTAAACGCCTTTC
>CAYQCA010000017.1:17454-32929 GCA_964415835.1 uncultured Clostridium sp. | reverse complement strand
ATTATGTTAATAGTCTATGAACAAATTAAGAAGAAAGTATTAAGTTTTAGCTTTATTTCCGGCAAAAGCTATCAAAGATGCGGTAATAATGCAAATAATACCCAATACTGTATTTACTGATAAGCTTTCATGTAGAATGACCAAAGATAGTACAGGAGCAAGCGCAGGTTTGATACAAAAAACCAACGAAGCAGTTATTGCAGAAGTGTGCTTCATTGCCTCAAAATAGCAAATATAACCTATACCTGTAACAAATATTCCGAGATATATGAGATGTAGTATATTTCCGCTATTTATACCTGACACAACCGGAATGTCGAATATTAAAAGGAATATTAGTAGAAATAAATCACCTATTATAAATGAAAAACTGTTTAATATAAGCCCGCCATATTTCTGTACTCTGGTTTTTCCTATTACGCTGAATAAAGAAAAAGTAACCGCAGCACCAAAAGCAAGTAATATTCCTGTCATATCCGGGCTAATGGAAAAGGGATTAAAAATCAGCAGTACGCCAAATATACTAACTATAAGTGTCATAATCATTTTTTTATTTAGTTTTTCTTTTAGGACTATACTGGCAAAAGGTATTGTAAATACAAAGTTTGCACTAAAAATAACCGCTACTGTGGACGCTTTTGTATTAAGAATCGCCAATTGGAAAAAGGACATGCTTATTAAAATTCCGGTTATACCCGTTAAAGCAAAATAAACGAAATCATTAAGCTTTAATTTCAAATTTCTCCTTTTAACTTCCATAATTGCAAAGGGAAGAAGAACCAGGCTTCCGATGAGAAATCTTATAAAAGTCAGCTGAAACGGATTGAACTGACTAGCTACCATTTTTCCGGCAATTTCCATAGTGCTGAATGCAAATGCTGTAATTAATATATATAAATAACCTTTTTTCATATTGCTCCCCCATTTTATTTCACGTTAGTATTATACACCATGTTATATATAATGTATAATATATAATTGTAAATATATTAATAGCTTTAAAACTATCAATACATAATTTTAAAAAGCGGGGATATATTATGGAACTGTTACAACTTAAATATTTTCAAAAGGTAGCTCACCTCGAACACATGACAAAGGCCGCGAAAGAATTATCTATAGCACAACCCTCTCTTAGCAAAACCATACACCTGCTGGAAGACGAACTGGGCGTTCCGCTTTTTGACAGAGAGGGAAAATATATTAAACTGAATCACAATGGAGAAGTATTTTTAAAGAAAGTTGAAATTGCCCTTTCCGCCCTTGAAGATGGAATGCGTGAGCTAAAAAGTATTAACAAAAGCAGTCAGGAGCAAATAAACCTGGCTTTTCTGGCTGCATCACCCATGTTGCCCGGGCTTTTGAGTGCTTTCTGCGAAAAACACTTCAATGTAACTTTTAATTTAATTCAGCATTTGTCGCGGCACTCAAGCCTTAACTTTGACTTATGTATTTCAATTTTGCCATTGAATTTGGAGGGAGTATGCAGTACTCCTATAATATCAGAAGTTTTCTATATTGCCGTACCGCTCAGGCACTCTTTGGCATCCCGTAAAAGCATCAAGCTTCAAGAGGTTGCCAACGAGAATTTTATAAACCTAAAGAAAGGAAGTCCGTTTCGCGAGATAACGGATAGTTTTTGCAAGCTGGCCGGTTTTTCACCCAGGGTTGCTTTTGAAAGCGATGATCCATCAACCGTTCGCGGCCTAATAAAAGCCGGTCAGGGAGTAGGTTTTATACCCTCTGTTTCCTGGGGAAAAACTACAGGCTCATCAGTCAAACTTCTGGAAATAGAAGAACCCGTTTGCCGTAGGACAATCGGGATCTCACTATTTGAAAACCGTTATCATTCTGAAATGGTTTTACGGTTTCGGGAATTTGTAATTGATTATTTTTTACATTCCCAGAACATCCTTTAAATATCTTTTAGAGAATTGAGCAGATTCAAAATTGCAAACTAGAGGGCAATCAAGCTCTACGCAAAGCACCCCATCATAATTATGCTTTTTAAGTACCTTTACGACTCCCTTGAAGTCAACAATACCCTGGCCTAATGCACGAAAGCGGTTCATGGGCCAATCAAGATGTGATTCAGGGTCCGGATCAATATCCTTTAAATGTACATATTTAATCAGGTCACCATATTTGTCAAAGGCTGTGACTGCATCCATCCCGGCTAGAGTGGTATGTGCTGTATCCATTGTAAGACCCACAAGCTTTTGGTCTGTGATAGACAGGAAGTAATCAATTTCATCTTCATGGAACATGCAAGTATGCGCATGAGGATGCAGACATGTTGTGACACCATACTTCTGCGAGATTTCCCCCATCCTGGTAAAAACGTCAGCATACATTTCTATTTTTTCCTTATTAAGAGTTCTTACAAATGGCTGCTCGTTCCATATGTTGCCTTGAACATTAAGAACTGTAGCCCCACAATGCTGGAGCAATTTACAGGTCTTTTCACCTAGTTCGAGATATTTTTTAACATCATCCTCATAATATGTATGATACATATTCACAAGCTCTAAATTATACTTTTTTAATAATAAGCTAAGCTCCTCAGGGTTATTCTCAAATAGTGGAACAATAAAGTTGAAATCCTCTATGTATCTGTATCCTAAATAAGAAACTTCTTTGATTGCCTGTTCAAAATCCCTCTTCCCATGATCAGTTGGTCCGCTGAACTCTTCCTGGGTCCATGACCAGACAGTATATGCTATTTTCATTTACCTTCGCCTCCTAAGGTATTACATTCCGAGAACTGCATCAATGTATTTTCTAGATACCATTGCTGATTCGTAATTATTTACCCTTTGATAATCAAGTTCAACACAAACAACGCCATCATAATTATGCTTTTTAAGGGACTTGATAACCCCTTTAAAATCAACTATTCCCTGTCCCAGAGCGCGGAATCTCTTCATGGGCCATTCCGGGTTTAGAGTATCGTCAGGGTCTAAGTCTTTCAAGTGTACATATCCGATACGATCGCCGTATCTGTCAAATATTGTGGGTGCATGCATGCCAGCCAGTGTAATATGTGCAGTATCTAAACAAAGGCTCACAAGCTTTGGATCTGAATTTTTTACAAAATAATCAATAGATTCTTCTTTGAAAATTGATGTATTGGCATGTGGATGAAGACATAATGTAACCCCATAATCATTGCATATTTTGCCAATCCTATGGCATCCAGCAATATATCTTTCAACCTCGGCCTTATCAAATGGCCTGTCAAGCGGGTCGTCCTTCCACATTACACATTGGGTATTCATTCTGGTTCCGCCAACCGCACTCAAAAACTTGCAGTAATCTTCTGCACATCGTACATCGGCTTCCATGTCATTGCTAAAGTAATGATAAAGGTTTACAAACTCAAGACCATACTTTGCCATAAGAGATTTGAATTCATCAACCTTGTTACCGTAATGATCTGTTAGAAAACCAAAACATTCGACTGTTTGATACTTCAGATCCTTCAGGTCCTTTAAGCTCTGTTCATAATCTCCCTTAAAATTATTGCTTCGTGGTGCCCAATCATTAAATTCATCACTAATCCAGGTCCAAACTGTATAACCAACTTTCATATCAATAACCTCCTCAATATATAATACGTTTTAATGTTTGATTTCTATCCCTTTACGGCTCCAGCCGATAAACCTTCAATAAATGTCTTTTGACCTATAAGGTAAATGATAATCATTGGAAGAGTAACACATACCAATGCTGCAAACATTTCAGCGTAATTTGCCCCATATTGGTTTATAAACATTGAAAGGCCAATCGGTAATGTTTGTTTTTCAGGTGTTCTGATAACAAGACTTGCAATAAAATATTCGTTCCATACTGTTAATCCATTAAATATTATTTGGGTCATAATTCCCGGAGTTGTTAATGGTAGGATAACCCTTACAAAGCTGCCGAACTGTCCACAGCCATCAATTTTTGCCGCTTCCTCAAGACTTCTGGGAAGTGATATATAAAACGACCTCAAAATAAATACCCCAAAGCTTACTGCCTGAGCTGAATAAACTATTATTAAACCCCATAGGCTATTTACCAGCCCCATTTTTAAGACAATACTAAATATCGGAATAGCCAGCACGCCCCCAGGTAACATTAATCCGGTCAATAGAAAAGTATAAATAGCTTTCTTACCTTTAAAGTTTAAACGTGCTACTGCATAAGCAGCAAAATTGTTAACAGGGATCATAATTATAAGAAACATTATTAATACAAAAAAACTATTGATATACTTTTGACCAATGTCAGCCGTTTCCCAGGCTGCTGAATAATTCTGCCACTGCGGATCCTTTGGAAGCCCCCATATATTGGTGTAGAACTCTGTTGAAGACTTGAGTGATCCTGAAATCATCCAAATAACAGGATAAAGAGTTATCACCAATATGCTCAAAAGGATGATATAAGTTAAAAGTTTTGAAACCATTTTAGGAATTTTAGTATTCATACAATCACATCCTCTCAGCACTATTCATAATTTTCATCTTTAGTCATAACCTTAACCTGTAGAAAGCCGAATACAAAAACAAATAAGAAGAGAATAACACTCATTGCGTTTGCTTTACCAAATGCTGCAAAATTAAATGCTGTATTTGTAATATATGTGAGTGCTACTTCTGTCGCATGGAATGGACCTCCGTTAGTCATTACTTTTACAACATCATAATTCGCGGTAAAGGCACCTGTCAAAGATAAAAGAATATTAATAACTAAAGTACTATTCAGTTGCGGTATAGTAATGCTCCAAAAGCATCTTAACTTATTTGCCCCATCAATTTCTGCTGCTTCATAAAGATCCTTTGGAATCCCTTGAATTCCTGCAAGATAGAGAACCATGTGAAACCCTACCCATTTCCAAATGTCAACCCACATAACAGAGTACATAGCCAATTTGGGATCACTTAACCATCCTTGTATTGCTCCCTCAGCACCAATTCCATTTAAAAATGAATTCAGCAAACCAAATGTAGGATTGAAAACCCAGGACCACAGCAAACCGACAACTACATATGAGAATGTTACCGGCATATATGTGGCTACTCGGAATAAGGACCTCCCATATATTTCTTTTACAAGCAGTAATGCTAACAATAATCCTATTATATTTTTCATAACAGTTACAAAAACAGCATAAAACATTGTATTTTTGATTGACTGCCAGAAAATAGTGTCTGTAATTGCAAAATAATAATTTTTAATGCCTAACCATTTCATTTCTCCCAGGCCGTCCCAGGAAAAAAAGCTCGTCCTGATGCCCTGCACAAAGGCTAATAGCATTACGCCTGCAAATAATATTACAGCAGGCAGACACATCCAATAAGGGAAAAGCTTCTCTGACCTTTTCACGCTCATATATATCTCTCCTTGTACTGGTACCCATGCAGACCGGCATCTACCGATCTGCATAGGTGAAATAGTCTTTTTAAGCCGCTTTTCTATTTAACTTCATACTGTGGTATGCTTTTTGGAGTTACTTTCGCCCAGTCATCTGCAGTAAACTTATCATACCAGTTATAGGAGTAATTTTTCTCCTTAACTAATGTATCATAGGCTTTCTGTACAACTTCTGTAGCCTGTTCAGGTGACATACTGCCATTCATTACAGCTGGGATTGACTGTGTAAATGCATCATTTACTTCAACAGGCCAAATCCAGTCAAGGAAAGCAACAGTATTTGGGAGGAACTTGCTATTGAGTTTTTCGGCTCTTGGGTCATCCATTACCTTGATACCGTTTAAGCCAGACATAAGCGGGTCAACAATATTCATTACTATTTGATTAACTTCCGGTCTTGTAAAGTATTCAACATATTTCATAGTATTGCCTAAATTATCTTGGTCACAGAAGGTAGGTATAATTACTGTTCCGTTTGGTCCACCACCATGTGCAAGCTTTGCGCCGGGTATAACCTGGGGGAACTCCATAACATCCCATTCAAAATCCTTTACTCCCGATTTAACCGAGCTGAACTCCCATGTTCCACCATAGAACATAGCGGCTTTTTGTTGCATGAATACTGCCAGCATTCCATCACGGTTTGTATCTAAAGATTCCTTAGTGAGAATTCCGTCATCCATAAACTTCTTTATTAGAGAAAATGCCTTTGCTTCGTTTTCTCCTGTAAATTTAGTTTCTCCTGATAAGAATTTTTGGATTGCAGGAACTGATCCACCGTTTAAAACCTGTCCATAGGATTCAAAAAACCACATCGGCCACATCCAGGAATCTTTACCCTGATGAATCATAGGCATTATTTTTTTCTTTTCCTTAATAAGCTTTGCTGCTGCAACAAGCTCTTCATAAGTTGCTGGTTCCTTTATACCAAGCTCATCAAAAATAGTTTTATTATAATAAATTAAGCTGGTACCCGAATCAATTACAGGCATTGACCATATCTTTCCACCCGCTGTAGTTGTTTCAAGGATACCTAGGGCAAAACGGTCTTTAATCGGAGCAATAAGCTCAGTCAGATCCATTACCATGCCTGATGGAGCAAGTGATGACATAACAAGCCCTACACCGGTATGTACCAGGTCTATTTTCTCTCCTGCCAATTTAGCTGCTGTCAAGTTTTGTGGAATTTCACTCCACTGACCCTTCCAGGTATAGTTAACCTTTATACCTGTCTCAGCTTCAAAATTCTTGGCAATCTCTGCCCAGCCATCCGGTTGCTTTTCCTGCTGCTGCAGACAACCAAAGATATTAAGTGTTCCACCGGCTTTACTTGAGCTGGCACTGGTTTCCGAGCTACCAGCTGTTGCTTGGCTTGATGAAGCCTGGGAATCTGTAGCTGTGCTGTTACTTCCACATGCTGCAAATAAGGTTACCATCATTACCATAACGAGTACCAACGAGATTAATTTTTTCATGTGAATCCTCCCATAATAAAATTATTAGTAAGGTTTTGATGAGATACTTTCCAGTTTAAAACCTCCTATTTTTTTGTGTTCGACAACCTAAATCAACTGGAAAGCTGTATCGTTTAGAGCTTATTGCGCAGAAAATACTATTCCACGCATTAAACTCATGGTACCTAAGATTATTTAGAACTGTTAATAAATATTGATTGCCAGTAAGATAACACCGACTACAAAAAGCAGTATACCGGAAAGGAGAATGAGATAGGTTTTTCTTGAGGACCCCTTGAATTCCCCGTATAACACTCCCCAGATATAAGACCATAGATTGGCTGCCTGTCCCATTGGCCATGCTATAGCTGCACTTACCTGAGGAATTGCAATTGTATGAATTATGTTTCCTCCATAGTGACATGATGCAGAAATAAGAGCCATAACAATTCCGGTTTTATCCTCCGGCATAAAGGTAGCTTTCCACAGCTTGTTTTTTGTCAGTATAAACGATGAATAGATCCATGTACCGATAAAAGATCCTATTGAAAGAATCCCAACACAGAGAAGCGGTTCAAAACCCTGAGGGTTCATTTCTGTCTTTACTCCAATTGCCATAGCCAGAGGATATGCAGAGGCAAGAAATAGTATTATGAAAACCAATGAAACAACCATTTTGGGATTAAACTCCGCTCCTTCTACCTGTCCTCCGTGTTCCTGGGTTCTGCGCTTTCCTGCTATCTGACAAATAATTGTTGCAAAAATCAGAGAAAAGGCTGCAATAACCAATAGAGTAATTGATATATTCTCTTTCAAGCCTCCATATATCGCTGATAGAACTGTCCCAAATATTATATTGCAGGAAGCAGTAACCGATACGCTCAATATAATACCCATTCTTTTCAGAACTTCCATCTGCAGCTGCATTCCTACGGCAAACAGTGCACCGCATATGATAACCGCTATAGACAATTTGGAATTCTGGGCAATTGGTTCAAAAACTCCATCCTGAAGAAAGAACTTTCCAAAAAGACCTATAAAGCCCCAGACAATTATTATTGAAAAAGTATAGAGCCATAGCATAAAACCGCTTACAGGAAATTTCCCCAGCCTCTTTATACACTGAAACCATGACCCCCAGAGGAAAGTGGCGAATAAAACCATAAAAACAGATACACCTTGTGAAACCTCAAACATATATAATCCCGCTTTCTATTATATTTTTACGGCTCTGATTATCTTACCGGCCAAAACCAAGTCTTTTCTTGCATCTTCCCCGCTGGTGTAAGGCGTCTTTCCATTGACAACACAATCATAGAAATGCATCCATTCACACTTGTACGATTCATCAAAAGCGCTGACAACTTCCTTATTTACATTAACCATGGTACCGGGTTCATTTTCGTTTAATTTAACAACTGTCGGCGAATTTTTAAGGTATGGCCAAGGGAAGTGAATTGACATATTACATTCATTTGAATATACCCAAATGCTTTCGTCCCAGGATCTCCTGTCCATAACGAGACCGGATTCGAATGTACATCTGAAATCTCCGAAATCAAGAACTGCCGTAACAAAGCCTTCCTTATGCACATCTGCAAACAGTACCTTCCCTTCGCCAAAGGCATGGCGCAATAAAATGGTATCATGTGAGGATAGCCCGCATATAAGGTCATAAGCAGTTTCGAGATGAGCCCGGTCCTCTCCGATTTCATGAATTCTGGCTTCATGGACTTTCTTATTTCCCTCTTCAATGACCTCCTTTGGCACATCCATACCGGCATACAAGTCATAAATCTTTGTAGTGAAGTCAAAGGAACCTCCAAAGTCATGAACTCTTACATAATTTATGTCCTTTAATGTCTTAATTTTTTCAAGTGCATACTGGAAACCTGGATCGTAGCGCTTCATATAACCTACAAGAAGAACAACTCCGCTTTCCTTTGCAGCAGCAATTATTTCATCCGCCTGATCCACACTGTAGGCTAACGGTTTTTCGATAATCATGTGCTTTCCTGCTTTGGCAGCCTTTAATCCCGGCTCGTAATGATCTTTTGTGCAGATAATTACTGCATCAAGAGCAGAGTCTGAGAGCATTTTATCCATGTCTGTAAAACACCTGTTTTCAGGCAGACAATATCTTTTTCCCACCATTTTAGTTACATACTCTGAAATATCGCATATAGAATAAAGATTTAAGTTATCGCATTCCTGAATGTACGGCAAGTGCATAATCTGAGCAATCTGACCGCAACCGATAACACCAACATTTAATACCTTTGACATAATATTATCCTCCGCCTTCAATTATGGTTTAATAATTACTTTGACAGCCTGTCCCTGTCTGAGTTTTTCAAGGCCTTCATGAATTTCATTTAGAGACAGCACATCCGTAACGAGAGCTCCAAGGTCAATAGCCTTTTGTTCTATTACGTTTACAGCTTCAGGGAAAGTAGCATTTGCCAGCCATGTTCCCAGGACGGAAATCTCCTTGGTTGTAATTTCAGCCTGTGTCAGCTGTGAAACTGCTCTTTTATTCACACCGAACAGGACTACCGTGCCGCCCTTTCGTACTAAATCAATACTTGACACTACCTGGGAACCGGTTACATCGAAAACAAAGTCAGCGCCTATTTCTGTTGCTTTATTGATAATATCTTTTGCATTCTCGTGAATTGGATCTATAACTGTTGCGATTCCTAATTTTTTAGCAAATTCTATTCTATAGGGAGCAGTCTCGAGAAGAAAAATGCGGCTTGCTCCTGATGCCTTCAACAACATTGTAATAATGAGACCGATTGGGCCCGAACCAATTATAACAGCGCTGTCCCCAGGCTTTATATTTACCTTGTTCAGTCCGTTTATAGCACATGCCAGCGGTTCTGCGCACGCAGCAATTTCGGCGGGAACATCTTTTGAAATCTTATATGCTACCTTACCTGAGATACAGCAATACCTGGCAAATGCTCCGTCATAATCAATACCAAGGGCTTCAATATTCTGGCATTCATTCGGTAAATTTTTTCTGCAATAAACACAGGTTCCACAGTAATTATTAGGATTTGCAACAACTCTGTCGCCGATTTCCAGATGCTTTACTTTGGCTCCTTTTGCGACAACTGTGCCGCAAAACTCATGCCCCAATATTGTGTTTGGTGTCGCTATATATCCCGGAGGAACTGCTGTTATATGTACATCTGTTCCGCAAATGCTGCATGCCTCAACCTCTACAATTATCTGATCATCTTGTGTAATTTGGGGTACAGGAACTTCCTTAAGTATAAATGAACCTTCCTTCTCAAATACCGCCGCTTGCATAGTTGACATAATCTTAACCTCCTCTTATTTTAAAAATTAACTCCGCCAATTAAAATAATATTTGCAAAACTTGAACACTCTCCTGTTCTAATAACTGTTTTTGCCTTTTTCATTAAAGATTTGAACTCTTCATGTGATACTGTCATTGCTTGTTTATCAGTCAATACAGCCTTGATTTGTGTGACAAACTCAGGATTTGACTCAATAGCCTCAGAAGCAAAAATGTACGATTCGATTACAAGCTCCTGCGCTACTGCACTAAACACATCCATAAAACTGGGAACCCCCTTGGTAACTGAAACATCAATTATTTCTGCCTCCTTTGGAATGGGAAGCCCTGCGTCCCCTATCACCAGATACTCTGTATGCCCTAATTTTGCAATAGAGCGAGAAATATCCGGATTTAGAACCCTATCTTTTTTCATAAGCAGTACCTCGCTATTTAAAATTTATTTTTTTAGCGCTTCACTGAAATCCATCACTTCCTGTCTGGATGGAACTGAGGTTTGAGCGCCCTTTCTTGACACCGAAATTGTTGAAGCTATGTTTGCAAATCTAATTGCATCATGGAAGGATTTCTCCTCAGCAACCATCACAGAAAAGGCTGCATTAAAGGTATCACCGGCAGCAGTAGTGTCCACCACTTTTATGTCAGGCGGAGAGAAAAGCGTGGCTTCTTTTTCATTCACAAGCATTGCACCCTTTGACCCTAATGTAACCAGAACATTTTTTACTCCTTTCTGGAGAAGAACCTTACTGCCGCATTTTGCATCTTCTTCGGTAACTATCTCACATCCGGACAGCTTCTGAAGTTCTGTTTCATTTGGGGTAATTACGTCCACGCATTTGTAGATTTCATCCGGTATACTGTCCGGAGCCGGAGCAGGGTTTAAAATTACCATAATCCCCATACTTTTTGCCTTTTTGATAGCATAGTATACGCTTTCATGGGGTACCTCCATTTGAACAAGCAAAATATCTGATTTTCCAAAAATCTTGTTCTTTTCTTCAATATATTCAACGCTGCAGTCTGTGTTTGCTCCTGCTACAACTACTATGCTGTTATTTCCTTGTTTGTTTACATAAATAAGCGCCATACCTGTGGGTTTTCCTTCTACAGGCCTCATAGATCTTGTATCAACGCCTGCTGATGCAAGATTGTGTATCATAAGCTGACCTAAATCGTCATCCCCTACTGTACTCAAGAAGGCAGTATCCCCACCAAGTTTTCCGCATGCAAAAGCCTGGTTAGCACCTTTTCCTCCCGGAATTTTGGTAAAATCCCCACCCATTATTGTCTCTCCGACCGCAGGCATGTAAGGAACATTGACTACAAAGTCAATATTGGAACTACCTATTACAAGAATTTTTTTCAAGGTAATCTCTCCTATCTAGTTGTTGATCTGAAAACCAGTTTTGGCTGTAATCTTATATGCTTGTTTTTTGGACTCTTTCCGTTTATTAACATCAGTAGAAATTCTGTGGCTTTTTGCCCCATTTCATAGGTTGGCTGTTGAATTGTTGTCAGAGGGGGTTCAGTCATACTTGCAAACTCTATATTATCAAATCCTATTACTTCTATATCATCAGGTATCTTGTACTTTAGTTCCTTTAATGCTTTCATAGCTCCAATGGCCATAATATCATTTGATGCAAGGACACCGGTAAACTCGATCCCGTCATTATGGAGATCCCAAATTGCCTTGTAACCGCTATCCAGTGTGAAATTCCCGTATTTGATAAAACGCTGATCAAATTCTATTCCATACTGTCCAAGGGCCATTTTATATCCTTCAATTCTCTCCCTGGAGGTTGAAACCGCAGCAGGTCCGGATATAAATGCAATTTTTTTATTTCCGTGCTTAATCAAATACTCACAGGAAATATATAAGGCATATTGATTGTCAAAAAATACACCTGCGTCGTAATCCATGTTCTTCATTGTTCTGTCTAGCAAAACACAGGGAACATTATATTTCTTAAATTTATTATGTATTATACTGTTATCGTCTACTGTTGAAGTTAAAATGACACCATCTACTCTTTTGGCGATAAATGTTGAAATGTAGTTTTGCTCTTTTTCAAGTGAAAAGTCAGTATTTCCAAAAATTACCGTATAACCGTTTTTACTTGCACAATCCTCGACTGCTTTAACCAGCTCTGGGAAAAATGGGTTCGTAATGTCCGGAAGAATAAGCCCTATGGTTTTTGTTTTCGAAGTTACAATTCCCCGAGCCAAAAGATTTGGCTTGTATTCCAGGTCATCGATCAACTTTTGTATCATTTTTCGGGTATCAGTGCTTACCCCTTCAGCCTTGTTGTTTAAGACTCTTGATACTGTTGCCTTTGAAACACCAGCTAATCTTGCAATATCGTCAATAGTTACTCGCATGTCCGTCGTTCCTCTCCATGGTTAAATGAATTTTGTGGAAACCGTTTACGTAAACCGCTTAACTAAACCGTTTTCTTTAATTTTAGTCGCTAAACTATGTTACGTATACTCTGTAATTATACCATATAAAAAGAATTTTTTTGTGCATATTTCACAAATGACATATCATATTTTGAAGGTTTTATGCGTTTTTTGCACAATTTTTGACAGAACGGTAAAAAAATATACTAAGAACATTTTCCTAAACCGTTTTAGTAAATCGGTTACTTTTTATCAATTTTATTTACATAATATTTTTATGGACAAAAAAAACAGGGTTAACAACAATTATTAGTTGCTATTAACCCTGGCGGTAATTAACAAATCATAGGCAAACCTTCTGTTTTGTATCTCCTTCAATCTTTCCTATGCCATATCCATAGCAAAAAGATTGATACATACTTGTTACTATCAGTGAATGCAGGCACTCCCGTTCTTCCTCACTGAGCCCCATATCCATCGTTCTCATAAAATTTTTTGTCTTATCTTTAGCAATAATCTTAATAGCTTCTCTGGTGCCTGCCAGATCTTTTTCCAGCTTCTCTTTTCCCTGATGAAGATAATCTTTAATAATAGTCTCAAAAGACTGTGACGGTGTTGGATTTGTGATATCTGCCATTTTAGCCTCCATATGCCTGAATATATTTCTATTTCTAGGCTGACTTAGTAATATTACTAAGTCTTTCCAACTGTCACATTACCTATACGTTTTGGTCAAAATTTATACTAGACTTAATTATCTTTTTAACACTTTTTTCAAACTTGGTCCGAGCCAGCATCACCTGGTGGGCACAGCCAACGCACTTTATTCTAAAATCAGCACCGGTTCGAACTATCTCCCATTGTTTGCTTCCGCAGGGATGCTGTTTTTTCATTTCAACTATATCTCCAACTGCATATTTATCAGGCATTTACTACCTCCATCTGTATGATTTTATTCCCAATATCGACATGACTAAATTTCCGGCTTTATCAATCGAGTTCTGTCAAAAAACTCTATACCGTTCTCCTCAAATTGTTCCTTTATCTTCAGTCTTATGCGGCGCTCGACTTCCCACTGCTCGTTAGGCAGCGTACGGGCAGTTATTCTCAGGTTCATATTATGCTCTCCCAGACTTGTTATGCCGAGTACAGTTGGATCCTCTGTAAATACAGAAAATTCCTGCTTTATTTCCTGACAGACTCTTTGCGCTATTTCATTTACCTTGCCCATGTTGCTGGAGTAGGCTATTGGAATATCAACTATAACCATTTTATTGTCACGTGTATGGTTAATTACCTTCTTAATTTCACCATTTGGAATAATATATAGGTCACCGGTATAATTTTTTAATCTGGTAACCCTTAACTCCATATTTTCAACGGTTCCTGTCATTCCCTCAATAGTCACCAAATCTCCTACAGCAAACTGATCCTCAAGAAGTATAAAAAAACCTGAAACCATATCTTTTATGAGGCTTTGTGCACCTAGTCCTATGGCTATACCACCTACTCCGGCTGCTGCCAGTACAGATTTGAGGTCAAGAATATCAGATAAAATTGCCAAAATGGCACCAATATATACAATGTACCTAAATACGCTGCAAGTCAGCGTTGACATTGTATCCAGCCTTTTATCATCCAACCTGAACTTGAACTTTTTTTGCTTTTCAAAAACCTTCTTGATAAAAAATCTGCCAACCCTGACAATAATCATTGCAATAGCAAAAACAACAATTATTTCAATTATTTTAGTAACCGGTCCGTAGAAATCGCCCAGGAAATTTTCTAAATTCGTTTTCAGTTTCCCTAGTAAATTATCGTCCATCTTTTCTTAACGTACCTCCATAACTTTACATATACGTATTTTAACATACTGCTACAAGCCTTTCAAATAACTTCAAATGAATCTTATTTTTTCTCCAAAGATTTTCCGGGTGCCACTGGACTCCTAAAACAAACTTCTTATCTTCCATGCTAATCGCTTCAATAATGCCATCCTCAGAACAAGCATTTACTATAAATCCAGGAGCAACCTCACTTACAGCCTGATGATGAAAAGAGTTCACTCTTAAGCTAAAGCTTTCAAAAATACTATGTAGGCAGGTGGCTTCTCTAACGGCAACCTCGTGTATCTCAAACCACCTCGGCGCTTGCTGACTATGCTTTAAGATAGCCTTATCCGAACTATTTTCTGCATAAATGTCCTGAAAAATACTTCCTCCGGCAGCAACATTAATCACTTGACAGCCTCTGCAAATACCCAATAACGGCTTATTCATTTCTATTGCATGTTTTGTTATAAAAATCTCCATCTTATCACGAACAGGAGATATTTCATTTGCATAGGGCATATTGCTCTTTCCAAAGTACGATGCATCAATATCAGGGCCCCCTGATAGGATAAACCCGTCACATAAATTTAGATAAGACATCCAAATGTTCTTTTCCTCTACTACAGGAACAAGGATAGGAACAGCTCCTGCCTGTACCACAGCATCATAATAATCATCTTTTAAAGTGCTTGTATTCCTTTCAAAATCGTAGGCAGTGGTAATACCGATAATAGGTTTTCTGGACATATCCAAACCTCCATTAATCACAAATTTGCAAAAAAAGAGTGAAAAGTTATGGCAAGTAGTACTGCTAGGCTTCCCGTAACTCTTCACTCTTTATCTTTGTTTTTCGCCTCGTTATTGCTTTTCAAACATGCTCTTGTCTACTCCGCAGAGTGGGCAGCTCCAATCATCCGGAATATCCTCAAATGCTGTTCCTGGTGCAATCCCGCTATCCGGATCTCCTTCTGCAGGATCATAAACATAACCGCAAACTGTGCAAACGTATTTATCCATAACAAAATCCTCCCGTGTTTTTA
>CAYQCA010000017.1:11301-17354 GCA_964415835.1 uncultured Clostridium sp. | reverse complement strand
AACTTCTTTTCCTGCGATTTTTCTCTAATTTATATGCCATTTGATGCTTTGTCGGTTTATACTTCCGCCTTGATTTTACTTTGCTATCGGCCTTCTCCAAAATTTGACCTTCACCCATTTATGCACCCTCTAACTTTTTGGCTAATACAATATATGCATAAATAGAGTTATTTGTTTCAAATGCTAAGGAACAGTTGTACCTAATTTCTACGATTTCTAAAAACTATTAATAAGCCGCCTAAAATCAATATTGCCGGAACGAGATAAGTCCTTAGCAACCAGCTTCTCCCCAGTGATATGGAAAAGAATATTAATGCTAATCCGCCCAGAATAAATACCGGTATTAACAGCCCCTTTTCATGTGATCCGAAAAGATAGAGCTCAAACAGTCCTACCGCAACTGCCAGGATAAAACCAGGCCAAAGGTACTCCCAAAGACCAAAGAGCATTGATAATTGGCAAGTAAAGCCTGAAACCAATAAAATACCGCCGGGAACTAGCAAGCCTGCTTCCCGTGTTTTTGCAGTAAAAAAAGTATAATGGAAAATCATACCGGGTATAATAAGAAACAGAGGCCAGAATCTCGAGAAAATAAAACCAATATCAAAAATATCAAAATAAATCTCAAATATTCCAAAGTTCTTGAGTAAAATTGAAATACCTATAAGAATAAGAACTAGTCCTATAGTCATTGTACTTTTGCTTTTCATAAAATCCTCCTTCATAAAAAATTTCGTTCAGTATAGCGCTTAACTTGTAACTTATACAATATTATAAGTTATCTATTCAAAAAAGTCTGAAAATATACATCGAAACATTTATAGCAACTTTTTGCTAATTTCAAGCAATATTGTCTATGTTTTTATTTTATTAAAAATATATAATATAATATTATGGTTTTATTTGTAATTATATAAAGGTGGGGTTTGGCGTGGAGGTTATTATGTATATAGACCAATTCATAAAAAGTACAGAAATCAAAAAAATGCTTGAAGAAACCAGGCTGGTTGTGGCAAAAGAGTCATCATTGAAAAAGCACCTCGAAGAGATGTGTTATGTATTATACGTTGAAAGAGACAAAGGAAAATTTTTAAATGAGTTAAAATCGAGGCATGAAGCCCTTGAAAATCTTCTAGGTGATTTAAACAGAGTATTCTCTCTTTATATTTATGAGCAGGGTCTTGATGACCTTGTCAAATTCTATAGCGATCGAAAAATACCTGATAATATTCTGTACGACGTAATGAATGATATAAATATCTGGGTTGACAATTATTATGTACAACACGGAAAGTATGGTTTTGACGAGGATATATGGCTTGTTAACCATATACATGGTGATATATTTGGTCTTGGAAGGCTGCAGTTTGCCTTTGGAAAATACCAGAGTCATACCGAAGTATACAAATATGATGAGGATATTCTTGTGATTGCAGTTAAGGATACTCCTATAAATGAGTCAGGAGAATATGCAGACCAGGACAATGTATTTATCAAAGCTAAGTATGAAAAGCTCGATGGAGATATTTTATCGGCTCACCTTGTGAATACTGAAACCGGCATTATTGATTTGACTCCATCAAATATTGATTTATCAAAATATAAATTAGTATTGAAGGCTGGGGATGATATTTTGGGCGTCCATATTCCTGCAAGCGGTAAAATGGACTATGACGAGTGCCTTAAATCCTTTGATCTGGCAAGAGTCTTTTTCCCTAAGCATTTTCCCGAATTTAATTTCAAAGCATTTACTTGTGATTCCTGGCTGCTCAGTAATGAAATAAAAGGAATTGTTTCGGAAAACTCTAATATTTATAAATTTTCATCGCTTTTTACAAAGTATATATCAAAAGGAACTCATCCTTTTATTTATAAATGGATCTTTGGCTTTGATTGCGAGGATGTAGCCAAGATGCAGCCCACATCATCAATGGCAAAAAAAGTTCAGCAGCTGGTATTATCCGGTGGTGACATTTATTCAAGAGGCGGCTTTATTTTGAGGTAAATTAATAAGATGGCTTGTACATGATAAATTAATTCAGGCTCGGTTCAGATCAGAAACCGAGCTTGAATCATATTGGAAGCAGAATATACTATATTAGATTGAAAAAAGTCCGCGACGCGGACTTTTCCTTATTCTATACTCCTACTACTCCTATACTCCTTTACTTCTGTATTCCTGCTACTCCTGAACTCCTGCACTCCTGCACCCCTTTACTTCTGATCTCAAAATATCTTCTCTATCTATTTTCCATAGAACATATTTTATCCCACTTGAAACAATATCAGCAATTTTCATTACTGTGCTGAGTCTGGTATTCTGAAGTATTAAGAAATCCATGAAGCCGCCGAAATTTACTATACCCGTAATGTGCATATGACCCACAGGCTCAAGATCTTTGTTTACAGCTGAACCAGGCTTTATTGATCCTTTACCTACAGTAATATACCCAACATGTTCTGTTTTGCCCAGGCATGCATCAATAGCAATTATAAATGGTTTCTTATATTGGGTCTGAATCAAATTAACTGTTTCCCTGAGGTTTTTCGCATGGA
This sequence comes from uncultured Clostridium sp., assembly GCA_964415835.1. Taxonomy (GTDB): domain Bacteria; phylum Bacillota; class Clostridia; order Acetivibrionales; family DSM-1351; genus Ruminiclostridium. The sequence continues at coordinate 14,798 of CAYQCA010000017.1, read as the reverse complement.
TTGGCGAGTCCAAATCACCAAAAACATGAACACGGTCATATTTTATTCCTTTAAGCTTATAGCCGATAATAGGGCCCAAGCTGTCACCCGTTGAACGGTCCGTACCAATACATACAAACACTATATCATGAAAATCCTTAGTTCTGCAGCTGGTAATAACCTGATGGAATGCATCAGTAAAAGCCGCAAAGGCGAATGCTTTATTCGTATCAATATATTTTAAACCTGTTTCTACATTTTCCAAGCTCATTAGATTTAACACCTCCCTCAAACATTATTGCCATATTTTACAATAAATATTATTTTTTAAAATTAAGCGGTTTTTTAATAATATCTATGGTAAAATATATGTATTATAAATACTTAAGTATGCGATATTAGTAAATATTTCCATACAAGAGGTGATATCTTGCCATACAGATTAAGGAAAAGTCTAGGCCTGGCTGCCTGTAATTTTATCGAGGACATCATCGATGGGATGCAGGATTGGGTTCGAGTAATAAATAATGATCATGTAATAACCTTTGTAAATAAATCCATGCGTGAATCAATCGGCCATGATATGGTAGGACAGAAATGTTATGAGTTTCTTGGCAGACATTCACCATGTTGTAACTGTGTATCAAGGTTTAATAATGAGAATTGTAATCATTCAAAGGAAGAGGTTATCAATGGCCGTATTTTTTCTGTTTCGAGCTCACCGTTAAAGCATTCCGAAACCGATGAAATACAAGGAGTAATTGAAGTCCTCCATGACATTACTGACTTAAAAAATATTAGTGACGCTTTAGAGCATCAGAATGAAAAACTTAAGAACGATTTAACAATGGCTAGAAGGCTGCAATATAGTCTTCTTCCAAACAAACACTTAGTTGCGGAAAAACTTGATTTCAGCTTTATTTATGAGCCATGTGATATGTTAGGCGGCGATTTTCTTGATATTTTTAAAATAGATGAAAATCATTATGGTATTTATATAGCTGATGTGTCAGGGCATGGAGTTGCAGCTTCCATGATGACCATGTTTTTACGTGCAGCTATAGATAAATCTTCGTTGTCACCCTCAAAGGTCTTGACTGCTCTTAATAAAGACTTTAATAAAAGCGGATTTGAGAATAATCTATACATAGCTGTATTTTATGGCATATTGGATGTTTCCAATTATACTTTTACATATTCAAATGCAGGCTTGAATGTGTGTCCGATATTATTCGGAAAAGATAATTTTAATATTTTACGGGCATCCGGTATTCCTATAAGTAACTGGACAAATAATCCGGAGTATTTAGAAAAAACAATTGAATTCAAGCCAAAGGATAGAATGTTTTTTTATACAGATGGAATAATTGAAATAAGAAATGAGAAAAAAGAACAGTTTGGTGAAGACAGGGTGGTTAATCATTTATTAAATTCCAGCCTTTCTACCTCTGATACGCTGTCAACTCTTATTGACAAGGCTTATTTCTTCTTGGAAAGCAGTGGCCGGAATACTATTCTGGACGATATTACTGTTGCACTTTTAGAAATAAAATAATAATAAGGATGTGTTTTTTTGAAACCCGATGAAATAGCTGAAGCTATTGAGAAATATAGATCACATGGATTTATAATTCCGCATAATTCTCTTATTAAAACACCTGAACAGATCGAGGGTATAAGACAAAGCGGTAAAATAACTACACAGATTTTGAATTTAGTAGAAAAAGAAATTCATCCCGGTATGACTACAGGGAAAATTGACAGGCTGGTATATGAATACACAATATCGCAAAATGCAATACCTGCTCCGCTGAATTATGCGGGTTTTCCCAAAAGTGTCTGCACGTCAATAAATGATGTTGTATGTCATGGTATTCCCAACGACAAAACTGTCTTAAAGTCTGGAGATATAGTAAATGTAGATGTTTCAACTATATTAAACGGATTTTTTTCCGATGCCAGCAGAATGTTTATGATTGGTGATGTAACTGCTGAGGCAAGAAATTTGGTTGACACTACTAGAGAATGCCTCAAGATAGGCACCCAACAAGTGAAGCCTTTTAGTTCTATAAATGAAATAGGTAGAGCAATAGAGCCTTTTGCAAATAACAGAGGCTATACTGTTGTACGTGACTTAGGCGGACACGGTGTGGGGCTTAAATTTCATGAAGACCCCCATATTGATCACTTCGCTAGAAATGGCAAGGGGGTCTTAATGCTTCCAGGCATGGTGTTTACCATAGAACCAATGATAAACGAAGGAAGGTATAGTGTTAAATTAGCCAAGGATAAATGGACCGTTAAAACACAGGATGGTTCATTATCTGCTCAGTGGGAATATACATTGGCTGTTACAGCTACCGGATATGAGATACTTGCGTGGTAAGAAGCCACTGCGCTAGCCTATCTATTCCCTCTCCGGTCTTGCAGCAAACTTCTATTATTTCGGTTTTTTCATTTAGAGCTCTTACACCTTTATAAAAACTATCCCTGTCAAAATCTATATATGGCATCAGATCAATTTTATTTAGAACTACGATGTCGGCAGCTTCAAACATTGAGGTGTATTTATATGGCTTGTCATGTCCTTCCGGAACGCTGGCAATAACCATCTTTATTCCTTCGCCTAAATCAAAAGAAGAGGGGCATACCAGATTCCCCACATTCTCGATAAACAAGATAGTGTCATCCTTTAAATCAAGGCTCTCGGCAGCAGTCTTGATCATATTTGCGTCCAGATGACATCCACCGCCTGTATTTATTTGGATAACAGGCTTACCCAGTTTGTCTATCTTTTCAGCATCTATACTTGAAGCAATATCTCCCTCAACAACAGCAACATTTATTTTATCGCCGAACACCTCAATCAACTTAAGAATAGTACTGGTTTTACCTGACCCCGGGGATGCCATAATATTGACAGCTCTAATTCTTTTAGAATCAAAGAAGTTTCTATTTTCTTCAGCAAGCTTTTGGTTAGCATGCATAATATTCTTCATCACTTTTACTTCCATTAGTATCTCTCCTTTCACATTACAACACACTCCTGTTGTACTTTCATAACAATATATATAATATGAAAATACCACAGGAGTGTGAATACAAACCAATCTTATTTAATCATAGGTTATTCAATTTCCAAACTTTCAATATAGAATTCTTTTCCTACACCTGTCGGCGTACCCAGTCCCCCACACTTGGGGCAATCAAAACCTTTGGGTGGTTTAATAAAAACCTCTCCGCAGGACTTGCATTTAAACTCTGCTTTTACACGCCTAAATACTAGTTTAGCGCCCTCTGCTATAGTACCCTCACTCATAATATCGAAATACATTTGTACAGATTCATCGACTATGGTTGATAAATCGCCGATTACAAGCCGTATTTCTAATATTCTGGAAGCTTCAGCTTTATGTGCCTCTTCCAGAGCCAATGTTATCATTGACTGGGTTACTGCATATTCATGCACTTTATTGACCTCCTGTGTAACACAAACTCAGAAGTAGAACCCAGAAGTT
>CAYQCA010000017.1:0-11201 GCA_964415835.1 uncultured Clostridium sp. | reverse complement strand
CTGAATTCAAAGGATATTTTCCGACTGTAGGAAAATATCCTTTATATTATACTGTCTCTTTTCAAGCATTTTCTGCATTCTTTTCAGCTTGAACTAACTTTAGTTTCTCTTTTTTCAGAGCTGCTGTCTTATGTTCAGCACTTGATATGATACATTTTTTTGGGCAGACCTCTACACAAGCATTACATATTACACACTTGAACTGATCAATTTCCCATGACTTCTCAGCTTTATTTACAATAATAGCATCGGATGGGCATTTTCTTTGGCACATACTGCAAAAAATACATTTATCCATATCACAACCGGCTATCTGCCCTCTCGAGTCCTTAAAAGGCTCCCTTTTTTCAAAAGGATACAATCTGGTTGCCGGTTTTGACACCAGGTTTCTGAAAATATTTTCAACCATTTTAAACATTAATAACACCTATCTTTCTGTACATGAAATACATGGGTCAATAGTCAATATGTGCAATGGTACATCTGCAAGCTGACTTCCCGGCAACATTTTCATCAATGCTGGAATGTTTGCAAAGGTTGGAGTTCTTATTCTGAGTCTCTCAAGATTCTTAGTTCCATTGGATCTCAGGTAGTAAAGCACCTCACCTCTTGGCTGTTCAACCCTTGAAATCACTTCGCCCTTTGGAGGATTTCCTTTCACAGGTACAACATGTTCACCCTCAGGTATTTTATTTATAGCTTGCTTTATCAAATCAATTGATTGATAAACCTCATGCAATCTAACATATGTCCTGGCATAGCTATCACCGTCATTATGAACGACTGGCTCAAAATCCAGCTGACCATATGCGGAATAACCAGTAGTTCTGTGATCCATTCTGATTCCGCTCGCTCTGGCCATTGGCCCCACTGCTCCAAGCTCTTGGGCATCAGCCTGGGTCAATATTCCCCTACCTACCAATCTGTGCTTTACAGTGTAATTATTTAAAAATACAGACTCAACCTGTTCAATGTCATACTTGATTTCATCAACAGTAGCAATTATTTTGTTCATTTGTTCTTTATTAAGGTCACGTCGTGTTCCACCAATGGTATTAGCTGAAATAACAACTCTACCCCCGGCAGTTTCCTCCATTATATCCATAACCTTTTCCCTGTCTCTCCATACCTGCATAAAGAGACTCTCAAAGCCGAAAGCATCAGCTAAAAGGCCTAGCCATAGTAAATGGCTATGAATTCTGTGAAGTTCAGCCCATATTACCCTTAGAAATTTTGCTCTGTCAGGTAATTCTATATTCATCAATTCTTCAATACCCTGACAATATGCCATAGCGTGCATAACGCTGCAGATTCCGCAAACTCTCTCTACTATGAAAACATTCTGAGTAAACTCCTTTGTCTCGGTAAGCTTCTCAAGTCCTCTGTGAACATATCCTATTGCCGGTATTGCCTCAACAATATTTTCATCTTCCATAACCAGCTTGATATGGAGGGGTTCAGGAAGCACAGGATGCTGTGGTCCAAAAGGTATTACAGTTGAGCCCATAATTATTTACCCCCTCTTTGTTCAATAGTTATTTGCTGTCTCAGCATTGGTGAGCCAAGTTCCTCTTCTGACAAGAGCAAATGTCCGCCATAATCAATAGCTACACCGGTTATATTAAGTCCAAACAACTCTTTCATTTCATTTTCAACCAGCACTGCACAGAAGAAAATTTTTGAAATGCTTGGCACTTCCTCACCCTTATTAACAGTTACTCTTATATTTCTCATCTCATAGTCTTTATCAAAATGATAGATAACATCAATTGTATCATTGCCATTATCTACAGAGGTAGCTGTTACAAATCTGTACCCCTGATACTTTGCCTTTGATATCTCAGGCAACAGTTCAGCTATTGTAATTTCTGATAAATTTTCAATCATGTTTTACTATCCTTTCTTCATTAGCTCTGCTTTTTCATCGAGCTTACCGATACCCTGAACAATTCCGTCGATAATAGCCTCAGGTCTTGGGCAGCAGCCGGGAACAAAAACATCAACCGGAATTACATTTTCTATTCCGCCTAAAACGTTGTAGCATTCTTTGAAAATACCACCTGTGCTTGCACAAGCTCCTATCGCTACAACAACTTTGGGATCGGGCATTTGGTTGTATATATTCCGTAATACATTTGCATTTCTTTTATTGGCAGAACCTGTTACAAGCAAAATATCTGCATGCTTCGGATTTCCAACATTTATTATTCCCAGTCTCTCTGCATCGTACAATGGAGTCAGGCATGCAAGAGTCTCAATATCGCAGCCATTGCAGCTGGTACAGTCATAATGGATAACCCAGGGCGACTTTTTCCTTGATTTGCTTATTATACCCATACAATTCACCTTTCTTACAAAAGGTTAATTTTAAAAAACTAACCTCTATCATATTTAAAGTTCCACATATTATGGAATCAGATACATCCAGATAATATTCACTAAAGCAGCTCCAATACCAAACATCCAGGTAATCTTTACCATCCACTGCCAGGTAACTCTGGCACTGACGTTATCAATAACTATTTCAAGGAAATAGCTCACTAACGCTATAATTATACCTACCCAGATAGGCTGTGCGAAAAACAGTGAAATTAATCCCATGAACAACACAAGATCATACCAGTGAGTCAATTCAATAAGTGCCAGCTGCATTCCTGAGAATTCTGTAGTTATACCTTTAATTAGCTCCTGATGTCCATGGTGTGAAGTTGAGAAATCAAATGGAGACTTTCTTAACTTGATAGTCAAAACATACAAGAATGACAAAAACACCAGGGGAAGGCTGAACAACAGAGGTTCATGATGATTAAATATGCCTGAAATCATGAAGCTGCCTGTGCTCTTATAAACACCAACTACCATTAGAAGCAGAACAGGCTCGTAAGCCATCATCTGCATAATTTCTCTCTGAGCACCGATTTTACTGTAAGGTGAACGTATACTCATAGCTCCAACTATCAATGAAACACCAGAAAAAGCTAGAATAAACATCATCATAAGCAAGTCCTGCTTCAGGGCAAGCATCACTAGAGCTCCTACGGCAAACAGCAGGTGTCCGAGAACATATACCATTTGTGTCTGGTTTACTGCAATTCCCTCTTTTCCTATCAGCTTGAAGAAATCATAAAAAGGCTGAAGAATAGGAGGTCCAAATCTATTTTGCATTCTTGCGGTTATTTTTCTGTCAATACCGGTTAATAAACCACCTATAATCGGAGCAGCTATTATGGCAATAATAGCAATTATTATATTGTTTATGCTCATAATCCAATCACCACCCCTAACATAATTAATAAAATAGCACCTGCAACAAGATTAATTGCTATAGTAAGTTTCTTTTCTCCAAATGTGGATTTCAAGTAATAATTTCTTACTGAAACACTTACAGCCTGGTCACCAGGTCCATTGAATTCAACTCTGTGCATTTCCTCGTTAACATTGTCACCGCACAGATACGGCTCTTTTAGTCTGCTTGGCTTAATTCTGTTAGCTATACCCGGTATGGCAACCATTAGTGCCAAAACTATTGCAAAGAATAATATTGAAGCAAATCCTCCATATATTGCAGCATCTGCCTTTGACAGCCATATACCCAAACCGGTTCCAACAAGCTCCTCTTTATCGGCAAGTTTAAATGCTAATACCTGAGGTCTTACAAAAGTATTATATAATGGTGCAATGCCTATACTTGCCACCATCACAGATGTTATCAGAGCAGTTAATGCAGCCTTCATCGAGAATGTAAGCTTCTCAATTTTGTAAGATGGTCTGTAGGACATTGTCAACATTATTCCTATCCACTTAGCCCAGAACACAACTGTCAAAGCACTGCCCAGTATTATAAACAATAAAACAAGCGGCTGATGAACTGCTGTTTCAATAGCCATCCACTTTGTAATAAGGACACCAAAAGGAGGCAACAGCATTGAAATCATACCTATAACTGTTATAACAGTTGTAAACGGCATAATCTTGAACAGTCCCTGCATATCTTCAATATCACGGCTTCCAATTCCCTGTTCAATAGTACCGACACAGAGGAAGAGCAATCCTTTTGAAACTGCGTGGAATACCATTAACAAAATAGCTGCTGTCAATGAAATTCTTGTTCCTATTCCCGCACAGCAAATAATTAACCCTAAATTTGCAATTGTTGAATACGCTAAAACCTTTTTTGCATTACTTTGGCTTATTGCTATACCGGAAGCTGCGACAAACGTAAATCCTCCCACAATAGCCACAAGCTGACCTAAGATTGTACCGGAAAAACCGGGAGCAATTCTAACTATTAAATACACACCGGCTTTAACCATTGTACTTGAGTGAAGTAACGCAGATACAGGTGTCGGTGCAACCATCGCTCCGAGCAGCCAGCTTTGGAACGGAAATTGTGCAGACTTTGTAAATCCAGCCACACATAAAAGTCCTAATGCAATTGGCAGCATTCCTGTAAAAGCACCTTGCATTCCGGAATTTGATATGGCCTGAATTGAAAGTGTATCCAGGCTTGAATTTACAAGAACAATTGCAACAATAAATGCAACTCCTCCAACTGAATTGAGCCATAAAGCTCTCAAACCGTTTGCAATGGCTACCTCAGTTCCATCATGAGATATGAGCAGGAATGAACAGAGTGTTGTTATTTCCCAGAAGAAATACATCCAAGACAAATTATCTGTCATAACAAGAGCATTCATAGCTGCCAGGAATACAAACAGTATCATGAAAAACCTGGGTTGTCTTGATACTTTTAAATGCAAATGATGCTCGTGCTCCTTCATATAACCCAATGCAAATACAGTGATAATTGGCCCTATTATTGATACCAGCATTATCATAATTAATGATAAATGATCAATAACAAATGCCTCCTCAGGTTCAAAGACCTTTCCAAAAACACCAAAGACCTCAAATAAAGCCCATGGTACAAATTGTAAAACTGTTAAAATTATTACTATCGCTTTTTTATGCTTTATACCTATATATGCAATGTAGCTAAACAGTAATAAATCAAGTCCTTTAATTACCCAGCTAATTACCTCAAGAGTATGCCCTTCGAAACGGAAAACTATTTTTCCCTCCGGTGAGTTCATCAGAAGATATATAAAACCCCCTGCAACAGCAAAGAGTAATAGAGTTGAAACTCCAACTACTGCAAAACGAACCCTCTGATTTTTAATAATAAAGCATAATGCCGCACTTAGTGCAGGCAGCAGGATAGCTGCCAGTAATAAATACCAATCCACAGCTAATTCCCCTTTCAATCGTTATTTAACCCCTCATATTAGAAGACCTACTAAGTCCCTTATCAATAATAATTACTAACCTCCCTTTAGTCAAACTTCCTTTAAAGCTTAAAAATTTATTGGGATGTTACTTATATCGACTTTTCTCTCGCAATGTCTTCCGTTTATCAATTTGCAATGTTTTGTAACTAATTTCTCAAATCCGCATTATATAAGCGTTTCATTATTTATAGTTGAATATTGTATACAAGATTGTTAATTATATAACAATTCCTACCCTTTTAGTTATATTTAAATTTGAATGTAATTTAATATACCTTTTGATGTATAATAATATGTAGCGTTTATTCTATTTTTGGAGGTAATCTGTGAAATTTCATAAAGCAATCTGGCTTTCACTTGCATTGTTCTTTTTAGTATCTGCGTCGGCATGTGATGATATTCCTAATACCCCCGACCTGTCAGAAGAATCAGCCCCCGCTCCTGTAACTCTAAGATATTTTACCGTTGGAGCTCCTGATGCTGATTTGAAGCTGGTTAACAACGCCATAAACGAAATATTGCTAAAAAAGATCAATGTTCGTATTGAATACAATAAAATTAACTGGAGCGAATATGGGCGCAGTCTTGCCACTATAATCAATTCCGGTACTAACTTTGATATTGCTTTTTCTACCGAAGGTGATCAGGGGGATTATTCCGGCTACGCACGTAAAGGAATTTGGCTGGAACTTGATCCCTACTTGAATACAATCGGAAAAGAAATGTACTCTATAGTTAACCCAATTCTTTGGGAAGGTGTTAAAATTAACAACAAAATTTTTGGTGTTCCGACAAACAAGGAGGTAGCAGTACCTGAATGGTGGCTCTATAAAAAAGAGCTTGTCAACAAATACAATATTGATATCTCAAAATACAATACTCTTGAATCCCTCGAACCAATTTTTAGAATAATACAACAAAACGAACCTGACGTTACAGTGATGGAGCTTGAAAAGTACTCCAACAACTTTTTTGTTCTGGATAATTATGAGTACATTATCAATAAAGACATCCCGCTAATGGTCAAATCAACAGATAAGAACTTAAAAATTGAAAATATTTTTGAAACAGAATTAGCAAGGAAAACCCTGAATACTCTGCGTAAATATTTTAAAGCAGGCTATATAAATGAGGATGCTTCAGTAAAAGCTCCATCAGGACTTATTAAAGGTCATAATTTCTTTTGGAGGCAAGCGGGCGGCGGTCCATATTCTACAGCATCATGGTCAAATGGTACAGGGTATGAAATTGTAGCACATCAGATTTCGCCTTCAATTGTAACCACAGAGTCTGCCAGAGGCGGTATCATGGTGGTCAATGCACGTACAAAAAATCCCGAGGCCTGTATCAGATTTCTTAACTGCCTAAATACAGATCCCGAAGTCCGGAACTTCATAAACTTTGGTATTGAAGGTTTGCATTATGACCTTACTCCGGAAGGGCAGGTTGATATAAAAGAAGACAGCGGCTATTTGGGGGTTCAATATACTCAGGGAAACTGGTTCATTCTGAGAACCTTAAAAGGAGACCCGCCAAACAAATGGGATGCATACAAAAAGTTTAACAGTGAGGCAATCAGATCAGAAGCGCTTTCCTTCACTCCGGATATTTCAAGCCCCCAGGTAAGTGCTCAGATGTCTGCTGTTGCTAAAGTGTCGGCAAAATATTATCCGCCTTTGATGACCGGAACCGTTGACCCGGAGAAAGAGCTCCCAATTTATTTACAAGAATTAAAAGCTGCCGGTATAGATGAACTTAAAAATACTTTTCAGCAGCAGATAGATGCCTGGAAGGCCAGTAAAAAATAAAACAGAACTCAGAAGTACAGGAGCCAGAGAAAAAGCAGAACTCAGAACTCAGAAGTACAGAATACAGCATATGGAAATCTCAGCTGCGCTGAGATTGTTTTTTTAAGGGGACCGTCGCAATAGTTGTTGAAAAACAACTGTTCGAGGCTCCTTTTTCATGCTATAAATAGCTGGCTTAAGCATATTTCTGTGGATTATTATTTGATTTTTATAACAATATACACACTTAAATAGTAAGTGCCTCAAAAGATGACGCAGTGAAAATAACGTGGTATTAACCCCTCTGACTCCCTCCCACCAAGGATACGATTTCACTCTCGCTTATACGTCCCTTATTTACCTTTTGGTGGTAGGTAGGGTCTCTCCAGTTCCGAACCACACCTTTCAAACATACCGCTTCCTCTATACCGAGAGATTTCCATCTTCCTTGGTCTTCGCCCGTGCGCCCGTGGCTCGACTTCTCCATTCTCCTCTTTTCAGAGCAGTTTTATTTTCGATACGGCAGAATTCACTTTATGTTACGGTCTGTATGATTGCTCGCCCTCTAATGAGAACTTTATCCACTCGCTTAGCACCCTGCATTACTGCAACGCACCGAGTTTAGCTACACGGCTCACTGGTGATTACCGCGGTCGGACTTACCCCGACTGGCGTGGTCCAGCTTCGCTGGACACACGGCGCACATAAAAAGCGGTGATAGAAAAATTCTATCACCGCAGATTTACTCAATTACTTTGTGAGACTTAGCCATGTTTCACTATTTGAAATCTTTTCATAATTATGTCCGTTTGAAGTCTCCAATATATCATAGTATGCCCAGTATTCAGGTGCTAAATCTACATATTGCCTAAGCGAATCAGAATTGATGCGTACATAACTCTTGTCGCAATTCCTCTCAAGCATACGGTTTACAAGTGTTACTACCTCAGCACGAGTGATGTAGTTTTGCGGCTTGAAAGTTCCATCCGGACAATCTCCAATCCATCCCTTTGCTGCTGCAAAAGAAATACATTCTCTTGCCCAATGTGTTTCCGGAACATCGGAGAAAATATTTGGCTTTCCAGTGACCAAAGAGTCAAAACGAGTGGCAATTGATGCGAACTCTGCTCGGGTGATCGGCGCTTCCGGCCTAAAGCTCCCATCAGGGTAACCCTTGATGATACCATACTGCTCCATATAACCGATTGCATTTGCATACCATTCTGTACCCTTAATATCTTTGAAACTGCACGAATATTTTTTTTCAACATCCATTTTCTTAACTAAAAGATCCACAAACATAACTGTAGCTTCCGCTCTGCTCATTTGCCTTTCGGGTCCAAAGGTTTTATCAGGATATCCTACCATATAAGCAATATGATTTTCCTTATCAAGAACAGGTATACCCGTATCCTGATTTGATTTTATCCATTTTGCGGTTAGTGTGATTTCAGAGTATATCCTGTCGGTATTGAAACTCCACTCGCTACCGTCAGCTTTATACCAACCTACAAAACTGTAACCGCTTCTCGCCGGATCTGTGGGCTTTGGTAGCAGTTCCCCATAGGCAATAGATTGCGTCACAGATGATGGAATGCCTCCATCTCCGTTAAAGGTTACAGTGTAATAGTTCGTCCCGCCACTACCTGAGGAACTCGGGTTGCTATCCTTCTCCATAATGAACATCCCACTACCAACAGATGGCAATTGGAAAGTAACGGTATTGCCACTAACGGTGCTGCTAATCACTCCTTGCGTTTGGTTTTGAATTTTCCAGCCAGTCGGGATATTAATCGTTATCGTTTTGGATGCATAATAAGGATTAGCTAGCATCACATGTAGTTGATCGTCATGAACGAAACCAGCAATCTCCACCTCGGCTGCTGTATCTACTACCGTTAAATCCACACGTTCGTTAGCCATCACGACCGGAATAGCCGGTGCTAAATCTTCCATCATTTGCTCAACTATCGGCCAGTTTGCGATGAATGTATCTTCATCAGGCAACCGATCCCTATCTGGGAACCATAAATCAAAAAACGAATAGAATAGTAAACCTTTGGAGCCATGAATCAAATCTTGGTACGCTTGGTTCAGTATTTCCGCAGTATTAGGCTGATTTGGCGCACGCCAATCATAGTAAACGGATAGATCATGCATCTGCGCAACCATCCACATCCCTTTGGAATCTCTCGCAACTTTAGCAGTATGTTCGGCAAAAGTAGATGTCATCGTGAGATCCGTATCTAGCCCATTATCATCTCCCACCGGATAAGGATCTGTAGCGATTACGTCCGTAACATCATAATACCCATCCAGTATTCCCATCATATTCGAAACTTGCATGACAGGATGATTAGGATCAAGCTCTGTTACCAACTGATACATTCGCTTAAATTCATCCATCCAGCTTAAATCAAACTCATCATTAATATACCAAGCTAGCAATGCCGGATGATCTTTCAAATCAGTAATATATTGTTCAGCTACGTCAAAAGGATCTTTGCCATCCGTTCTGTTATTCGCTTCATCACCCAAATAAAGATTAACTAAATTATAAATAACTTTAAATCCATGCTGATGCGCCCGATCTAAGAAATCTTTTGCATCATCCGCTTCCCCATACGTGTAAGATAATAATGTATTAAATCCAGCATCGGCAATTAATTGCAAATTGTCATCGCTATGCGACCAATCACGAATTAAATAAGTTCCCGTCGGAAAAAACTTCTCATTATTAATAATCGTAAACCCATCGCGATCAATATAAGTCTGTGGCATTTGCGCTTTTACTGTAATCTCATACTGCTCACTTTGTACCACTTGTTGACTATCATCTAACAATTCGACTTGCCAACTATATTTGCCTAATGGCAATGTAGCGTTAGGTTGAAACTGTATTTGTGAATTCCCATTCGTTGCAGGAAGCGTTTGCACAAACACCGATTGATTACTTGCATCACGTACTTCATGGCGAATCTCGAAATCTATATTACTACCCGACAACTCATTAACAAGGTCGATCTTCCATGCTTCTGTACTACCTTGTAATGCAGTATGACGATAATTAGGATACGTCAAATACGTTTTCATCAACTTAGGTTGTTCTACTTCTACTACGACATCATCAAACCATACTTTCCCAACAGTCTTTGGTCGCAAATATATACCTACTGAAACACGAGCAGCATTAGGAGGAACTATCGCTTTTCCTTTGACCTCTTTCCAGTCGAACGTCCCTAGTAAACCCGCTGGAAATACGCCATCGATATATTTGTTATTCGCATCATAACTTTGGATGAAGATCGCAGCACCATCTTCGTATGTTGCTGGCAGCCCTGTTTGCTGGGTAATATTCTCTCCTTTAATCCAAACGCTAAAGTTAAGTGTATCACCAGGATTTGCCGGAATATCTTGCATAAACAACTGATAATTATTGCTATCCGTATTTTCGTAGAACAAACTTTTCGTACCACTTCTCGCTACAGTAGTGTCAACCGTCGCTGTATTAGCTGGAATATCCCAATGCAGTTCTCCTTCTTCAAAACTACCGTTCTTCACTAATGGCACTTCTCTTTTCACTACTACATCATCAAACCACACTTTACCTACCGTCTCTGGTCGCAAATAAATCCCTACAGCAACTCGAGCAGCATTAGAAGGAATAATCACTTCATCTTTCACTTCTTGCCAATCAAATGTGCCGAGTTTCCCCGCTGGATATACCCCGCTAATAAAGTTGTTATTCGCATCATAACTTTGGATGAAGATCGCAGCACCATCTTCGTATGTTGCTGGCAGCCCTGTTTGCTGGGTAATATTCTCTCCTTTAATCCAAACACTAAACGCAAGTTTATCGCCAGGATTTGCCGGAATATCTTGCATAAAACACTGATAATTACTGCTATCCGTATTTTCGTAGAACAAACTTTTCGTACCACTTCTGAATACAGTAGAATCAACTGTCGCCGTACTAGCTGGAATATTCCAATACAATGAATCGTCCTCAAAACCGCCGTTATTCACTATATCAGCATTACTATTAGCATGTGCAACATTAATTTGCAGGGCGCCCACAACTAACATTACAATTACAGCTAAAACACTTGCCACTTTCAGGCATATT
>CAYQCA010000016.1:0-32930 GCA_964415835.1 uncultured Clostridium sp. | reverse complement strand
TATCTGGTAGCAGAATATAGAATGTATGGCAATTTTCAAATAAATACTTATTTCATTCGCCAGTAACAATATTGCTAAGGGTACAAAAAAAACTATTGCTGTAATCGCTGTAGCCAGTATTGCACCTCCGGCAAGCTCACCTTTTTTTGACTTAGGAAAAATCTTTCTGATAATTGATTCACCTTTTGATATCATAAGTCCGATTAATCTAATGGGATGGGGTAACCACAGCGGATCACCAAATAATAGATCCAATATAAATCCTATTACAACTGCGATCAGTATTTCCATAACATCCTACTCCTCTTCTCTAGGTGAGGCTAAATAAAGCAGTGCATTTACGATAGCTGCCGCAACATTACTTCCTCCCTTGCGGCCCCTTGCCACTATATATGGAATACTTGCCTTCATAATAAGCTCTTTTGACTCCACTACATTTACAAATCCAACTGGTACACCAATAATCAGTTTTGGCGAAATTTCTCCGCTTTTTATCAGCTCGTCAAGTTCAATCAAAGCTGTAGGTGCGTTTCCTACTGCAATAATAAGCGGTTTGTCAATTGCCGCAGCCTTTCTCATAGAAACTGCAGCTCTTGTAGTCCCTTCTGCTTTAGCCTTAGCAGAAACTTCTTCATCAGACATAAAGCACTGCAATTCGCAGCCGCATCGCTTTAATGCAGCCTGATTTATTCCTGATTTAGCCATCTGAGTATCTGTAACTATACATGCTCCATTTTTTAAATAAGCTATTGCCTTTTTTACCACATCCTCCGAAAAGCAAAGATTATCTGCATATTCAAAGTCAGCAGTAGTATGGATAACTCTTTTTAAAACCGGCGCATTTTGCTCATCAATATATCGGCCTGAGAGTTCTTCAGAAATTATTTCAAAGCTTCTCTTCTCAATTTCAATTGGCTTCATATTTTCTAAACTCCCTTCTCAATAACTTTATAAATATATTCCATATCCAGAGATCTTCTCAGAAAATCAGCCAGTAAGTCGTACTGCTGTTCTTTGTGAGCTTTGCTGTCAAACACAGAATTTCTTTCAAATTTAAGACCTTTTTGACTCATCAATGCATCAGCAATCTCATAAAGTACCCCTTCGCTGTCGAAAATACCGTGGACATAGCTGCCATAGATATTACCGCTGCACATACCATCGGGTTTTGTACTTCCATCGTTCCCGGTAAGAATAGAGAATGTCTTGTGCTGATCTTCATTTGTCAGTACTGTAGTTTGTCCCATATGTATTTCGTAACCCTCAAAATGCTTTCCCCTAAGTCCTTTAAAAATGCCACCCACATTATAAAATTCTCCGGTAATTCTAGTTCGTGTCTTTTGCTGTTCAAAGCTTGTAGTCGCTTTTAGTAAGCCTAAGCCTTTCATTTCACCCCCATGCTCAACACAATATGGATCACGAAGTTTTTCACATAGCATTTGGTAGCCACCGCATATTCCAAAAATGGGCTTATCTTTTGCAGTATGCTTTAAAATTGCTGCTTCCAGTCCTATTTCTCTCAACCACTTTAAATCACCCATAGTGTTTTTACTACCCGGAATAACTATTAAATCAGGATTTTTTAGTTCAGCCACACTGGAAACATACCGGACACTTGCACCTTCAATATGCTCCAAGGCATTAAAATCCGTAAAGTTTGATATTCTGGGCAGTCTTATAATCGCTATATCAATCAGACCTTCTGTCGTAGATTTGGTAAATCTTTCAGTTAAGCTGTCTTCATCATCAATATCTATCGTAAGATAAGGTACAACACCTACCACAGGAATATGAATCAAATCCTGCAACATATCAAGTCCAGGCTTTAATATGTTGACATCTCCTCTGAATTTATTGATAACAGTACCTTTTACGTAGCCTCGTTCTTCATCATCAAGCAGCATAACAGTTCCATATAAAGCAGCAAAGACACCACCTCTGTCAATATCACCTGCAATGAGTACAGGAGCCTTTGCCATTTTTGCCATTCCCATATTTACTATATCCTGCTGCTTGAGATTAATTTCAGCAGGGCTACCAGCTCCCTCAATAACTATGATGTCATTTTCGGCCGAAAGGCTTTCATAAGCATTCATTATATGTGGAATGAGCTGTTTTTTATATTTGAAATAATCTGCCGCTGTCATATTTCCTATAGGTTGTCCATTTAATATAACCTGCGAACCCTGGTCACTGGTTGGCTTTATTAAAATCGGATTCATCCTTATATCCGGAGTTTTTTTTGCAGCTTCTGCCTGAACAACCTGAGCACGTCCCATTTCAAAGCCATCCTCAGTAATAAATGAATTTAATGCCATATTCTGCGATTTAAAAGGGGCTACCCTATAGCCATCCTGTGTAAATATTCGGCACAGTCCAGCTACCAGCAAGCTTTTCCCCGCATTGGACATTGTTCCCTGAATCATTATTGATTTCGCCATTTGCTTACTCCTTTCCATATTCACTACATTTTTGTACAAATCTTTTTGCACACTCTATGTTTCCGTAGAAATGCATATGGGGATACCCGGCAAGCATTGTGTCAGTTGCAAAAATGCAATCCCATTTCTTACCCGAATTAGGTTTAACAGCCTCATAGTCACAGCCATTATTATCGCTGTCATAATAGTGGAATTCATGTGCATTAATGAATTCTCCCTGTATGCAAAAGAGATTATCTTTCTTTGCTGTTAATGTAGCATATCCGAATCTGGATAGCTTGTTTTGCGGAGTACTGCTTCCATCTATTACACCAGCCATAGGATTTGTATTACCCATCAAATCGACAATAGCCTGCTGTAAATACATAAAGCCACCGCACTCTGCATATATAGGCATTCCATTATTTACAGCTTCCTTTATATCTATTAGCATATTTTTGTTTTGACTAAGTTCTTTAGCATATAGTTCCGGATATCCACCGCCCAATATCAATCCATTAATATTGTCAGGCAATGCGGTATGCTGTAATGGTGAAAAAAATTTAAGCTCTGCTCCCAGTTCTTCCAACAGCTCCAGGCTGTCCTGATAATAAAAACAAAAGGCTGAATCCCTAGCAACAGCAATTTTGCACGAATATTTTTTTTTAAAATTGATGAGCTCGTATTCTAAAGCTGGAGCTGCTTGTGCCAGCATTTGAAAACCATCCAGGTCAATATATTTTTCTACACTATCTGCCAGCAGGTTCAATTTTTGCTGCAAATTCTCTATTTCACTTGCAGTAACAAGTCCCAAATGTCTGCTTTCTATCTTTGCTTCAGGTAGTCTTGGTAGAAATCCCAGAACTTTAAGGTGTGTATACTCTTCTATTATTTGCTTGTACATTGGATATGTACTTGGTGATATTTCATTTATAATAACGCCTTTTATATTATTTGGCAAAAAATCAGTATAGCCTTTTATCATAGCTGCTATGGACAGCGACATTCCTTTACCGTTAACAACCAATACAACAGGAGTTTCAGTAAGCTTGCTGATTGCATATGACGAATAGCTTTCACCGGTTCCAAGCCCATCATAAAAGCCCATAACACCTTCTACTACTGAAACCTCTGCTGTTATACCATTCTTGGCAAAGAGGTACTTCACTGCATTTTCTCCACAAAGAAAAGTATCAAGATTTCGTGACTTCGTACCTATTATTTCAGTATGAAACATTGGATCTATGTAGTCAGGCCCACACTTGAAAGCTGATGTTCTTATATCTTTATTAACAAGTGCCTTTAAAATCCCGCAGGTAACAGTTGTTTTCCCGCATCCACTTCCTGTTCCTGCTATCATAACTCTGGCGAAATTACTCACTTCCATATCCTCCACACTATCCCTTCTCACCGCTTATGATGTAAACAGGATTATTCGCATTCATCATATGATAACCCCCAACCTTTTTTGAAGTTGATACATTAAGACATACAATATCTGTTTTTAATCCATGTTTTTCAAAGGCATTAACTGCCTCATTTAAGGTTTCCAATGTAATTGCATTTGCAACCAGCTTTATATTTGGATTTTTTTGAAGAAGTAAATCAACTATATCATTCATATTTCCGCTACTTCCACCTATAAATGCCTTATCCGGTGCTGGAAGCTTCATAAATGCTTCCGGTGCTTTTCCATGAATAACAGAAACATTATACCCTGCAAGTTTTTGGCGGTTTTGATTTATAAGTTCTACTCCCTCTTTCTTTTGTTCTATGGCGTAAACAGATCCCTCATATGCTTTTCTCCCCATTTCAATTGCAATAGACCCTGTTCCGGAACCTATATCATAAACAACATCACAAGGCTCTACGCTAAGCTTTGATAATGTAACATGACGAACCTCTTCCTTTGTCATCGGAAGCTCCCCTCGGATAAAATCTCCATCATGCAATGGTAAATAAGGATTTACAAAGTTCTCATTTTGAATTAAAAGCACAGTTAAGTCATCAAAAGCATATTCTGAAAGTTCTTTAGCACTTCCTCTTATAATATGCTCACTTTGCATTGATAGATTTTCACCAGCAATAACTCTAACCTCTCCGAGACCATTGCCCACCAAGTTGTTGCACACAACATTAGCTTTATTGCTTCCTCCCGTTAGTACAAATACCCACTGGTTATATGAAACTGCTCCTAAAATTGAATTTTCTCTCCCGTGCAGACTCACAATCTTCATGTTTTCATAGCTGACACCTATTTTTGAACAAAAATATTGCAGACTGCTGATACCACATACTACATCAATCTCACAGCAATCTGAAAGTTTCTCTACCAGGGTTTTTGTAATGCTGAAAAAACCTGTATCACCAGATACCAGCACGCCGATAAGTGTACTTTCACATGCTTCTATTTCCTGTTGTAATTGCGAGACAGGACATTCAATTATATTTTGTCTTAAAATTGAAAACTGCTGGTACAGCCTTTTGCAACTGCTATATACTACGTCACAGCTTTTAATGAGCTGCAGTCCTTTTTGGGTTAAAAACTCCTCGCTCCCTGTTCCTGCTCCAATTATATAAAGCTTCTTTTTCATAAAACCTCACCAGATCTGTTAAATAGTCTTTTGTCAAGATACTCCTTAAGCTGTAAAAGTGTTAGGCCCTCATTCTCAGTCGGCCTGGCTATCAAAATAACTGTTACACCATTCTCATTTGCAGCAGATATTTTTTCATCAAATCCACCTTCTAGTCCTGTATCTTTTGTAACCATATATTTTGCAGAAATGTGCTTTAGTGTGGCTGCATTTAGTTCATGAGAAAATGGTCCCTGCATACAAATTAAATTACTTCCCTTAAAGCCTAAATTAGTACACTTCTCTACTACACTAGCTGTTGGAAGCACTCTTGCATATAGTCTTTTTTCAAAATCACGGACAACAGTAAAGTGTTCCAGCTCTTTACTCCCGGTAGTTATTAATACATTGCCGTCAACAGTGTTAATATAGTTTGCAGCCTCTTTTGTATCCTTCACTGTTATTACATGATCAGTCTTTATTAAAGGTCTTAGCAAACGAATATATTCTTTGTTCATTTTAGAACAGGCAGTTTTTATATTATTTGTTACAATACATGCATAAGGATGGGTGGCATCAATTACAAATGCGCAATCCTTCATTATCTCTGCCATTTGATCTGCTTCAAGTCTCCCTGTTTTGACCTTTATTCTGTCGTTGTGAGGCATAACCATATTGCCATATTCTGTGGCAACGCAGACTGTCACCCAAGTTCCATTTTCGGCAAGGTAACAGGAGATTTCCTTGCCCTCTGTTGTTCCGGCGAAAATCAATACACTCATAAGTGTCCCTTCTATATGTCTCTATAGCCTCTGGAGGTAACCAGCTTGCCATTAACTTTTTTTGTATTTTTATTTCCTATAATAACAGTAGTAAACATATCCACCTTTGTATTGGCAAGCTCTTCAAGCGATAAAATCTTATGCTGTTGTCCTTCTCGTCCAATATTTCTTACGAACCCACAGGGTGTCCCTGGCTCAAGGCTTTCCATTGCAATCTGACATGCATTCATCAAATAATCCCCACGCTTTTTACTGGCTGGATTATATATGCAAATAATAAATCCGGACTGGGCAGCGAACCGTATTCTTTTTTCAATCTCTTCCCAAGGTGTCAGTAAATCACTAAGTGAAATAACAGCAAAGTCCTGCATTAAAGGGGCTCCAAGTATTGCTGCCGCAGATGCCGCTGCTGTGATTCCAGGGATAACCTCTACTTCTACATCGTTTGTACAATATTCTGCTAAAACCTCATATATAAGTCCTGCCATACCATAAATCCCTGCATCTCCACTAGAAACCATCGAAACATTCTTACCTGAAATTGCAGCCTCCACAGCCATTTTGCATCGGTCCACCTCTTTTTTCATAGGTGTAGTCAGTATTTCTTTATTAGGAATCAGATGCTTTATTAAATCTATATAGACTCCGTACCCAACAATCAGATCGCTATTTTCTAAAGCTGCTAATGCTTTGTTCGTTATTTGGCTATCTTCCCCCGGTCCAAGTCCCACAACATATAATTTCAAAATTTGCACCTCCATTCTTTTTTAGCTATTGCAATAGTTATTCCATCTCTACAAATTTTCTTAACTAGCAGTTCTCCTTCACAAGCCTTTATTGCTGCTCTTTCACAGACATTGTCAACACCGGTTGCTGCTTTTACAAAGCCTGATTGTGTAAAGTCTCCGGAGACTAAAGAAAGTTCCCGCGCAGAATATGTATGAAACGGTAATCTCCACTCCCTACACAATAATAGCAACGCTGCCTCCTCCTTTTTTAAGTCAATTGAAGCAATTGACTCAATTTCATGCTTTGATATTTTGTATTCCATTAAAACGAAATTTACAAAATTAAATAATTTCTCATATGTTATATTCTTTCTACATCCCATACCTAGTACATACTGCTTGGGTATTAGATGTAACGTATGTTGAAACAACTTTTTTTCCTCTGTGGATATGCATATTCCTACTCTGGTGTTGTAAGAGTGTATTAACCCTTGCGGTAAATCACCCTCTATTGGAAAATCCGAGTAAACTCCAACCTTTTCACCACTTAATATAGCTGCAGAAATATGTTTTACATTCTTGATATTGGCAATATGGTAACCTTTTTTTTGCGCCCATAAATCAACAGCAAACCTATCGTTGCAGTCTGTGGCGGTGGTTATTACAGGTTGGGCAGAAAGTATCCGAGAAATCAATAGTGCCAATTCATTAGCTCCACCTAAATGTCCCGATAAAATAGGTATAACATATTTCACTGTCTCATCAATAACCAAAACGGCCGGATCAGACTGCTTTGACTTAATAAAAGGGGCTATAGCCCTTACTGCTATGCCAACAGCACCTATAAAAATAATAGCTTCGCTAGTGTCAAATGCATGTTTTGTGAAACTCTTCAGATCACAGTTCAATTTCTTTATACCATCTGTCTGATATTTACAGTATCCTTCAGAATTATTACCCCGCTTATTTAGTTCATCCTGCAACAACGTGCATAGCTGTCCGCCTTGTTTTGTAAAAGAGACTAATTGTATTTTCATTACTGCGAAGCCTTTCTAAATTCATGTGTAAATGAAGGATCATATAGTTTTGAACGCTCATACGCTCCACCTAAGAAGTTGCCTACCAATATAAGTGCAGTTTTATTGATATTGTTTTCATTTGCAGCAGCTTGCAATTTCCCAACGCATGTTCTGACAATCTTTTCGTCTGGCCAGGTTGCCTTATATACTATAGCCGCAGGTGTATCTTCTTCATATCCTCCAGCTATCAATCTCCTGCTCAACTCATTAAGCATTGACGAGCTCAAAAATAATACCATCGATGCTTGATGTTGAGCAAGCTTCGATATTTCTTCTTTTTCAGGTACGGGTGTTCGTCCTTCCATTCTGGTCAAAATGACAGTTTGACTTACATTTGGAAGCGTATACTCTGCCTTCAAGGCCGCAGCCGCTCCGCAAAAAGAGCTGACACCAGGAACCACCGTATATTCAATTTCTTTTTCCAGGAGCATATCCATTTGTTCACGTATTGCCCCATATATACTTGGATCGCCTGTATGAAGCCTCACTGTTTGCTTTCCCTCTCTTTCTCCAGCTTCCATTACAGAAATCACCTGTTCTAGTGTCATCTCTGCACTGTTGTATATCCGGCATGTTTTTTTTGTATATGTCAGCAGTTCAGGATTTATCAATGATCCGGCGTAAATGACAATGTCGGCTGTTTCAAGTAAAGCCTTACCTCTAACCGTAATTAAATCTACTGCTCCGGGGCCAGCCCCTACAAATGTAACCATAATTATTTATCCTTTACTATAATAATTGAAAAATAACTTGAGTCTTCAGAAATTTGGTCTAAATTCCTGTGTATTTTTTCATTCTCCATGCTACAGCATTCCACCATCTGTGCTTTTTTGTGCAAGTCCATGCTTTTCAGGGCTTCCACTACATCACCTATTTTCTTACCGTTCTTCATCAAAACCTTATTGCCATCTAATAACAGTAACTTTTCTGTACCAGGATAAGATGCGGGTATAATATGCAAGGCCTCTTCCCTGTCGCAAAGTGATATATTTAGTGCTGCAGCAGCTGCACAAAAGGATGTAACCCCGGGAATAATTTTTGTAGTATAGCCTTTTTCTGTCATCAGCCTATGAATATACATATAGGTAGAATATATTGTAGGGTCACCTAAAGTTATAAAAGCAATATCCTCTCCTTTTAAAAGCTCCTTTTCCAGCATTTCGCAGCCTTTTTGATGACTCCGCTCAAGAAGCTTCAAATCCCTGCTCATAGGCATTGGACAATACAGTATTTTCTTGTCCTGTATATAATCCTTAACTATTTTCATTGCAGTTTTATCGCCATCAGTATCCGGCACAGCAATAACACCAGCATTTTGAAGCACTTCGACTGCCTGCAGTGTCAGTTGTTTCGGATCACCAGGGCCGACTCCAACTCCGAACAATACTCCACTCATTTATTTAGCATTCACTTCCTTCATATACAATTTTTTAGCTTCCCTATCATCTGTTGGGCACCCGGCGTCTTATAAAATGCTCCACCCGGGTTTGTAAACATTACTACCTCTATCCTGCAGTTAAAAGCAGCTCTTTGGCTTAAATGATATTCAATTTTCCTCAATATACTTTCATAAACCTGATCAGCAATATGAACCTTCTGTAGTAGCCCGCCAATTTCATCCGTGGTTATAGAATTCATAATCTGTTCTATTTGCTTCGGTGATGCACCAGCCAAAGCTGCATGAGCTGCAAATATTTCAGACCTGCAATCAGCTATACGAGAATGAGTATTCATTATACCCCCTGCTATTTTGCAGAGTTTTCCAGCATGACCTATCAGTAGAATATTTTTAACCTTTCTATATAATGCATAGTCAATAGTCTCTCCAATAAAGTTTGAACATTTGACGCCCAGATCCATGTCAAGTCCAAATTCCTTTAATGCAAAATCTCTTCCATAATTGCCGGGAGAAATCAATAAGTATTCACTTTTCTGAACAGTCTTACTATTTATCTCCAAGTGAATAGTTTCAATCAATGCTTTTTCACTCATAGGCTCCACTATTCCACTGGTGCCTAATATTGAAATTCCGCCTACAACTCCCAGTCTTGGATTAAATGTTTTCTTTGCTATTTCTTCTCCATTTTCAGCTGAAATAACAACTGAAAGCCCTCCATTATAGTGGTATTTTTGTGCTACCTGCTCTAAAGCCTCTTCTATCATTTGTCTGGGTGTTGGGTTTATTGCGGCTTCACCAACCTTGCAGAGCAAGCCTTCTTTTGTTACACGCCCAACACCTGTGCCGCCATCAATTTGTATTCCCTTTTGAATTCTTTCAACTCTTACGGAAATTTTCATTCCATTTGTAACATCAGGATCATCTCCGGCATCTTTTGATATAGCACAGATCACACACTCTTTATTTCTTACTATATCCTCAACCTGTAAGGTCAAAGTTACACCTTTTGGAGTACATATTACGACTACATCCACTGTTTCTTCACTCAGCAGCATAATAGCACCTGCTTTAGCAGCGGCTGTGGCACAACTTCCTGTTGTATATCCGCATCTCAATTCTTTACCACCTTTTACTACTCGTTTATCCATAGTTTTTGACCTTATTTCTCATAAATTTGAGAGTAAAGCTCCTTTAACCCTTCGATATATCTCATAGTTGCACTGGAAATAAGTTTTTCATCAATAATAATAATTTGATTTTCCTGAACTGCCTTAATCAATTCATAACCTGGTCTGGCTTTGATTTCGTCTGCTGATACAGCTTTGTTCATCGTTCCTTTTTGAGCAATATAAACGTCAATATCCTTACCTTTTGCCAATAGCGCTTCCTCACCATACTCTACAACAGTACTTGTACCATCAAAAACTACATCATTGGCGATATTCTCCATGCCCAGGATTTGAAGTGCTGTTCCTGCAAATGAATTTGGTGTTGCTGTCTTGAACTTATCACCTATGCTTTCAAAGTACACCTTTTTCCTGGTCTCCAATTTGCCGGACTTGGCGGTCATTTCATCAATCGATGCCTTAAACTTGGATATTAATTCCTTAGCTTCATCATTTTTACCTGCCAGCATTCCCAATCGAGTTATATAGTTATCAAACTGCTCAAATTCAGTACAATAAAGATTAACAACCGGAATACCTGCATCTTCAATAGCCTTAATATAATCCGGATATGCATTTATAATCATTGTTCTTGCCAGAACCACATCTGGTTTCGCTGCAATAAGTACCTCTGGATCATCTTTAAAACTATATTGTGTTTTTTTAGTAGCTTCTTCAGGATAAGTATCACTTGTTCCTACTCCAATAATCTCTTGGTTCAAGCCTAAAGAGAATAGGTTTTCTGTATGTACGGAATAAAGAGAGATAATCTTTGTTGCTGGTGATGATAGCACAATTTCTTTACCGCTATCGTCAATAAACCTAATTTCTGAATTTGATGCAGCAACTGATTCAGCAACCGGTGTTGGAGTACTGACCTTGGATGTATCCTGGCAACCCGCTACGAAAAGCATCATAACTACTAATAATACGCTTAATACGCTCAATCCTTTTTTCATAATTTCCTCCGTTAATCTAATATTAATGTATGATCAATAAAGTCACCTTTGACTTTAAAAACCGCCTCAAGCATTTGACGATTCAGTACCTGTTCACTACTATCTTCTGTGTAAACCTTTTGCTGATTGAGAACAACAAGCCGATCGCAATAACGTTTGGCCAAAAACAAATCGTGCATTATAACAATTACAAGTTTTCCATGGTCTGCTTCTTTTTTTAAATAGTCAAAGAATTTTAGCTTGTAAAAAATATCTGCATTTGATACACCCTCATCAACCAAAATAATCTGACTATCCTGTACTAAGGTTTTGGCAAAAAAAGCACGTTGTACCTCTCCACCACTAAGTTCTGTTAATGGCGTATTTTGATAAGTCCACAAATCCATTTCTCGAATTCTATGTTCGACAATACTTCTATTTTCTGAATCAGAGCACTCATCATGGCAATACCTGCCCATACTGACAAACTCACTTACTGTATAAGGGAATCTG
The DNA here is from genome assembly GCA_964415835.1 of uncultured Clostridium sp. Classification (GTDB taxonomy): domain Bacteria; phylum Bacillota; class Clostridia; order Acetivibrionales; family DSM-1351; genus Ruminiclostridium. The sequence goes on along the minus strand of CAYQCA010000016.1, from coordinate 21,332 downwards.
ACTTGTATGTCCTGGCGCATATACGAAAGCATCCTGGCAAAATGTTTATATTTATAGTTATCTACGTATTGACCCCGGAGAAAAATCTGTCCACCTGTAGGCTTAAAATCCTTTGCAATCAAATTGAGTAGTGTTGATTTTCCTGCACCGTTGGGTCCTATAATGCCATAAACCATGCCTTGTCGGAACTCAATGGTAATGCCATTCAATATTTGCTTTTTACCATATCTAAATTCAACATCGTTTAGCTTAAGCATATGTCACCTTTTCTTTGTAATAAAAATGTATATAAAAAACGGACCGCCTACCATAGTCGTCAAAACACCCACCGGAATTTCATGCTTCAGAACTGTCCTTGTCAGAGTATCTGCCGTCAATAGAAAAACAGCACCCAAAATAGCAGACATAGGAAGAATTTTTCGGTTGTCTGCACCTGTGAGAATCCTGCATAAATGCGGGACTACAAGCCCAACAAAACCAATGATGCCACAAAGCGATACTGAGAATGCTGTCAGCGAAACTGCAATCAGCATCAATAATCTGTAGGTGTAGTCATAGGATATTCCCATGGTTTTGGCTTCACGCCTCCCCAGAGTTATAATATTTAGCTCATTCATATATCTTGAAGCGATTAAAAATCCTGTAATAGAGGCAATCGATAGCAAAATTGCACTGGTAAGAGGCTTAGAAGACAAGCTACCCATCAGCCAATAAACCATAGAAACAACATCCTCACCGGCAAGCGTTTTTAATAGACTTAACCCGGCTGAAAAAACACTTCCCACAATAATTCCACCAATGATAATATTAGATTTTTCAAGTTGCCCTTTTGCTTTTGAAAGCCATAGTACAATGATAATAACCAAATAGCTAAATGCTATAGCTAATATCTGAATTGGGAGATTCAAGTTCAATTTGGTATTGAGCAAAATCCCTAAACATGCACCAAAAGCACCTCCTGATGCAATTCCTAATGTATAAGAATCTGCAAGTGGATTCTGTAGCAACCCCTGAAAAATTAAACCGCTGATTGCAAGTGAACTCCCGGCAAAGATGGCCACTAGAACCCTTGGCAACCTAATCTGATAGAAAATTGTAGACGCAAGCTCAGCATCAATCTGGAGCAAATTCACTTTTCCTGAAAGTATGGCAAGAACACTTAGTCCAGCCAAGACGAATAACAATGTTATATTGATCTTTTTATTTTTTCCCATATTTTTTTAACAAAAAAACTCCTGCCTATAAAGCAGAAGTTAAAAATCATACATATGTAGTTTGGTTTAATGTTATAGACATTAAAGCCACAGTACAATACTCTGACCTTTAAGTAAACCTCCCTCCGAAGCATCTTAAGACTTAGCAATTGGCAGGTCTCCTGACTTGGATCATTCTACTTCCTTCCCTTCCCGTTTTACCAGTGGTTATAAAGGTTTCGTTATCCTTACAGTAGCGGGGGCTGTAGTGGCTTTTACCACTTTCCCTATTATCTCAATTTATTGAGCACCAAAAGCTTATTCAGTTTTTCATATAATCCATTATACCCTAATTTCTATTTAATGCAACCCAAAACGGAAGAAATATTCTTAAAATTCAATACCCTTTCTTGCAGGAATTCCTGAAGACATAGGATGCTTGACCATACTAATTTCTGAAACATAATCTGCAAGTTCTATTAATTCATTAGGCGCATTTCTCCCTGTCATCACTATTTCAAGATGCGAGGGTTTACTTTTAATGAAATCACTTATCTTCTTTACATCTATATATTCTGCTGTCATTGCAGCCATAATTTCATCTAAAATAATCATATCCTTCTTTTCAGCATTATTCACAGCATATTCAAATAAATGCAAGGTACTTTCCCGCATTTCTTCTTTCTCGTTGGGAGTTAGCTGCCAAGAAAACTTTTCAATTCGCCTATCCTTATACAATTCAAAATCAGGCTTTAGTTTTTCAAAAGATATTTCTTCTCCGCTTTGCCTGCCTTTGCAGAATTGAACCATCAAAACCTTCATTCCACTTCCTGCAGCCCTTATGCCAAGCCCTATTGCGGCAGTTGTTTTTCCCTTTCCATTACCGGTATAAATATGAACTAATCCATCCATAGCATTCATCTCTTCTCCCAGTTCTCCCGTGACAAAAGTCACCTTATAGCTTTTTCTTATTGTATTTATATATATTTGAATTGTCAATAGAAACGAGTTGTCATAATTAAAAGCTTACATGAGAATAATTTAATAGTGGTTCTTTTACTCAAGAAAAGGAGTATTATAATGCTACAGTTAAAACAAATCACAAAGACCTACACAACAGGAAATTTTACGCAAATTGCCCTGGACAATATAAACCTCAACTTCAGGAAAAATGAGTTTGTTGCCATATTGGGACAAAGCGGTTCGGGTAAAACTACCTGTCTCAACGTAATAGGCGGCCTGGATCAATATGATAGCGGAGATCTGATTATCAATGGTAAATCCACAAGGCATTTCAGCAATTCTGAGTGGGACGCTTACCGAAACAACAGTGTTGGGTTTATTTTTCAAGCCTATAATCTGATAACTCATCTAAGTATAGTCGATAATGTTGAAATGGGCATGACACTAAGCGGTGTTTCAGCTAAAAACAAACATCAGAAAGCCCTTGAAGTACTGGACAGAGTCGGTCTAAAGGAGCATATCCATAAAAAGCCCAACCAGCTGTCAGGCGGTCAGATGCAAAGAGTTGCCATTGCACGTGCTCTTGCCAATGATCCTGATATTGTTCTGGCTGACGAACCAACCGGTGCACTTGACACAGCTACCAGCACGCAGATTATGAATCTGATAAAAGAAATTGCCTATGACAAGCTGGTTATTATGGTTACTCACAATCCGGAGCTTGCCGAACGATACGCTGACCGGATAATAAAGTTCAAGGATGGAAAGGTTGAGAGTGACACTAATCCTTATGACATTACAAATAGAGTAGCTGACTATCAACTAAAAAAGACCAGTATGAGCTTTTTAACAGCTTTAAAACTGTCAGGTAAAAATATATCAACGAAGAAATGGAGAACTGCACTTACAGCCTTTGCTTCCAGCATTGGTATAATAGGTATAGCCATGGTTTTAAGCTTGTCATCCGGGTTCCAGATACAAATTGATAAATTCCAGACAGATGCGCTGTCAGAGTTCCCTATTATTATTTCACAGGCTGCAATGAAAATGAATCATGACAGGATGAACGAAAATAGTTTATCAGCTGAAGGAGAATTTTCAAATTTAAATAGTGTTTACCTCTATGATTCTTCTAAAAGTAGAGTTTCACATAAAAATGTTTTTACACAGGAATTCCTTGATTATATTAATAATATTGATTCCCAAATTTGTAACAGTGTAGGTTATACGCGAATTGTCGGAATGAATCTGCTTCGGCGTACAGAAGAAAGAACTGAACCTGTTTTAATGGCAGTAGGGTTTAACATGGGGGGTAAAGGCGGTGAAATGGATATGCATACCCTGGCAAGTAACATGTCCAGCATGAAGGGAGTTGGACTAACCTCTTACCCTGAAACACTAAAAGGCACATCTGAATCTTTCCTTAGAAAAAACTATGCTATAATATCCGGTGATTATCCTAAAGACGAAACAGGACTTGTGTTGGTGGTCGATAATAAAAACCGGATAGACCAAAAGATTCTGGAAAATCTCGGTTTTGACACCGATGGCAAGAAAAGTATTGATTTTGAAAAAATAGTAGGTCTTGAGCTAAAATTGATTACCAACGATAATTACTATACAGAAACCGAATTTGGCAATTTTATTCCAGACAATAACTATGACGACATGTATGATTCTCCGGATAGTATTCCTCTAAAAATAACCGGCATCGTCCGCTTGAAACCCAGTGTTTCTCTCTCAATCCTGGGCAATGGGATTGTATATAGTGACAAATTGGTTAAGCGAATTATTGAAAATTCAAAATATTCCGATATTGTAATGGCTCAGCAAGAATCCGACTACAATGTAATAACAATGGAGAAGATGGATGAAACGATGAAAACCGCATTTTTGTCCTATCTGGGGGGTGATGCTACCCCATTTATGGTATATCTCTATCCTTCCGATTTTCAATCAAAAGATGCTGTTTTAGAGTATCTTAATAATTATAACACCGGAAAATCAGAAAAAGATACAATTGTTTATACAGATCTTGCAAGTTCAATCACTGAAATGACCGGTGGCATAATTCATGCCATTACTTTGGTCCTGATTGCCTTTGCCGCTATATCGCTGGTAGTCTCTCTGATTATGATTGGCATAATCACATATATATCAGTTTTAGAACGGACAAAGGAAATTGGTGTACTTCGTGCGCTTGGAGCGAGAAAAAAAGATATCACCCGAGTATTCAATGCCGAAACTTTTATAATCGGCACCTGCTCAGGACTTTTGGGTATTATTATTGCATACCTGCTTACTATTCCTGTAAATATATATATTAAAGACGTAACCGATTTGTCCAATGTGGCTCAGCTAAATCCAATTCATGCGTTTCTGCTAGTAGTGGTCAGTGTAACACTTACACTGATTGGTGGAGTCATTCCTGCTAAAATTGCAGCAAGAAAAGATCCAGTAGAAGCGTTGAGGACAGAGTAGCCTTAAGAAACAAGTACCCCATCGGCTAAAATGGGGTACTTATCCTCTATTCATTTAAAGATTCATCATAACCTTGTTTGAAAAAGTTTCTATTTCCTCTTTGCCATCCAGGATTCCGATTTCTAAATCAAAGTGCATTACCTGCTGAGGTTTTATTTTCTGCAGTGCCCCTCTGCTGCGTTCTTCAGCTTTTCCACCCACTCTGCAATTGGCTGGTTCCAGGCCTATAACATAATCACCCGAATTCATGGATTTCCATTGTATAAGCTCAGGTAATTGGTTTTTATTATACTTTATGTACACTCCTAAATTTATTGCGTCATTTATGACAGCCGAATAAGTATCTCCATTTTTATCACATGCAACATTATGATAAAAAACCTGTTCTCTGAAGCCGTCAATCGGTGTACTTATTTCACTGCTTTGCGATAATCCCGGTTCTGCATCACTGTCTCTTGGAATAGTATCAATACTTGGGATTAATACTTTTGAGCCTTGGTCTAATAAGGGGTATCCTATATTAAAATGATAAAGCAGCATTATTTCCTGTTCTTCAAAACCCAGATTTTCAACTTCATCGTGTATTTTAAGAGACTTTGAGCCCATACAGGTTGAAATATGTCTCTTCAAACTAAGATTTTCACCAAATAAGGCAGATTCCTTTATTTCTCCATAGATGTCAATCAGGTAGTCATCTTCAAACCATTTTGACATAACTGCTACGTTTTCAGCCGGTGTTCTACCAATAGAGCCATGCACATCCAATTGTTTTCCGTTATCGATATCACCGGGTCCTACATTCAGAAGGCCACAAGTATACAGCATTCCTCCCCTGAAAATCTTTGGAAAGGTATCCGGATATCCAACTAAGCTGCCCTTTGATATAAAGCTTATATTTGTCCCTTTATACTGAAGCTTTGAAATATCCATGCATCTGCTTTCTAAAACTGTGAACGATAAACCGCTCCCGGTTTCAACATCACAAGCTCTCAGGCCATCAGCCTTGCCCTGAGTTAATTGATAGCGCTTTGCCTCGGCAAGCTGAGAAATATCGCCAACCCTTCTCATAATATCTGCTTTTTTCATAAAAAGATATCTCCTTATATATTAGTAAAACCTATTTACAATTATTAATATAGCATCTAAGAATTTAAATAGCAAATAAAAATCAGGTGCAGTTTCCACCCGATTTTCAATATTATTTAAAATGCTATTACTTTTTAAACTTCTTCCTATTTAGCAATTGTGCTGTATCCAGAGTATTCTTGGCTTCCGCCTTGGCCTCCTGCGCAATTGGTTGTTCGCTGCTTTTTCTGAAATTCTCCGGCGAATCCATCATTTTATCAATATTATTATAAGCACCACTTGAAGCAGCTTGTTTACCTGTTTCATTCATACTCTGGCTTGCAGTAGGATTTGTCGGTATACTTATTGCCTTCTTTTTAACCTTTAGCTTTGTAAATACGGCAGCCTTTCCGCCAACCTTCTCGAAAACAACCCTAACCTTGCTGAAATTCAGGTTCAGTCTTCTCATGGCAATGTCTATCATAAACAATATTAAAAACAAAGACAGCAAGTAGGGTGTCAAATCCTTTTGGCCCTTTTTGGTCTGTAAATCTCCTGAGAATACTTCTTTTGGCTCTTTTATTATTTTTCCTCCAAGCTCGGCAACAAGCTTATCAAGATTACTACTGCTGTTAAGTCTGTATTCCGGAGAGTATTGAACCGCATATCCTGCATTTACAGCACTTACTGTTTCACCATTTTTATCCTGCCTGCCGCTTACCATATACACCCCATTTTCCTTAATATCAATAGTTCCTGAAAATTCTCCGGGTGCAACTGGGTTCAGCTCCGTTTCAATGCTTTCACCGGAAGGCGATATTACTGTAGCAATACTTTTTAAATCAGTGTCAATATCTTTATTCTTTAAGCTTATTGTGGCCTTGCTGCCCTGTTGAGTTACCTCTAAAGAAGCATTTTGATCATCATAGTTTTCTACCGTAAAGTTTATTATATTTTGCCATAGCTTCAGATTCTTATCCCATGGGATATAGTTGGAGCTCCATTTACCTGAAATGTCAGAATTCCAAGCCACCGCTTTGCCCAACCCGTATTGCCATACAGTTAAAATCGGATCATCCTCGTCACTGGTTAATACTACCCTTGAGGTTTCTTTTTGAGAGGCACCTATATATCCCAGCAAAGAGGGCAAACCTCCCTCTGCAACCCCTTTTAATAATGAATGTTCATAGCTGATAACAGGTGTAAACTCTCTGTTATTCAAATAAGTTCTTGCAGCCATAAAGGTTTCTTTTGTAAATATGGAAGGAATATTTGTATAGGCATCGGTTACATAAAATCTTCCGTTACAGGTATTTGCAATACTACTTAACAGCTGTTTATCAGAATCTTGCCCAACTGCAACCGTCGATACAGTAATATTTTCCTTGTTAATGTTGCTCAAAAGCGTATCGTAACCAGTTCTCTCTGCAAGACCGTCTGTTAAAAGAATTATATGTTTAATCTTTGCGTCGCTTTCCTTTAATGAATTGTAGGCAGCTTCCAGTGAAGGTATAATAGCAGTTCCTCCATCGGCTCTTATGGTGCCAATGTCGTCTTCAATAGCCTTTGGATCGGTTATTACCTGTCGGTTCACTACCCAGCTGTATGCACCATCCAAAGAAAGAACTCCTATCTCATCCTTGTTAGCTCTGAGAGACTCCAGACTCCTTATTGCTCCTTCCTTGGCCATATCAACCTTACTTATTCCGGCTACACCCTCGGTCATACTGCCTGATTTGTCTATAATCAGCAGCATAGCCATTTTGGGCGCCTCTTTTTTGCCCCGCATATCCATATACACCGGGAGTACTTTTTCAAGAGAGGTTTTTGAATAACCGCCCAGCGCAAAGGAGTTATCCCCGCCGGTTGCTATAAATCCGCCTCCAAAATCTTTAACATAACTCTCCAGAGAGTTTTTGAAGCCTTCATTAAGGTTATCCGCCAAAACATTGCAGGTAATTATTGTTTTATATGCATTCATGGCCTGAAGGCTACCAGGCGCTGCTTTTGCATTTACCAGATTATAATCCGCCGAAGATGCCTCAAGCATTTTTACCAGCTCATCAGATTCTCCCTTTGTGTCCTCAATAACCAGTATTTTCGGCTTTGCCACAATATTGGTATAAGTGGAGGCTTCATTGTTTTTGACCTCACTGTCGTTTTCGGGTTCAATCAGCACGTTATAGCTTTTAAATCCCCCAGTGGCTGCCTTATCTCTAAAAACAAATTTGTTAGTACCTTTTTGAAGCTGTACAGTTTGTTCAGAAACCTTAGACCGGTCACTTACAAGGGTTAGCTTTGCTTTTTGTATCGCTGTACTGTTTATTGTAACTACAATATTAAACTCCTCATCCAAGGTTAATTTTTCTGGAACCTCAATTTTCTCTACTAAGGCTTCGTCCCCGACTATCTTTTCAATTTTGTGGTATTTAAAATCTATTCCTTGCTCTTTAAGGGATAAAGCTATTTTGCTTGAACTTCCGGAATTTTCTTCACCATCTGAAATCAAGACCACTCTTTTATTACTGTTGGTCGGAAATAACGATAGAGAAGTAGCAATGGCATTTTCAATATTTGTATAGTTTCCGTTTATTTTGCCTTCTATTTTTGAAAAAGCAGCCTCATTACCTATAAAGCTCTCCACCTGCGCATTATCCCCGAAGGATATTACACCCACTTTATCTTTTTGGCCTTTCAGCTTGTAGGCTTCTTTTATAAACTCCTCCATGTCACTTCTATTGGAGCGGGTTGAATCCGAGGCATCTATCAGGAACAAGGTTGTTGTGTTATTCAGCTTCCAAGTTAAACTCATCCCGCTTATTGCGAGAATCAGCAAGCATATAACAATACTTCGGATTATTGTAATTCTTGTTTTTTTGCTTTTATTTAATCTCTTAAGCCATTTCGCTGAAAGTATAATTCCACCAATTAAAAGCGGAATTAATATCAGCCAATATGGTCTTTCAAAGCTAAGTCCCATAGTAACCTCCACGCCAACTTTTGGTATATTGCAGTTTCTTATCAAAGTAAGTTACTGTCTCACGTATGCAATCCATTCCACCGCTAAAACCAGCAAAGCCAGCAATAATAATGTATTAAATAAATTTATACCGCCTCTGTTATTGCCATTACTAGCTGCGGCTGCATTGTCCATACTTTCAGAATCAGAGCTGCCACTATTTATAAGGCTGCTGATATTACTTTCTGATATCGGGAAGTTCACAGCAATCAATTTCCCTACTTGCTCTTCCCCTACCCTTTGGCTAACCGTATAAATTCCCGGTAGATAGGTATCTTCATACGGCTTGATAGGATATTTTGAGCTCAGCTCAACTTTATCCTTGTCAGGACTTTCTATAATTAATTTTTCAGCTTCAGGCAGCGGTATAATGTCAATACTTTCCCCGCAGCTGTATTTAGTGCCTGTCATGGTGTCCCTGTCAATCAGAAATGATATCATGTTGTTAATAAAAATAGGGAACTCAGGTGTAAGGGGGAAGTCTGAATTGTGCAAATCAAAACCAACCACTGCTATTTTTTGTCCCTTTAATTCTCCTGAAAAAGCAATAGTGTTATCCCCAATTTTCATCAAAGGATTTGCCCAATAAGGCATATCAATATCACGTATATTTGACACAACAAAGTCACAGTTATTCATGTATTTTGTGGATGGATGGGTTTCGACTTCGGCTTTGCCCCCCACTATCTCCTGTCCAACTTTAAACAATGAATTGTCTTGCAGAGGATTTATCAGTAAGAGGTTTCCCTTTTTAGGAATATCCCCTTTGATTTCCCCGTCATATATGTATAAGTCAAACTCTTCATTTATTTTCTCTTCGGGCAAAGTTTTAAACAGTTCTATATCTTTTAAAGTGTTTAACGCTTTTTCCAGAAATACATTCTTGTCTGCAGACAGCAATACTCTTTTTGCGTCCATCTGCTTTACAACTGAATAAATCCTGTTATCCTCCAGGAGTCCATCTTCATTGCTGAGCTCGCCGTATAAATACCTGGTTGCCAACGGAACCTTGTCAAAATATATGGTTTTTGTTTCGCCCCCGGCTACAGTCTGATTCTTAATAGAAATGAGTTTATCCTCACCGTACAGGCAAACTTCTGCATCTGTATTTTCATTGCCATGGTTGGTTACCCTAACCATAACCTTTAACCCATCACTCACTTTTGATTCTGCTATATAGTCAAGGCTCAGGTTGGGACGCTGAGGCCCCATTATTACGGCCTCGCCATTAAGGCCTTTCAAATCTACGCTGTTATCAGTAAAATATACAACCCTATAGCTTTCAAATTGTTCGCATATTGCCTTTACCAGCGAATAGGCATCATCAATGTTACCAGCACTGTTAGTTGGCTCAATCGCATTAAGCTTGTTTATAACCTCTTTCTTATTACTGCTCCCGTTAATCTGTACCTTAACATTTTTAGCTGAGGAAATCAGCGTGAATTTAGTCCCGGAGGAAAGTGAATTTATCATCGCCTCCGCTTCCTTTTTAGCTTCTTCCAGCTTTGTCCCCGCTTCACCCTTTGAACTCATGCTGCCGGTAGCATCAACTACTATAACCATGTTTTGATAGTTGTTATTTTTCCACCAGATAAAAGGGTTTGCAAGGGCAAATATACACAAGAGTAATATAAGCAGCTGCAGAAACAGCAAAATGTTTCTTTTCAGCCTTTGAAAAGGGCTCGTAGCATCCAGATCCATTATTACCTGCTGCCATAAATAAAGGCTGGAAATCTGTTTTTCCTCATACCTCTGCTTAAGAATATACATTAAAATTAACAGAGGAATAAGAGATAAAAACCATAGCGCATTCGGAGAAAAAAACTTCAAATTATCCCCTCCTTTGCGAAATTGTCAAACACTACTTTTTCAAGGCTGTCTGAAGTGGATATCTGAAAAAATACACCGCCGTATTTTTTAGCCGCAATTTTGACTCCTGTTTGTAAGCCTTTTAATTTGAGATCGTAAATTTTCAATAACTTAGGAGTAATTGTCAGATTCATTTCGTCCCCTGTTTCACAGTCAACCAGACGTACCTGTCCGCCCAGCTGCGGGTCAAGCTCCTCATCGCATAAAACCTGTATCAATATAATCTGTTGTTTCTTGAATGCAAGGTATTTGATTACTTCTTCAATTGAGCCGGAAGTAAAGAAATCAGATATAACAACAGCTATACCCCTGCTTTTAAGATCTTTTCTCTTTATGCTTTCAGCAAGATTGGTATTTCCGCTAAAATCGCTCTTTTCGAGAAATTGCAATGCTTTTTGGAATGAGCTTTTACCCATTAAAGAAGAGGAAGGTATAACGGTATTTTCCTGAACCTTGTTAAGGCATACTCTGTCCAGATTGTTTAAGGCTAAATATGTCAATATTGCCGCTATACGCAGTGACATGGCAGCCTTGTTCTTTTCTCCGAAATCCATTGATTTACTACAATCAAAGAAAATATTCAGAAGGGCTTCTCTTTCTTCCATGAAAAGTCTCAAAAATAACTTATCAAAACGTCCATAGGCATTCCAGTCAATCCTTCTGAAGTCATCACCGGGAGTATATTCCCTGAAATCTGAAAACTCCACAGAGCTTCCTTTTGCCTTTGATTTTCTGCCGCCGGCCGCTCCGTCTGTCAAAGTCATACGAGCCTTTATAGATATATTTTCCAGCTTTCTGAAAAAGTCTTCATCAAATACTTTTTGATTCATTTCACATTATCCTTAAACTTTAGTAATTTCCAGCTGACTAACCAAAATATCATCAATTATTTTCTCTGGTGTAATTCCGTCTGCAACTGCATCAAAATTCATAAAGAATCTGTGTCTCAACGCAGAGTACGCTACGTATTTTATATCATCAAAAGATACATTAAAGCGTCCTTCCATAACCGCTCTTACCCTTGCAGTAGAAATAATGGCCTGAGCCGCTCTCGGACTTGCACCATACCTGATATATTTTTTTGACAGCTCAGGAGCATTTTCATAGTCTGCATGAGTTGCCAAAACAACACGTAAGGCATATTCCTCGACAAGCTTGGACATGGGGACTTCTTTCAGAATATTCCTGATTTCAAGAATCTGAGTTCTGTCTATTATTTTATGCAATTCTTCTGTTTGATTATTTACCGTAACTCCAATTATACCCTTTAGCTCCTCCAGATTTGGATACGGAACCATCAGCTTGAATAAAAATCTATCCAGCTGTGCTTCAGGCAAGGGATATGTGCCTTCATTCTCCAGTGGATTCTGTGTTGCCAGAACCATAAATGGTTCTTCCAGCTGATATGTGCTGTTACCCACTGTAACTGTGTGCTCCTGCATTGCTTCCAGTAATGCCGACTGGGTTTTCGGAGTTGCCCGGTTTATTTCATCAGCAAGTACCAAATGAGCGAAAACGGGTCCTCTCTGAAACTCGAATTTGCTGTTTCCCCGCTCATCCTTCATTATAATATTGGTTCCCACCACATCTGCGGGCATCAAATCAGGTGTAAACTGTATTCTTGAAAAGGTCATATCCATTACTCTGGATAAGGTCTTAACCAGCTGGGTTTTTCCCAATCCGGGTGAACCCTCCAAAAGGACATTTCCGCCTGTAAATACAGCTATAAGTACCTGCCGGATTACGTCCTTCTGACCAATAATTGCCTTGCCTACTTCCTTCTCTACAGCTTTGATTTTATCAACTATAAGTTTAATCTCTTTATCTTCCATTTTAGCCCTCCATAGCATTATTCCTGCAATGACGAAAAATAACTTTTTATTATATCCTCCATACCACCCGGTATCGAAGAATTGTTTACACTTTCCATCGCTCTTTCACTATATTCGCCTACCACCTGATTATATGGTTTTAATTCGCCCAACGTGGCGTTGGCATTATTTGATATTGTAGTTTCACTTTTGCCAGAGTTACCATTACTTTTACCTGTTATTACAGATGTCTCTCCCTGTCCGCCTAATCTGGACGGTGTGAAAATTTTTTCATACTCTCTTTCTGTTCCCGCTGAAGGCTGTTTATTTGCAATTCCACCCTGACTATAGGGTGTTACACCTCCGTCACCGCTGCTACTGCCGCTTCCGGCACCACTACCGCCTGCTCCCTGTCCCTGACCTGAACCGGCCCCTTGACCTTGGCCCTGGCCTGCTCCTTGGCCCTGTCCCTGGCCTTTTCCTGTACCCTGGCCCTGACCTTGACCTTGTCCCTGAGCATTTTGTGGCTGGCCTTGCTGCAGGTTTTGTTGAGCTTGTGCCAAAGCCTCATTCATATCCTTTTGGGATAGATTATTGCTTATTGCACTATTTACGCTATCAACGCTTTTGGCTATAGCGTTTTCATCACCACTATTCACCGCATTACTCAATCCATCCAAGCTATCTTTTAGATCTCCGTCATTCAAGCTTCCAGCAGCTTTCGCCAAAGTATCCTTAAGGCTGTTTTTTGTTGCAGCATCCATGGATTTAGCTTTATTTTTTAATTCCTCCAGTTGCTTTTTTATAGCCTCAGCCTTAGCAGACTTCAACGCATCAGCCAGATCCTTGGTAAATTTGTTTTCATCAAGTTTTTGTGCCAAAGCCTTTAAATCATCAGTTTTTGAATCTTTTTTGAGCTGTTCCAGTTTTATGGCAGTCTTTTCCAAGGCCTTTTCCGCCTCTTTAATATCCGCTGCTTTTTTAAGCTCCTTCTTTAATTCTGATAGTTTTGCCAGTAATTCTTTTTTCTGTTGCTCAGTCAATGCAGCATTTTCTTTAGCTTCCTTTTCAGATTTTTCCACCTTTTGCTTTTGCTCTTTTTTATATTGGCTGAAATCATGTGCTGCCTGGGCTTCATCCTTGAGTGGATCAGGCAGAATCAGCGTTGCACCAAAGGTAAGCGCTAATATTACTAAAGCAGCAACTATTTTCTTATTTGGAGCTAAGCGTATCTTTCTTTTGTAATCGAGTTTTTCCAACTTGCTAACCGTATCATTCAATAGAAGCTCTTTATATACTGAATCCTCATTTTTCAATTCTAGAGTAGTTATTGTCCTCTCCTGAAGACCAAACGAATCTACCAGCTGTGCTATTGCCTTTTGCCTGGGTATCATTGCAAAAACGCTTAGAACTGCAATAAGGATAATTGATGCGGCAACATAACCCCATAACATATATACCTTGTAAATCGGTATTATCCGGGATAACAGCGCCATAAAAATTCCGGCAGCAAGAGCTGTGCACACCCCAAAAATAATATTTCTAAGTACTTTTTTGAGCAATACCCTTCTACCGACTTTGCTAAGAATATTTAATACTTTGGGATAATTATCCATTTAATCCTCCAACAATTCAAACTCCTTCAGTATCGACTTCTTGTTCTCTTCTAAACCATTTCTTTTTTACAGGATTTAATTTAATAGCGCTAAGTGTTAATAATACAATTGATACCACAAAATCAATTATTGCATTGATCTGCCAAATCTGATAACCCTGTTTCACATTCAAATAGAGACCTGGAAACACTGAACCCGTGCCTATACCAAATTGCTCAGTCAACAGTGAAGCCAAAGCAATTGCAGGATTAAAGTTTAAGACCCAAAAAGTTTCATTATATTGCTGATTCCCTAAATTAGGTCTGATTACCAGCTGTACATAGAATAATGCAATAAAAATAGTACCCAGGTATAAAAACACTATTACTGCATAAGTCAATACATTGGCAGCAGTACTTTTCTTTATAAATGTTGAGAAGAAAATACCAACGCTTCCCAATGTAATAGCCAGTAATATGTAGAATAAAAACACCTGCAACAAACCTGCCAGACCTATTCCACCGTATAAAAATATTATTGAGAAAACAGGAATCGATGATACTATTAAAAGTATAATCTGACTTAATGACGAAAACAGTTTTCCCAGTATAATAGACCTGTGTTCCAGCGTGGTAGATAAAAGTATATCCAGCGTCTGTCGCTCTCTCTCACCGGATATTGAGCCGGCTGTAAGAGCAGGTACTATCAATGTAATCAACCCGAATTGTGCTGCAACAATAAATGAATAGGTCAGAAATATATTTTCCTGTTGTACAATTCCTAAATTGTTGTTCATAGTCAGCTTGATAATAAATATGGTTAACAATACAAGCACCAGGTTATAGCTACCGATCAAAATAGCAACCTTCCAGCTTCGCATTTTTACTTTCAGTTCTTTTTTCAGAACAGGATTTATTCTTGCATTCATTTCTTTTCCTCCTCCGTTGCAGCTGCTGTAACCTTCATAAATATGTCTTCCAGGTTTCCATCCAACTGGTTAAATGTTACTACAGGGATATCTTTTTGAATGAGCCTCACCAAAAGAGCATTCATAAAGGTCTCATCTCCCTTGAATGAAGCTTCAATTTCGTTTAATCCTACCGAATTCACTCCATCCACATCAGGATATTCCTGCAGCACTCTGATCGCTTCATCTGCTTTTTCTATTACTTTTATTCGGATAGTCTGAGTATGATATACCTTTCTGGTTATCTCCTCAACTGTACCGCTCATTACAACCGAACCCTTTTCTATTATCCCAATACTTGTACATAGCTCAGCAAGTTCAGGCAATATATGGGAGCTTACCAATATAGTTTTCCCCATACTCTTCAAGGTACGAAGTATTTCCTTCATTTCAACCCTTGCTCTTGGGTCCATCCCGGAAGCAGGCTCATCCAATACCAGCAGATCAGGATTGTGAACCAGACTTCTCGCCAGGCATAGCCGCTGTTTCATGCCTCTTGATAAACTGTCAACATAGAAATCTCTTTTATCAGACAAATCTACAAGTTCAAGTAAATCGTTACATACTTTTTGGCTTTCTTTGCCGGTGATATTATAAATTGAAGCATAAAACTCCATATATTCCATTACTTTTAAATCATCATACACCCCGAAAAAGTCTGGCATATATCCGATTTTACTCTTCAGATGACGAGGCTTATTTATAACATCAATGCCATCAGCATAAACCCTTCCCGAAGTGGCATCCAGCAATCCGCAAACGATCCTCATTGTAGTGGTTTTTCCTGCGCCATTTGGGCCTACAAAACCGAATATTTCTCCCTTGGGGATGTGAAGATTCAAGTTATTGACTGCCTGAAATTTTCCATACTTTTTGCATAGATTCTCTATTCTAAGCATTTACTTCACCTTCCCTTTTGCTGAAATCATAAGTAATTCAGAATCTGCATCCTTTAATTCCAGCTTGATTTTCAGTATATTATCAGCGGAGAGGTATTTCTTTAGATTATCTCCGTTTATGGTCCTTGTATCCAAAGTCTCATATTTCTCCAATTCATAATTATATATACTGTGGCTTATACCAACTCTGGATTGCATTCTGACCGTTATCTCATCTACTACCATTTTTTGATCAATATTATATTCAATTTCAGCGAAACCATTGCCGTAAAATCTATGATTGTATGTATCATAGTTAAGGCTTGAAGTATTTATAACATTGTAGGGTACAAAGCCCAATGGATATTCAATAGTGTCACCATTAATAAATACGGGGTTTAACTTCATATAAACCACATTTCTTTCATTCTTTTTAACCTGGTTACCATTTACAACTAATGGATCATGTATTGCAGTTTTTGAAAAACCAATAAAGGTTAAACCTTCTGTCAATCTGTTTCCTTTGTTAAAAAGCATTTGCAAAATATTGCCTTCCAGTGCTTTGTCCATATAGCTTATTCTTTCTTGCTCAGTCATATTTGTACCGCTACGATTATAGCTATACTGCAGATACACAGTATGTATCATCTGGTATATATCTCCGCCATAACTTGAAACAACCTTACTATCCAGTTTTACAGTTTCTCCCTGTTTTAGGGTATCTATTTTGTAGTATCCCTCCGGCATCAGAATAACACAATCCACCAAATCAAGCGTAGTAGAGTTCTTTATTTCACCAGTTATTCTTCCATTCTTTATGTTTAAGTTTGTTTCTATTCTACCTATATTTTTAGTGCTTTGCTGTACCTGAACCACCTTTGTCTCAAGCAGGCTGCTGTTTCTGTATTCAACGCTTCCGTCAACTGAAATCTTAGCTTCCATAACCTCTTTATCAATAGTCTGATTAGGGTTATAGTAATCAATATCATACAACGGTAGCAGCTTTTGACCGTTCTGCCCGGAAATATTGACTTTCATTTTATTTGTATTAAAGATTCCTGTATAAGTTTCAGTCGATGCATTCCCTTTTTCATCTATATTTAAGTACGATATCATGTTCGTTGTTATTTCGCTTAGCCTCGTTCCGCTTCCGGATATATAGACTACGAGTGCAAAAATGACTGCAAAAACCGGAACAGTAACCCACATTAATTCACGTTTATCTATCTTCTTAAGTATAAAATAACTTACAGGTGCTACAACCAGTATATAAATAAACAGAATTATATAAAAGCTGGTTGTTTTAGCTGTAGCCATTTCTGAGAATTGATTCATTGCATTCCTGAGCCAATATCTGTTATTTTGCATATCATAATTGTTTTTTAACGCTGTCAATTCGGGGTTCACAATTCCAAGCAGCTTCTCTGCAAATGCTGTGTTATTATTCCAACCTGCGAATGGAGCCTGCGCTAAATCAAATGCGAGTATTCCGACTGCACCCTTACCTTTTTTCAAAGATTGTACCAATTTCACTCCCTTGTCTTGTATCAACATATTGCTATCATTGATACTTATAGACGCTACATCTATTCTGACTTCATTTTTACTGTCTCCGTTGGTAGCTAGCTCATAAATCTTTGATGTAGAAATCTCCTGTACAGTTCCCTGAGAACCCGTGATAAAATCATCTTTAAAAACTGAGAGCGTCTTATTATATTTAGACCCTGTTCCCAGCAACAAAGTTCCACCATTATTAACCCATTGTTTTAGAATATCGTACTGCATTTTGCTGAGTTTTGAAGTGTCATAATCATTTATCACAATTATGTCAAAAGAATTAAGTGTAAAAATATCTTCAGGGAAATTTTTTTCATCAAGCTTAATTGTTTTAGAAAGCCTGGACATTCCTGAACTGGAGGGGGCTTTATTTATGTAAGACAAACTGTCAAAATCATCGCTCAGTATTCCAATGAAGGTTGTTATATTGTTAGCCGCTACTGTTGATATCTTTTCTTCATAGACTTTTTCCTTTCCGTTGTAAATAACCAATACATGTTTCGTACGGTTCATGCTTATAGGAATATTTATTGTTACTGCCTTTTCGGCATCTTTTTGTAAGCTGATAGGTTTTACATAACTCATATATTTACCCGGTGAACTTGGCACACGTATTTCTACTTCGCCGTTAATATCCTTATAATTATTCTTAATAGTTATATTGACCGGTGTCGAAAATCCAATTTTGTAGTTATCGTTGAACCCAACCTCCACCTTTACATCGAAGTCTTCGTTCTCTTCTGCATTTACTTTTTGAGGAAAGAAGCTAAAAATTACGCAAAATAAGAGTAAAAGCGGCAGTAACTTTCTTTGTACTGTTTTCATTCTGGCATCCTGCTTTCTTTTGTTTAAATTTACTATTTTACAACATATTTTAAAAATTTATATCTTATACTGTATTACCAGTAATAGTACAGTTAATACAGATATATTGTAATGGTATATATTTGAAATGTCAATAGTATAAAAATAAATGTTATTGAAATAATAAGTACTTGAAAACGTATTTTAAAGGAGACATTATATGGCAAAAGGGAGTAAAAAACATAAAATTTCGTCTAAATCAAATTCACAAAATAAGCATGAAAGAAATGTAAATCCTAAAAATCCAGATTCAGACTTTAATAATATGAGTGAACCAAAAAATAAAAGGATAGACTCAATATGAATATAATTTAAGGGAGCGATTATAATATGGCAAAAGCCGGAATGAGAAGGCCAGATCCAGATGACCCTCATGCTCATGGGACCGAGATACGTCCAAAGCCGAATTTCCCGAAAAATGATGTGAAGCCTGTACCTGAAATACAGGGGAAAGCTAAAAGCGGGAATAAAAAAGCAAATCCTTTATAACGCATAGGTTCAGATAAAATTTTTCGGTTGTAGAAAAATTTTATTACCTCTGCGCGTTTCAACGAGGCGGGAGATGATGCTCAGTGCCAGAAAAACGCTGGCACTGCCTGAAAACCAAAGCGGTACACACCACTTGTAGAAGTGGGACGGGGGCCCATCTAACTACCTCGTTATAACTTTATTACAGAGGCAGCTGAAAGCACTTTTTTTCTGCCTCTTTTTTATGCTACGAAAATCTAGGGTTTCCTTTTTTCCTTAGCCTCGTTACAAATTTAAAAATTGTTGTAGACAGCATTACCCCAAAACCGATTGCACCCGCAACAGCAAGTGTCTGTGTTCCTTTGTTGAAAGCCAGGGATAAATTATTCTTAACAATATACTGTAGTGTGTTATATGCCATAAAACCCGGAACCAGCGGAAAAATACCGGGTATCAAAAACTCAAAAGCCGGGGTCTTTAATTTTCTTGCCATAGATTCACTATATACACCAACAATGATTGCGCCAACAAATGATGCAGGAATAGGATTCTCAGTCTGGCTAAAAATCAAGAGATAGACAATCCAGCCTAATGCTCCGCATAAGCCGGCCCACCAAATCTTTTTTCTGTCAATATTAAATAAAATAGCAGGAAATATACTTCCAAAAAAAGCCAGCACTATTTGTATTAATTCTTTATACATAATATCACATCCAATTCATCAGCAAACCGAGTGCAGTTGCTATCCCTACGCCCATTGCAATAATAATCAACATTGCTTCACCAAATTTTGAAGTCCCCGAAACATAATCGCCATATAGTATATCCTTAATACCGTTTGTCAAAGCAACCCCGGGAAGAAGCACTATTATTGCACCGGTGATGACATTTGCTTCATTTATCTGGGGAATGAAATATTGAGCGACGACACTGACCACACCAATAATAAAACCGGCTATATAATATTCTAAAAACTCAAACGAGCCTACTTTAGATATTTTTTCCAATATCAAATATACCCCAAAACTAATAACAACTGCTATTGATGCATCAAAAACAGTTCCATTAAAAAAAAGAGTATAAACAAACGCTGTCATGCATGCAGCCATAAGTCTCACTCCAAGCGAGAAGTTTGGTGCATCATAAATTTCTCTTAATTTTTGTTTTGCTGCTTCAAAAGGTAAAGGATTTTCAATTAAATCTCTGGAAAACTTATTTATCAGCTCAACCCTATACAGATCTACACGTCTCTGTTTTATTCTTTTTACAGAAGTAACAAACTCTCCATCCCGGTCTTTAATTGAAATATATACTCCTGTGGACATAGAAACGCATTCGCCCTCAAATCCGTACGAATCGCATATCTTTTTGATTGTTTCTTCTACTCTGTATGCTTCAGCACCGTTGCTCATAAGTATTTCACCGGCACAAGTACATATTTCTGCAACTTTTTTTGCTTCCATAGATACCCCTACATCTAAAAGCTGTTATCAAACTCTGACATCCAATATCATACCAAAGTTTTTTGCAACAACATTATTATAATTTGCAAAAAAATAATCTTTTCTATCGCTATTGTTTTCTTTCCTGGTTACGGTGGTTGTAGTTCCGCCAGAAACATATGGTGTTCCGCACTCAGGACAAATACTTGTTTTAAGTCTGACGGACTGTGAAACGATCTCCTTTTTCTCCGCTGCGGCACTTGCGGCTTCACTTCTCACATGCTCCTGTTCATGAGACATAACCACTGCACCTGAAACTTTTGGATTAATCTTTCCTGGTGTCTTGAAAGAGACCCCGGGGTCATTGGATACATCCTGGTATCTCCTGTTGTTGCAGGCTTGGCACTCTGTCTTTTGCGTCTTTTCAGCCTTATTGGGCTTTTGGGCTGCCCTGGCATCAACAACATTAGTTCCAAATGAATCTGTTCCAAAATAATTGTTTGGAATATTATTTATTGCAATACTCAAAAGATACCACCCCCTTAAATCCTATTATAGAATAAAATGGTTGCCTTGCATAGGCTCTTATAGTCCCTTTTTCATGATTGCGTTACCTATCTCTGCGAAAATGGGCGCTGCAGCTGTACCGCCGCTTTTCCCGTCCTCAATAAAAATGGCGACCGAATACTTTGGATTTTTCGCTGGGAAATAGCCCGCAAACCATGCCTGGATTATCTTCTCACCGTCAACATATTGTCCTGTTTCGGCAGAACCGGTTTTCCCACCCGCGCCGTAATTTCCTTCAAGGACAGCTTTATCTCCGGTTCCCCATTTTACAACTCCTTCCATCAACAGCTTAATCCGCTCAGAGGTTGATTTCGACATTACTCTTATCTGGCTTTTCTCCTTGAGTTCCCTTACCTTGTTTCCGTTTATGTCTACAACACTGTCAACAATGTTAACACTATTTTTAATTCCGCCATTGGCAATTGTTGCAACTAAATCAGCCAGCTGCAGCGGTGTTGCAAGAATCTGTCCCTGACCTATGGACATATTTGCAATATCCCCCGGATTCAATAAATTCTCCAACTTTGGAATATCTCCCTTTGCCTCTGCTATTCCTTGACCTGTTAAACCGGTATTCTGGCCCAAACCAAGCT
>CAYQCA010000015.1:0-33270 GCA_964415835.1 uncultured Clostridium sp. | reverse complement strand
AATAGTGAATAGTGAATAGTGAATAGTGAATAGTGAATAGTGAATAGTGAATAGTTAAGGTAGACATAACTTTTCACTATTTACTATTTTTCTATTATCTCCAACCTGCCTTGATCAATAAATCTTTGAATGATTGCTACACTAACTCCTAATTCTGTAGCAATTAATGCTGCAGAAGAGCGAGGGTTGTACATTAAAAAAGTTTTTATTTTTTGAAATTCCAACTCATTTTTTTGACTACAACTCAAACAAAGCTGATCATTGGTGGTGTATAAAAATTTTCCGCCACACTCTCTGCATTGTTTTGATTCTGACATAATTATCAACCTCCGGAATTATTCTGCAACTTGTGTGATTTTTACATCGGGATTTCTTACTTCTAAAACATCCAGTATAAATATAAATATCGGAATACCTATAATTAGTCCCCAGATACCTATAACATGCTCAGAAACTATTAAAACAACAAAGGTATAAAATACAGGAAGCTTTGTTTTTTGGGACATAAGTTTCGGGTTCAATACGTAACTTTCCAGTGCATGTAAAACAGCTATTAAAGCAAGTATATATAAAATCATTTTAAATCCACCGATACTAAAAGCAATTATTGAAAGGGGGATCAGTGAAATAACAACTCCAGCCACAGGTACCAGTCCCAATACAAAAATCATAAATCCCAACCCGAATATCTGCGGGAATTTTAATATATATAACATTATCATTGAAAGAACACAGTTTATAAAGGATATAGTTATTTGAGTCTGAATTACTTTTCCGAAGGACTGAAGAAATTTGCGGCCAAAGAAAGCCAGCTCATCATATATTATTCCGACCTTACTTGTTTTAAATCCTGAAGTAAATCTCACTATTCTGTGCTTTTCCAATATAAAGAACAAGCTTAAGATAACCGCGATAAAGATATCAAAACCCCATTTACCAATATTTGAAATAGATTTGAACAAAGTTTCAAAGTTGTTATTAATATAGTCAGAAAGCTTTATTTCTTTTGAAAGTGAAATAATATAATTCAATGTTTCATTTTCATAAGTCTGATTATAAAATAAGGTAGCCTGGTCTATTATCGATTTTAGCTCGGATATAATTATCGGAATATAATTATATAGAATATACCCTGCAAGAGTAATTGCTGCTAAATAAATAATAATAATTATGGCTTTTAAAAGCCTTGAATTTATAATTTTTGTTTTTGATAAAACAAAGTTTTGCGCTGTATACCCTAAATATGAAAATATAAAGGTGAGTAAAAACATATTTGCCATACCCCGCATTAAGTATATCAGTAACGCAAAAGCAAAAAGAATCAGAACTCTCCTGGTAATTTGCTTTGAAAAAATAGATTTAAATGTGGTCATAAAAGGTATCCTTATCATCAAATTTTGAAAATACATAAGACTTTTAATACATTGTACTTATATATATTAATTATATAGAAATTTTGTTTTGTAATAAAGTATTATATTGAAATTTTACCAAAATAAAAGGATTCTGTCTAAAGACAGAATCCTTTTATTTTATTTTTTTCGAGTTTCACTATTATTTCTTTGTATTTGTATAAGCCTCAAATACCTTCTGAGTAATAGTTCCACCGATTTTACCAGCTTCTCTTGATGTCAAGTCACCATTGTAACCCTGCTTTAGATTAACTCCAACCTGAGAAGCTATCTCATACTTCATATTCTCAAATGTTGATTTGCTTCTTGCCATAATCTTATTCCTCCTTTAAATTTTCACCATATTTCACTAGAAATTAGTGATTTCGTTGGTGTACTATTATAATCTGCAACATTTTAAAAAATATTACGGAAATTTATTACTGATATTACAATTGGATACAGCTAAAAAATTTTATATGAACCGATGCGTTATAAGGGAAAGGGACACCCCGCTAACCGCAAGATGCTGCGTTTTGGGTATGTCCCTATTCTACTCTTCTGATAATTTTCTTTTTTAATTCTTTTGACTTAATGTTCTCTTATTGGTTCATGCTCTCTGAATAATAGGCTGATGCTATACAATCCTGCTATTCCTACAAGAACAAATATTGTCCTTGTAATGAAAGAAGTAGCTCCAAACAATGTAGCAACTAAATCATATCGAAATAACCCTACAGAGAGCCAGTTCAGTGCTCCTATTATTACAAGTACTAATGCTACTCTATCCAAAGGTGTTCTCATATTCAACAACTCCATTTCTTTTTTGATTTTGCCATACAAATTTTTGTATCAGTTATATTATTAATAATGTATTAGATTTTTATTCACAAACAAAATGTTAAAATAAAATAACCGCATTTCTTTTGTAAGAAATGCGGCGTATTTAAATAACCGCCTGCTTTCGCAGAACAGTTAGTCCTGATATATTATGCTGTAAAAAATATACTATTGTAGCGACAAAAATTTTTAAAAATCTATAATCAGGGTTAAATTAATAGTTGAAAAGACAACATTGCATCATTTTGTTTCTTTCTTTAGTATAATATGAAATAGAAAAATTATGTGTGACAAATTTTAGTGGAGGCGCGAATTATGAAACCGGTTAATATTCCAAACTTGCCAGAAACTGATGTAAGTACTGTAATAATGGATGGGAGAGCTCCACAACAAGTAAAAAATATGTTAAAAAAACAAGGAATAAAAGTTATTCAAACTCTTGCTCATCCAAGTGTATATCCTTCTATAGCATATCATCCTGACATAATTTTGCACCATGTCAGTGACAATATAGTCATATATGCACCGGAAACTCCCCAAAAATTAATTGCTGAACTTGCTGATGTGGGACTTGAAATGATAAAAGGACAAACTTTTTTAGGAAGCAAGTATCCGCAAACTATTGCATATAATGTTGCCCGCATAGGGAAATATGCTTTTCACAACCTTAAGTATACAGATCCTGTTCTAAAAGAAATGCTCTACCGAAAGGGAGTCGAAATGATTCATGTAAACCAGGGATATTCAAAATGCTTAACCTGTGTTGTGGATAGTAACAGTATAATAACCTCAGATACCGAGATTTGTAAAAAGGCTGCTAAAAAGGGTCTGGACGTGCTTTTGATAGAGCCTGACTATTCAATAGTTCTAGAGCCTTTTGACATGGGATTTATTGGAGGAGCTACCGGATTAATAGGTAAGAACAAGCTGGCTTTTGCAGGAAATTTAAAATTTCATAAAAACTGGAAACAAATTATGGAATTTTTAAGTTTAAAAACTGTTGATATGGTAATGCTTAAAGATGATATGTTGCTGGATGTAGGAAGTATAATTCCTATACTGGAGGTTGAAAACCTTTGAGTTTAATAGGCGTTCAGTCTTAACTGCATAAAGTATGTAAATTATCTTTAGTGTGTGTAGTACCTATGAAAATTGGATTGCATATAATGTAGCATAATTAAACGGCGTTTTTTGAACTAGAATAAACTGTAAAACGCTTGTTGAATACAACATTTTACGAAAACATATACTACACACGAAGGGAAGTGAAGTTGATGCAGTATCAATATCTCTCAATAGGAGTTAACGATAGCGCAGAAAACATAATACAAAAAATAGATAAAGAGCTTCAACAATTAAAGGATAAAAGTATAAATTATTCACTAAAAGTTGCTGATGGCGAAGGTGCAACCTCTGTATTATGCAACATAGAAAAATCAAACCAGTATGATTTGCTTATATACCATGTATCAAATGCACTTGCAGATTATGTAATACAACAGTATGAGGAAAAACTATTAAACAGGATAATAAATAGCAATTATGGGTATTTTAATTCAATTGATAAAAAGGAAATATTATGCATTTCTCTTAAGATAATTAGAAATGATGATAAGGTTTTTTTTAATACCTTATTTCAAATAAGAAGACGAAATTTAATTGTTAAAAAATTAATGGAGTACTTTGAAGGTTCCAGCAGCATAATTCTGGATGGATTTGTGAATTTCAGGCTGAGAGAATATATAAAGGAATTAGAAGATATTGTAGATGAAGCGGTGGATGACTTTCTAATTGAAAGAGAATACAACGAGTTTATCAGGTTACTGAGGTATTTTGTTGAAATACAGGACTCCAAATTTAATGTTGTACACGTAGTTATGGAATGTGACGATAAGTATATACTTCTGGATGAAAGAAAACATGAAATCACAAACGAATGTATTCAGGAATTTGTAACAGAGCTCTCTGAAACAGAAATAAGCCATGATGATTTACTTGTAAGCTCACTGATTACTCTGGCACCCAAAAATATTATAGTCCATAATTGGGAGAGATTTAAAAACAAGAAATTACTTGATACAATTAAAAATGTATTTTCAGGAAAAGTAATTTTATGCAGCGGTTGTGAATTATGTAAGATAAATCTAGTTAAAACTGATTGAAAGGACTGAATTTTCAGGATAATTTTTACATGCTCATAAAATATAGTAAAATAGTACTACAAGTTTTTGCTGAATATATATTGACAAAAGTAATGAATATAAATACAATATATGGTGTAATCACTATATAATGTATAAATAAGGAAATAAACCACTTTATATTGGCTTAAAGCGCGAACAAAAGCTAATACAAAGTAATTTATATCAAACAAAAGATAAAATGTTTTAATTTACTAATGATGAATGTCAAAATTACAAAAGAAGAAATGTCCGGTAAAAAGAAAGAGAGTCTTATGGCTCTCTTTTTTCCTCTCTAAAAATATTATAGTTTAATAGGACACAAGTGCAGCTTTTTGGCACTATATGAACCATCTGAAATGCCTCTTATTCATAGTAGATACAGGTTGTATTCGAATGCAGCCATAACATTGTTGCCGGTAGATACGTACTAACTTTTCCCTTTTTAAATTGTTCAAATACTTCGGCTTTTTCAGGACCTGCAACTAAAAATAAAATTTGTTTTGAAGCTAATAATTGTGCCAAACCAAGTGTAATTCCTCGGGTAACGGTTTGCTCCGTTTTATTCAGCATGGAATGAGTTTTTGTTTTTTCATCCAGATTAATTGCATGACTATAAGGGGAAAGATATTCTGCGGGTTCGTTAAGGCCAAGGTGCCCGTTTTTACCCAAACCCAATACACATAAATCTATCGGACCACTTTTATCCAGGAAATCATCTATTCTTTTACATTCTTCCAATGGATCTTTTGCATCTGAAACAAATCCGATATATCTTTCTTTATCAATATTTAACGGTTTAATTATATTTTCAATTATATAGCTTTCACAGGTGGATGAATCGGTAGGTGGAACGCCCAGCCATTCGTCTAATTTAACGATTCTAAGCTTGCTCACATCAATATTTTCTTCTTGTACAGTTTTTGCAAATATTTCATATGCACCTGTGGGAGAAGAGCCAGTTGCAATGCAAATCAGAGCATCAGGTTTGTTTTTAACACAGTTGATCAATACTTGTGCTGCCTCAGCACTTAGACTGTTATAATCTTTTGATGGAATAAAAATTATTTTACTCATTTGTATTTGGGTCGAAAGTGAATTGCATATTGCCAAAAAATAAAATATAATATTTTATGAAGTAAAATTATTTTAAAAATACTTATTAGGAATATAAAATTATGAAAAATAGTTTCATGCAGACAGATTTAAAAATTTCAAACAGACGCCTGGCATATGATTTCCTGGCTAAATCAAAAACAGTATCTAAAATTGAGCTGAGTCGTGTATTTGGTATGAGCAGTGCTACTGCTATGAAAATAATCAACTATTTTGTATCAAGCAATATATGTTTTGACGAAGGACTCGACCAAAGCTTTACCGGTGCGGGAAGAAAGCCAATGGTGTTAAGGTTTAATCCGGATTTTGCCCAGACAGTCGCTGTTTTTGTTGAGGGAAACTATATCTCAATTGCTATTCTAAATATGGCCGGCGAAATAAAACTTATAAAAGAGTTTAAAACAATTGATGTATGGGACTTTTTCAGAAACAGACTGAATAGTACAATTACGTCACTGGTTAAAGAAA
The DNA here is from genome assembly GCA_964415835.1 of uncultured Clostridium sp. Classification (GTDB taxonomy): domain Bacteria; phylum Bacillota; class Clostridia; order Acetivibrionales; family DSM-1351; genus Ruminiclostridium. Next base: position 27,275 of record CAYQCA010000015.1, on the reverse strand, counting down.
GCTGTGCCGCTAATTTAATTGGAATAGGAATTGCAATAGCAGCTATTATTGATCTTGACACAAATGAAATAATAGAGGCTCCTTTGCTTGGAGCAAATAAAGAGTTCAGTTTTCCTAAGTTTGTAACTGAAATGAAAGAAGCTTTTGGGCTTCCGGTTATAGTGCATAATGATGTTAATGTTTCGGCATATGGGGAATACATGAGCAATTATTCCGATGTTGCCGAAAATATGATATACATTACGGTTGGTACCGGGGTGGGCGCCGGTATAATTTTGAATTCCAGAATAGTACTTGGAGACAGTAATGCAGCCGGTGAGATAGGTTACATGATAATGGGTGAAGACGAGGATAACAGTCATGAAAATGGTGGATGGCTTGAAAATAAAATAAATATCAATGGAATCAGAAAAATTTTAGGAAACGACCTGGAATCGGGAATAAGTGCACAACAAAAGACCATTATTATTGACTATGTTTCAGATCAGCTAAGTAAATGCATACACAATATTACTGCTGTTATGGATATAGATTTGATTGTATTAGGCGGAATAATTGTTGAGGATTTAGGCCAACAGCTTATAGATGAATTAAAGGAGAAATATATTAGGCATCAGTACCAGAAATGCAGCATTAATATATGTAAAACCTATAAGCCTGGTATTGTGGGGCTGGGACACTTAGTCGCCCAATCAATGCTGGATAAAATTCTAACAGAATAGAAACATGAATAAGGAATGGCTTTTATATTCAATGGCTTATGATAATTTTACCAAGTAAAATAATTAATGAGGTTATTACAATGAGCAATCACAATTTACAGAATAAGTCAAAATGGAGAGAAATTTATGCTGTTTATTTTCCGATTGAAAAGAATCTGATATAATAAACTGGACAAAACATGTAAATAATTTGATTAAGGAACAGTTAAATAATAAAACAAGATTTAGCTGTTCTTACAAGGTCATTTATTTATTGGGAGGAGTACATTTTTGAAGGTTATTGGATTTGTAGGGCCAAGTGGGACAGGCAAAAGTCACAGGGCATCCTGGGTTGCCAGAGAACGTGGTACCGACTTTATAATAGATGATGGGTTGCTGATAAAAGGCAATCAAATAATTGCCGGTGTATCAGCAAAAAGGGAAAGTACGAAAATTGCTTCTATTAAAAGAGCATTGTTTACTGATAAAAAGCATGCTGAAGATGTGGCAAACGCGTTAAAGGCTCATAATGCTCAAACTCTTCTGATTCTGGGTACATCAGATGAAATGGTTGAGAAGATTGCAGAGAGACTGGGAATTGGCCCAGTGGCTGAAAAGGTTTATATAACTGATGTTGCCAGCGAATATGAGATAAAGCAAGCTCTTTCCACCAGAAGAGAACAGGGAAAGCATGTAATTCCTGTGCCTACATTTGAAATTAAAAAGGATTTTTCAGGGTACTTTCTGGACCCGCTCCAGATATTCAGAAGAAAAGGAAAGGGCAGCTACCAGCTGATAGGCGAAAAATCAGTTGTTAGGCCAACCTTCAGTTATATGGGGAACTATACCATATCCGACTACACAATATATCAGATTGTAGAATATGTAGCGTCGAATATTGATGGGGTAGCAAAAATATCCAGATTTAGGGCTGAAAACAGACCTGACGGTATTTATATAGAGATGGACCTGGTGCTTGTCTACGGAGTTATGATAAAACAGCTTCTAAGAGAGGTTCAGGAGAAGGTAGCTGAACAGATAAAGCATTTAACAGCACTCAATATAAGGAGAATGAATGTGGTGGCAAAGAGTTTGGTGATGGAAAATAAAAGACAATAAACCTCATTGTGTGGGAACCGTTGCACTGGAATAAATAGTGTAACGGTTCTTTTTTTGAGTAAAAACTCATGGTCACACTCTGTTTTGGGAAAAATGATACTTGGACATGATTGAATAGCTTGCAAGGTATTCTTTTTTGTTGAGATTGTATATACTAAAATTAAATTGTATAGACAATCGTTAAGATGTGCTATATAATTGTTTTTGTAGCAAGTTATAACTTTGGCTTATACGTATTTTTGATGCATTTCAACTACAATAATGGTTGTCAGGAGGTACAAATGAGTAAATTGGCTATTGGAATCGATATTGGGGGAACAAATATAAAGGCTGCATTGGTGGACGATACAGGTAATACAATGCATTTTTCAAAAATTCCTACCAACGCAAAGGATGGGTTTAAAAGAACATTTATATCTATACAAGGTCTTGTTGAAAAATATATTGCTGATGCAGGAAAAGATAATTTAGCTGGTATAGGATGTGCGTGTACAGGACAAATAGATAGCGTAACGGGCAAAGTATTATATGCTGCAAGCACCATTCCAGAGTTGTCTAGATTTGAATTGAAAAAGGAATTAGAGGAGTTTTCCAGTCTGAGAACAGAGGTTGAAAATGATGTAAATGCATGTGCACTGGGGGAAAAATGGCTTGGTGCAGCAAAGGAGTTTGATAACTTTATTTGTATAACCTTTGGTACTGGTATTGGAGGAGCGATATACAGAAATGGGGGAATAGACCACGGTTATAAGGGTATTGCAGCCGAGTTTGGGCATATGAGCATTGATCTCGATGGAGAAGTGTGTACTTGTGGTAACAAAGGATGCTTTGAAAGGTATGCTTCAGTATCGTCACTTATCCGGCATTTCAAAGATGAGCTGAAAGCAGGAAGTCCATCAATTGTCACAGAGCTGGCAAATGGTACTGACGATATAAGCGGTGAGATGATTTTTCGCGCACATGCCATGGGTGATAAGCTTGCCACCAAAATAGTAAACGGTTATAATGAAGCTATAGTCAAAGGAACAGTTTCGCTTATTCATATTTTTAATCCCGAAGCTGTAATATTCGGAGGGGGTATTACTGCGTTAGGAGAGAAGTTTATAGATCCAATCAGAAAAGATATATTTTCTAGAGCACTGCCTGTTTTTAAAGAAGGTCTGGTTATAAGAAATGCTGAATTGGGAGATGAGGCAGCAATTTGCGGTATAGTCAGAAAACTTTTTAAATAAAAAACAATCAATAAGAGTGTTTAAAAGAAGGAAAATATAATGATCATGGATAATATAAGTAATTATAAGTTGTAAAGGTAAGAATTAAGTAGTTTATGAAGTTGGAGGAAATTAAATGCTGGATAAAAATTCGTCTGTCCCAATTTATGCACAACTTGAGGATTATATTAAACAAAAAATTAAGGAAAGAGTATACTTGCCCGGAGAGTCTTTGCCAACAGAAAGGGAGCTTACCGAACTTTTCGGTGTCAGTAGAATGACTATTAGACAGGCTGTTGCAAATCTTGCGCATCAGGGAGTTTTATATAAAATTCCGGGTAAAGGGGCTTTTGTTTCGAGAGAAGTAATTGAAAAGAAACTGGAAATAGAAAGTTTCAGCCAGGATATGGAGAAAAGAGGACTGGTTCCGAGCAGCAGAATTCTGTTCTTTGAAAAAATTGTTCCTGAAAATGAGATTAAAGCAAAACTTCAGCTTTTAGATCATGAGAAGGTATATTTTATTAACAGGCTAAGGCTGGCAAATAATGAACCTATGGCTATGGAATACTGCTATCTGCCGGAGAAATATTATCCGAACCTCATGAAGTATAATTTAATGGTATGTTCACTTTATAAGCTGTTAAAAGAAGAATATAACGCAAACTTTAACTATATGAAACAGGATATTAAGGCGGTTAATATGAGTAAAAGAGAAGCAGAGCTTTTATTGGGAAAAACAAAAAGTTTTGGGTTGGCTTCATTAAAAACCATGTACAATGATGACGAAAACCCTATAGAATATACAAAGACTATATATAATCCTGAGAGGTACACATTCAATATGGTTTTGTTTAATAAAAGTTACTAGACGTAAAGCGCATTTGTGCTTGGGAATACTGTGCTTATCCGAGCGATAGATATTATTAACTAAAAACAATATATTAATTGAAGAACCTCTTTATTGGCAGAATATCTCCAATAAAGAGGTTCTTTTTGTTTATGTTAAGGAAATTATAGCGTCTATACCGATTTATAAATTGTATAGACAAAACTTAAAATTGTATAGACAAAAAATAAAGCCGGTGTTATAATGATAACAGAAGCGACGAATTAAACAATTCCGAACAGCATAACAGTAATAATATTAAGATTGAGCATTACTATATAAAAAGTTTATTACCGTGAGAGGTGTGAAAATGGAGAACCCAATGAATGCATTAAAAAAAATAAAAGGTGGAATGATTATATCGTGCCAAGCTCTTGAAGATGAGCCTCTTCATAGTTCGACTATAATGATGCGCATGGCAAAAGCGGCTCTTATGGGTGGTGCGGTAGGAATCAGGGCAAATACCCCTGAAGATTGCAAAATGATTAAAGAAAATGTTGATTTGCCTTTAATAGCTATTTATAAAAAGGTTTATGGAACAAGTAATGTATATATTACGCCAACAATTGAAGAGGTAAAGAGTCTTCTGCATGTGAAGGCTGAAATTATAGCAGTGGATGCAACTAAAAGACCAAGGCCGGACGGAAAAACACTGGAAGTATTTTATAAGGAAATAAGAAGTGTATATGATGGTCTTATTATGGCCGACATATCAGATTTTGAAGAAGCCGTCGAAGCTGAAAGAATTGGATTTGATCTGGTTTCTACTACATTAAGCAGTTATACCGAGTATACCAAGGATAGAGAAAAACCTGATATTACATTAATTGAGGAATTGGTTAGAACATTGAAAATACCTGTAATTGCAGAGGGCAATGTTGGAACTCCGGAACAGGCGGCAAAGTGCATTAAAGCCGGAGCATGGGCCGTAGTAGCAGGCGGAGCCGTAACAAGACCCCAGCTGATAACCAAGAAGTTTGTGGATTCTTTAATGGACGTACAAGCATAAGCTGATATTATTTTAAAAAAATAATATAAATAATCTATTTGAGGAGGATTACAATGAAATCAAAGAAAGTATTAGCATCACTAATGGCAGTTACAATGGTTGCAAGTCTTTTTGCAGGCTGTGGAAAATCAGCATCTGAGCCCTCAACATCAACGTCAACAGCTGCTGCATCATCAACTGTTGCTGCAGGAGCAGAGTCTGCTGAAATTACATGGTGGGATTATCCCAACTTCACATCAGGTACTGCTGGTGACTATGAAAAAACAATTGTAGCAAACTTTAATAAGAAGTACCCAAATATTAAAGTAAATGTAGAAATGATTGACTTCCAGAGCGGTCCACAGAAGGTTAATACAGCAATTGCTTCAAATTCTGCACCTGATATAGTTTACGACTATCCAGGAAGAATAATCGATTATGCAAGAAACGGTGTTATGGCTAAACTTGATGATATGTTTACAGATTCCTTTACAAAAGAAGTGTCAACAAAGATATTGAATGCTTGTAAATTAGACACTAACTACTACATGTATCCACTAGTTGTAGCTCCCAACATGATGGCTGTTAACAAGACTATGCTTGATAAAGCTGGGTTGACGGACATGCTGCCTTTAAATAAAGAGGATAGATTATGGACAGTTAGCGAGTACGAAGCACTTCTGAAAGCTATTAAAGAAAAAATTCCAACATTGACAGCACCAACTTCTGTTTACGCTAAGTCAAGTGCCGGAGACCAGGGAACCAGAGCGTTAATATCCAACATGGGCGGTGTAGCAACTGTAGCTGATGATTTATCAAAATACACTATAAATGATCCTAAAGATGCAGCAGCACTACAGACTATTGTTGATGGTGTTAAATCAGGATTGTTCCTCAAAGGCGGAGAAGCTCTTGCTTCAAGTGATGTTGTTGACATGTTCCTTGCTGAGAAGATAGCAATTGCACCTTTGTATAATAAGACATTAATGACATCAAGCGCTTCAAAAAAAACCTCACAATTTGAAGAAGTATTTATTCCATATCCAACTCCGGATGCATCAACTAAGCCACAGCTTGAAGCTTATGTAGGCGGTTTGGGTGTATTTGACAACAAAGACGAAAACAAAATTGCAGCTGCTAAGAAACTTATTGACTTTATAGCTAATGACCAGGAAACTGCAACTGAAACAGTAAAGCAGACAGGAAGCTTCTCAGTTAAATCTTCTGTAACAGGATTATATGATGATACTGAGTCAAAATACTGCGAAAGCATGATTAAATACTTGGGAACATATTATAACCATGTTCAAGGTTTCGCTGAAATGAGAACATTCTACTTCCCAATGCTGCAGAATGTATTATTGGGAACTCAAACACCACAAGCTGGTCTGGATGAGTTTGTTGAAAAGGCAAATACTACTTTAGGTAAGAAATAATAAAATGTTACATCCATATGGAGCAGTTAACCTGCTCCATATGGAAATATATAAACATGAATAAATCTCTTAGCGTGGCTAAATAACAAATCATTTTTAATAAACCAGGATTATAAAACGGGGGGGTTCACATGGAAAATATTCGCAAGGATAACAGCATATCACGTAAAAGAAAATTTAATAAAGCTAATCTAAGAGAATGGACTACTGCTTATATATTTCTTATTCCAATGTTGGTTTTCTTTATAGGTTTTGTTGTTTATCCAATGCTCAAGGGTATTTATATAAGCTTTTTTGATTATTCACTTAGAAATTATAATTTTATTGGATTAGATAACTATATTTCTTTAGCAAGTGATAAGATATTCATTAAGTCATTAGTAAATACTTTAATTTTAGTTATAGGTAATGTACCACTTGTAATTCTTATATCGTTATTTGTATCAGTTAATATATATAAAAAATCTCCATTTGTAAGATCTTTATTCAGAGGTATATTCTATCTTCCGACAGTATGTTCGGTTGTAAGTATTACAGTTGTATGGGGCTGGATTTTTCATCCAAACTTCGGTATTTTAAATTATCTTACATCTTTATTTGGATTTGAGCCTATTGGTTGGCTTGGTGATCCTAAATATGCTTTAGGGTGTATGATTGCCGTTTTGGTTACTTTATCAGTTGGACAACCAATAATTCTGTATGTTGCAGCTCTCGGTAACGTTCCTGAATCATATCTTGAGGCTGCAGAAATTGACGGAGCAAAACCCTGGCAGATATTCAGAAATATTACATGGCCTTTGTTAATGCCTACAACATTATATATTGTAATAATAACCACAATTAATTCTTTCCAATGCTTTGCTATCATTCAACTTTTAACTGCTGGTGGACCAGCTTATGCAACGTCGACAGTAATGTATATGGTTTATGAAAGAGCCTTTACTTTGAATAAATATGGACTATCATCCGCAATGGGAGTTGTACTTGCAATAGTTATAATGATTATATCGATTATTCAATTTAAATTTTTTGGCGATGAAGTAGAATACTAAGAAGGGAGGATAAATGATGAATTATTCTAAAAAGTACTCAGTACGGGAAATAGTATTTATGGGGATAGTCGTAATATTAGCTGTTATTTTTATGTTCCCGTTCTACTGGATTGCAACCGGTGCCTTCAAACCACAGAATGTAACAGTGCAGATACCTCCTCAATGGTGGCCGGAAAATCCAACCCTACAAAACTTTAAGCAGCTTGCACAATCACCTTTATTCAATTGGACATTAAACAGTTTCATAATTGCTTTATGTACGATGGCTATAGTCTGTATAGTAGCAACAATGGCAGGTTATGTTTTGGCAAAGAAGAGATTTCCGGGAAGAAACCTGATATTCTGGTCACTTATAGTAGCAATGGCACTTCCTAAACAGGTTGTTATGATACCGCTTTTCACAATCTTGTCAAAGCTGGACTGGATAAATACCTATCAGGCTCTTATACTTCCTGCTGCAGGGTGGCCTTTCGGGGTATTCCTTATGAAACAGTTCTCACAAGGTATTCCGGGTGAATTGCTGGAAGCAGGTAAAATTGACGGATGTACAGAAGCAAGAAGCTTTTTGAGTATCGTAATTCCAATGGTTAAGCCTGGAGTAGGTGCACTTGCAATATTTACCTTCATCAGTGCTTGGAACGATTACTTTATGCAGCTGATAATTATAAGAAGCGAAAAAATGCTGACATTACCTTTAGGAGTAGCGTTACTTCAACAGGAATTTACCACAAATTATGGTGTTATAATGGCCGGTGCAGCGCTAGCCTCACTTCCTATGATAATAGTATTCATAGTATTCCAGCAGTACTTTACTCAAGGTATAACAATGGGAGCGGTAAAAGGATAAATAAACAAAAGGAAGGTATCAGATATGAATTTTAATAAAGAAGACTTAAAAGGAATTTTCATTGCATTTTATGCTTGCTTTGACAACGAAAACAACATCAGCTATGAAGCTACAAAAAAGCTTGCCAGATTCTACGCTGACAAGGGAGTAAAAGGTCTTTATGTTGGAGGAAGTTCAGGAGAAGGTTTCCTACTGACAGTTGAAGAAAGAAAGCAAATGCTTGAGGCAGTAATGGAAGAAGTGGGAAAAGAGCTTAAAATTATTGTTCATGTAGGTGCAGCAGCAACAAAGGATAGTGTAGAGCTCTCAAAACATGCTGAAAAGGTTGGAGCATATGCACTTTCAGCAGTACCTAGTGTATACTATGGTCTTCCGGAAAGAAGTATTGAATTGCACTGGAAAAACATAATGGACAGCGCAGAGCTTCCATTTATCATATATAACATTCCTCAAACCACAGGTTATAGCTTATCTAATAACTTATTGAAGAAAATGCTGGCTTATCCGAAAGTGGTAGGTATTAAGAACAGCAGTATGAGCACATTTGATATTCAGAGATTCAAAGCAATCGGAGGAGAGAATCTCTTAGTTTTCAATGGCCCTGATGAACAATATATCTCAGGAAGAATTATGGGAGCAGATGCAGGAATCGGCGGAACCTATGGGGTAATGCCAGAACTATTCCTTAAGGCCGAAGAATATTACTTAAATGGCAATATTCAGAAAGCACAGGAAGTACAATATGTTATAAATGATATAATAGTTGATTTGCTTTCATTCCCGTCACTATACGGAGCTGCAAAAGAGATTGTTAAATTAAGAGGTATAGACATTGGAACGACAAGACTTCCGTTAGAGCCTGTTGATATACAAGATATGCCTAAGATTAAGGCTATTTATGAAAAAATAATGAGTGCCATAGAAAAATTTTCACTTTAAAAGCTCAAAAATGAAGGATTGATTAGTATGAATAAGAAAAGGATAGTATGCTTTGGTGATTCAAACACATGGGGATATAATGCAGAAACAGACGGTCGGTTTGATGACGATGTCCGCTGGACCGGCATTTTGAGTAATGAATTGAGAAATGAGTTTAGTGTGGTTGAGGAAGGTGTTAGCGGGCGTACTACAGTATTTGATGATCCATTGAACGAAGGACTATGCGGTATTAAGTATTTGCATACTATATTGATGACCCACTCACCAATAGACCTGCTCATTATTATGCTGGGTACCAACGATACAAAGGAACGTTTTTCGGCTACACCTAAAAATATTGCTGATGGCGTCGATCGTCTGATAAAAAAAGCTGTAATATCCAATGTATGGAGAAATGAGCCAAAAATTCTGGTAGTTGCACCAATAATTATAAATGAAAAATGTTATTCATCCCATGTTGCCGGAGGGATGGGAGCTAAATGTGTAGAAAAATCACGAGAGTTACCTGGATTGATGAAGCAATGTGCAGAAATGAATAAGTGTGAATTTATGGACTGCAATGATTATACAAAAGTAAATGAGGTTGATTACATGCATCTTGATGCTGAGAGTCACACGATTTTTGGAAAGGCACTTTCCGTAAAAGTGAAAAGCCTATTTAAATAACATAAGCCCCTTTATACAAATTCAGATAAAAAGTCAAAGGCCCTTAACTACTAAATATGTAGTTTTTGGGCTTTTTTTCCGTCTTATTAACATAATTCATAATAGTAACATTTGTGTATCCCGTTCATATAATGCTATTAAAGGCTGTAATACTGTTGTTATATCGAATTATGTTTACTTAGCTGCTAATCCATAGTAGTAATCTGAGTGTAAGGAGCAAACAATTATGAAATCAAAACTAAAATCAAAATCTAAACACAGAAGAATTAAAGATCCTTATGGAAATATGCGTAGAGCATTTAAAGGGATGAGTCTTTTAGACGTTATGTTTTTACAATACCGTTCAAATGTTTTGAAACATTCCAAGACATCCAAAAAAACTAAAAAGACAAAGGAAATATCCGGAGAAACCAAGCAGCACAGTATGGATATTTTTACGGCTGGTCGGAATGATATCTACAATTACCGAGCTCGGAGCTACATGGCAAATGTGGAGTTTCAAACCATAATGAGACTTGATGGGAAACTGGACTTCGACAGATTGAAGAGAGCTGCAAGACTTTCTATTGATGCACAACCTGTTCTGGGAAGCAGGTTTGTTGATAGTGACATGCCACATTGGAAACGTATAGTTGACATTGATGAAAACATTTTGTGTTCAATGGAAGAGGCGAACAATACCGATGAGGCTATAAACAGGTTTTTGGAAAGTCCATTGGACATGGATAACGATTCAATAGTAAAAGTTAGGTTAGTACGTTCTGCAGATTATGACGTGTTGGGAGTAAAGATAAACAATATATGTTGCGATGCAACCGATGCAAAGGAATATATTGAGCTGTTGTCATATATTTATTCCCGACTCGAGGAAGATGAAGGTTTCGTACCTGAAACAAGAATATGCAGCAAAGAGGAGCAGGGGAGAGTATTTGCCGAATTAGCAGAAATATGCACAGAATCAAGGGAGGCTTCAATAACAGACACACCGAAGTCACTCTGGCAGTTCCCATGGAAAGAAAGAGGTGAGGAGTCCATTGGTTTTACAAAATGCAGGCTTTCACAGCGAAGTCTTGAGTCCATACGTCGTTATGGAAAGTCCAGAAATGCTACAGTAAATGATATGATTCTGACAGCTTTTTACAGAACAATGTTCAAAATATCACAGCCGGAATATGGTGTACCGATGGACATTTCTTCAACAGCTGACTTAAGACGTTATCTTTCCAATGATAAGACACGAAATATAAGAAATTTATCCGGTGGGTTTACAACAAGGATAGATAGGGTTAAAAAAGAATCTTTTGAAGGTACGTTATTCAGGGTAGCAAATTCAACCAGGAAAATTAAAGAAGACGGAATATATTTCAATGATTATTTTGAGCATATATCAAAAACTTCTAGAGATGAAGACTCAGCCGGTATTGGCAATGTATGCCTGCCAGGACTTTCAAATTTAGGTTTTATCTCAAAATCCCTGATAAGATTCGGTAATAATACTGTTACAGAAGCATATTTTGTGCCTCCTGTTGTACGCACACCGGGGCTTATGCTTTTTGTAAGCTCCTACAATGATATGTTGACCATGTCGGCAGGCTACAGTAGAGCTTCAACAAGCCAAAAGGATATGAAAACATTTCTTGTTTTAGTTAGAAAAGAGCTTTTGAGAGGATGCGGATATTTAAAATGATGACCAGAATTTCATTTCCTGTGAGGTGCACTGAAATAGACAAGATGGGTATAGTATATCATGCTAACTACCCAAAGTGGTTTGAAATCGGAAGGAGAGATTTTTTACACAAAGCCGGTATTCCCAGTTCAGTTATCAATTTACAGGGATACTATCTTCCTCTTACCGAGATGGAATGCAAATTTAAAAGTCCGGCAAAATATGGTGATGAAATAGAGGTAATAACAGAGATAACGTTCATGTCCTGTGTAAAGGCAAAGTTTGAATACAAAGTTATTAAAAAGAAAAGCGGAAGGACTATTGCAACCGGATATACTGTTCATGCCTGGACAGACAGAGATATTAAGCCACTAAATATAGAAAAAGCAGCACCTCAAATATATGAAACACTAAAGGCCTTTGCACAGATAGAGGGTATTACTGGGGACAAACAGTAATACCCCTGCACGTTTAATGTAAAAGGAGATAGTTATGAAAAAAGGAAGATTGTTGGGCGCTGGTGCCACTGCTGAAGTATTTGAATGGGGGCAGGATAAAGTTTTAAAGTTATATTTTGATAAGTATAGTAACTCAGACTGGGTAAATAACGAAGCTAAAATAGGACAAATTATTTTTGAATCAGGTATAGATTCTCCTGCTGTGTATGGAGAGGTTGAAGTCGAAGGTCGAAGAGGGATAATTTATCAGAGAGTATTCGGTAAACCAATTTTGGAGCATGTGGCAACACAACCTTGGAAATTATACTACTATATACAGCAGACAGCAGTACTGCAGCATAATATTCATAAATGTACTGCAGAAGGTCTCCGAACTCAGAAGGAAAAATTTGAGTATGCAATAAGAATGTCTTCTTATATACTCCATGACAAGACAAAAAAAATACTGGATTATGTAGACACACTACCGGACGGTGACAGTATTTGTCACGGAGATCTGTATTGTAATAATGTCATAGTTTCAGGTAAGAAACTGGTTCCTATAGATTGGAACGGTGCATATAAGGGAAATCCACTAGGAGATGTTGCCAGAACATTTATGATTATTTGTTCGCCGGCTGTTCCCAAGGGCATTCCGGATGCAGTGGCAATGCTGTCGTATTACCCGAAAAAGCTAGCATATGAAGTTTATTTAAGCGAATATTTGAAGCAGAGTGGGGCAAGATTTGAGGATATTGATGCATGGATACTTCCTGTAGCAGCTGCAAAGCTAAAAGATAAAATTCCAGGGGAAAGAAAGTGGTTATTGAACATTGTAGATAAGCGCTTGGAACAGATAAAATAGTTCAAAAGCATAATGAGGCTGCAATGTGTAAGCTCGTATTTATGGGGGTTTAATATGAAAGATATGTTTAAATATAATATGAATTTTTACAGTAAACTAATGCAAGACTTATCTAATTACTCTAAATTCTATACTAAAATGCTTGAGAAATTTATGGATACTTTCAATTTGTCCAGGAATATGAAAGATAGAGAGGGCTCAATTCCGGCTAACGGTCATGATATATACAATTATGTTGGCAGATACAACATGTCTAATCTTATGATCCAGGCCATAATAAGACTAGACGGAAGGTTGGACTTCGATAAACTTAAAAGAGCTGTCAGATTGTCCATTGAGGCGGAGCCTGTTTTTGGATGCCGGTTTGTCGAAGATGACCCTCCTTACTGGAAACCTCTTGAAAATATAGGCATGATAAATTTTTGCTCTTTTGAAGAGACCAGTGATATTGACCAGGCAATTCAAAAGTTTGCACAAACACCAATAGACATTGATAATGATCCTATGGTAAAAGTTAAACTAATTCGATCTGAAAAATATGATGTTTTGGGTATAAAGTTAAATCATGCCTGTTGTGATGGAGCAGGTGCACAGGAGTATGTCCAGTTATTAGCGGATATTTATACTGAGCTCGATAAAGAAAATGGTATTTATATACCTAAGCCCAGAATAGCCGGGAGAGAGGATCAGAACAGACTGTTTACTGAATTAGGTATCACAAATCCTGATCCTATATTTATTCCAGGATCAGATGTTTTATTGCCTATGTGGCCATTCCCCTGGGAGCAGAGCGGATCCAATACTACCCGTATATCAGTTTGCAGAATACCCTGTATACATTTTAATGCAATCAGAGATTATGCAAAAGCTAGGGACGCTACAGTTAACGATTATATACTTACTGCATATTACAGAGCTATGCTGGATATGAAGCAGCCTATATATGGCTTGCCGATGGAAATCCCGGTTACGGTTAATTTGCGCCGTTATCTTCCTGACCAGAGAACAAAAGCAATAAGAAATTTTTCAGGTTCCGTAACCACAAGACTGGCTATGTGTATAAATGAGCCATTTGGTGAAACATTACGAAGAGTTACTGAAATGATGAGTGAAATAAAGAAAGGTTATCCGGGGCTGCAAAGTGCTATTGGTCTTGAGCGCCTTGAAAATATAAGCTTCAAGGAAACACTGGCCTATTACCATGCCGCAACAGATGCCAGAAAAACGCAATTCTCATGCCCGTTGTATTTTGGTGATAAGTGTGTACCGACCCTATCAAATTTAGGTTACATGTCAAAATCATTGATTAAGTTTGGAAGTAATACTGCAGTAGATGCTTATATCCTACCACCGGTTATAAGGGCGCCTGGAGTTATGTTGATGGCAAGCACATATAATTCTGTTTTAACACTGGCTATAGGTTATTACAAAAGTACAGTAAGCAGGGAGAATATAGAGAAGCTACTAAATAAAATCAAAGAAGAGCTTATTGGTGGATATAAATAAAAAACAAGACATGGATTCCAAAGCCATGTCTTGTTTTCTATACTAATGTGCCAGGTAACCTCCATCAACATTTATTGATGAACCGGTGATAAATTTGGAGGCATCACTTAGCAGGAATGCAGTACCGGATGCGACATCCTCAGGGGTGCCTAACCCCATAATCTGTCTTTTTTTAAGATCGGTTTCAAAATCCTTGTTATTGACAAGATCCAGCAAACCGTCATATATTTGAGTTTTAATCATCCCCGGTGCGATAGAGTTTATTCTTATGTTTTTGGGTGCTAGCTCCAGTGCCAGTGACCTGATTGCACTTTCAAGGGCTCCTTTGCTTGCGCAGTATGCCGATAGACCTCTGGCACCGACTTTGCTTGAAATGGATGATATTGCTACTATACTGCCACCGTTATCGTTATACTTCCTTTTTGAAAAATGTTTTACAAGTTCTACAAAGGAATAGAAATTTATAGACATAATACTTTTTAGGTCATCCATTTTTAAGTATTGAACAGGAATAGTACGGGATATTCCGGCAGAGTGGACTATTCCGTTTAGTTTTCTTCCATCACTGCATATTTTGTCTATCATGCCTTCAATTTCATTTAAATTGTTTAAATCAATCAGGTAATAAGAGTGATTGCCGGGCTCTAATTCATTATAAGTTTCTTTTAGCTTTTCTTCATTTCTGGCAGCCATAATGATATTCGCCCCAACTCTGCTTAAAAATATGGCAATACCTTTTCCTATTCCGGAGGAGGCTCCGGTAACCAAAATGTTCTTTCCGCTTAGATCTATAGGATTAATCACTTATTCTCATCCCCATTAAAGTAATAATCAGTATATATTATTGGATGGCACGCAGACTTCTTCATTTCCAGATAAATCCCTCCATAGGATAAGCCCACCCCAAAGCCGCACATTATAAGCTTCAGATTATCATTTGATTCTTCACCGCCCAATGCATCAGCAAGTGTCAGAGGAATTGATTCACCGCTTGTGTTTCCGAATCTATCAATGGATATAGGGACCTTCTCTCTGGAAATGCCAAGTTTTGTTGCTATGTGATTAAGAATATACAGGTTTGCCTGGTGAAAAACATACATATCTACGTCATTAATACCAATTGAGTATTCTTTAATAAAGTTGCTTAAGGATTTATAAACGTCAGTTATAGTAAAATTGAAAACGTCGGCACCACTCATACTCAAATCATAGTCTTTTGCTTCTGTCATGGTTTGCCCCCTGCCTCTTGCATGACCGGCAGGTACCATAATGTACTTATAACCGCTGCCTTTGGTTTTTAAAAAGTATTTTATCTCTTTACCTTCCGACTTTTCCAGTGCAGTTGCTGTACCTCCATCACCAAATATCATTGCTGTTGCACTGTCGGTGGGATTGATTCCGAAATTACTGGTATCTCCTACAAGCAGAAGAACCCTGTTAATATTTTGAGTAGATATCATTGTAGCGGCCTGCCATATTCCATAAACATATGCCGAACATCCGAGGTTTATGTCAAAAGCTATACAGTCGTCACTTAGCCCAAGCCTGTACTGCAAGACACAGGCTGTTGCCGGTACTGCATAATCAGGTGTCTGGGTGATGAGAATCAACGCATCAATGGAGGATGGTTCCCAACTAAGCTTTTCCATAAGGCTCTTAGCTGCGACATAGCATAAATCAGAGGTACATTGCTCATCCATAGCTACATGTCTCGTTTTAACACCTGTCATTTTCATAAATTTACGTACACTTTCCTCACCGAAAACTCCAAAATAGTCTTCGTTATTTACTATACGCTGGGGTACTGCACAGGATATACCCTTAATCTCAACGTTTTTTAATATACCGGTAGCCAATTAATCACACCTCACTCCATTTGGTCAATAATGTCCATTACAGTTCTGAATTTTTTAATATCCTCGGATTTTATATCCTTGTTATATACACTGTCAAACATAGCAATCGTAGATATGACAGCCATGGAATCCCATTCTGGAATATTTCCAAGCTCAGTAGATTCCTCTAGAGTGTCTTTTTCGATTAAGAGTAATTCTTCAATTAGGTTCAACTTTTCCTTTAAAGTCATTTCAAATTCTCCCTTCCAATCAGCTTTTAAAAGTGCTGTTTACATAACATGATATGCCGATTTCAGAGCATATGTGAAACATTTTTTAATTATGAAAAATACATCCTTCAACCAGTTCATCCTTAATTTTATCAAGTAGTCCTTTCATAACAGGATTTCTAACAGAGGGCTTATAATACCCGACACCAAGTGTAATTATATTATTATAGGTGCTCGCTACCAATAAAATTCCAGGCGCACGTACAACAGGTGGTATAATATAAGCGTCAATTACTGTACTGTCACCAAATTTGATTAAAGACTTTGAGATGAACCCGAAATTTGACAATACCGGAGAGCACCTGTTTATAATATAAAATGGGCTATGGGAAGCAAATTCGATAGCCCGGGACATAGCTTTAAAATAGGCACAAATCTGGTGAAAATTCATTTTTTCAATCAACTCTGCCATTTTTAAGTTTGCAGCACTTGGATGTCTGTTTTTAATTTCTTTTGTAAAAGACATAACTCTCGATAGTGTTTCTTCAAATGGTTCGTGTGGTTTGCGGGCTATTTTTAATACAATCCCCCCAGACATATTTCTTATTGCTCCTGCCTTATGGTCTGGTAGATACTTTCGTAGGTCAATTGTGATAGGAATATCCATTGGAACCCCATACGGTGGTTTTGATATTTTAAACATAGCCCGGAATATAGCAGTCAGCAATAAATCATTTATTGTTGCACCTCTGGCTTTTGCATAGTTGTTTAGTAAATCCAAATGTCCATAAGGTAGTCTGCAAATTGCAAAACCGGTCTTTCCCGTTCGCCCGTTTTTCCAAGGAAATCTCCAGGTAGGTGAGGCAGATTGCTGCTGTGGGCCCCAGGTAGTCTCAGGATTATCTTTGTCCAGTGCAATCACGAGTTTTTTATGGTCATTTTTGCTCCGTATACTTGGTTCCGGAATAAAATTTTCTCCATTTGCAATACGGGAATAAATATCTGAAAGCAGCATAATAAATTCCCTTGCACCGGCAGCATCACTACATACATGGTTTATCTTTATCCCTAGAGTATCATAGTCATGGGAACGCATGAGTCTGACTGCAAACAATGGAGCTTTATCCATTTGCAAAGGACTTTCCAGGAACAGTTGTACTGCTTCATCGGTATTAGTTGTCTCTTCCAAAGAGCAGAATTTTATACTATCAATATTATTGAAACGCTTCCAATATGGATGATGGCTTTTGATAAATCCGCACCCCAAAACAGGTTCTGATTCAACTAATAATCCTACCGCTTTTACCAATGTGTTAAAATCCAACCTTTTATCAAGCTTCATTATTGCCTGAATTTGATAGTTTGCCATGTCATACTTTGCGATATAATTGCATATGTCATACCCGTCTGCAGGTATAACAGTAGAATTTCCATTGTTCATTTTCTAAATAACCTCCATTTATTGTTATAGAACCCTGCGCAAAGGACTATGTTCGCACGAAATGTATACTTCTTAGTTTTGTCGCATTACCATATTATGTATTCCGATATACAACTGTTACAATTAATTTAATATGTTAACCTATGAAAACAAAAAAACAATTTTTTTGAGAAACATACACACTTCTGTCGTTATGTAAATATATTATTTCTAAGAGCGATATAGGAGGCAAAAAATATGCAATACTGGAACCAGACATATGAGTGTATGTCGCGAGACGAAATGACAAAGGTTCAGACAGAAAGACTTATTAATACTGTTAAAAGGGTCTATTATAATGTACCGTTTTACCGCAAAAAAATGCAAGAAGCCGGTATTGAACCCGGTGATATAAACTCCTTGGAGGATCTGAAAAAACTACCGTTTACTAATAAACAAGATTTAAGAGATACTTACCCATATGGAATGTTCGCGGTTCCTATGAGTGAGATTGTAAGAATTCATGCATCTTCCGGAACCACAGGAAAGCAGACTGTTGTGGGATACACACGTAAAGATTTGGATACTTGGGCTGAAGTGGTGGCGCGGTCATTGTACAGTGCGGGTACTGATAAGGAATCCGTCGTGCAGATTGCATACGGATATGGCTTATTTACCGGTGGACTTGGAATTCATTACGGTGCTGAAAAAATAGGAGCGTCTGTAATCCCGGTATCGGGAGGCAATACAAAGCGTCAGCTGCAGATAATGAAGGACTTCGGATCAACTATTCTGGCATGTACTCCATCCTATGCGCTTTATCTGGCAGAAGAAATGGAGGAAATGAGGATAGACAGGAGCGAATTGAAACTGAAGGCAGGCGTTTTCGGAGCCGAACCATGGTCAGGCAATATGAGAAAGGAAATAGAGGAACGTCTCGGAATCACAGCGCTGGATATATATGGACTAAGTGAAATAATAGGACCAGGTGTATCAATTGATTGCTCCTGCAAGTGCGGCTTGCATGTACAGGAGGACCATTTTATACCTGAAATAATAAACCCTGAAACAGAGGAAACACTGCCTCCCGGGACAAATGGAGAGCTTGTTTTCACTACTATTACAAAAGAAGGTCTGCCATTAATCAGGTACAGAACGCATGATATATCCTCATTGAATTATGAAAAATGCCAATGTGGAAGAACACTTGTAAGAATGAGCAAGGTTACCGGAAGAAGTGACGATATGCTCATCATTAGAGGAGTAAATGTTTTTCCGTCACAGATAGAGAGCGTACTGCTTGAAATAGGGGAAACTGCACCGCATTACCTTTTGATCGTGGACAGAACAGACAATCTGGACACACTGGAGGTTTGGGTCGAAATGTTGCAGAATGTATGTTTTGATGAAGTTAAAAAAGTTGAAGAACTGGAAAAGAGAATTAGGAAAGAAATAGATAGTACATTGGGTATAAATGCAAAAGTTAAGCTGGTTGAACCCAAGACTATAGAAAGAAGCGAAGGCAAGGCAAAAAGAGTAATAGACAGAAGGAAAATTTAAAACCCGATCATTCGCCAGTTTCTTAAGTAAAAAAAGTAACATATTATGTAACTTTTTCATAAGCTATTATTAAGGACAAATATTGTTTAAAGGTGGAATAATTTATGATTTCAGGTGTTGATTACATTCGTCAATCGGTTGATATACATCTTTTCTTTGCGAGAATAATGAAAGAGCACTCGTTTTTCCTTCAGATTGGTTTTACACCGAGAGATAACAGATTTACACAACAGGCAGATGAGTTTAGGAGAGAATTCGATAAGCTTCTGGAAGAAGTTGTTACAATTTCTAATGGTAATGTAAGTCCCGGTGTACTGAGGTCGGGTGAAGTAATAACACCGTATACGCTTAAAGCAGAAATGGCTACAACCTACTTCACTGGAGTTAAAATACCCACAAGTCTTACACGAGCTGAGGCCGGGTTAATGGGTGGTGCTATGACAGCTGAACCTATGCTTGAAAGAAGAGTTTCGAGAATCAATCGAAGAGCTATGGAATTAGTCGGGGAGTTAATACGTTTCAAATCCGTAATTTTATCAAATGTTTTAACCTGCAAAATGTTTACTGTTAATTATCCGTTATTAATTGATCATATAATGAGGGAAGCTAAGTTATATTTACAAATGATAAGAAGGATTGAAGCTAAAGAAGAAATCAATATTGAAAGAGAAGCATTAGAGCAAGAATCGTTCTGGAATAGAATTATGGCGGAACACTCAAAATTTATCCGAGGCTTGCTTGATCCTACCGAGAATGAATTGATTAATACTGCTAATGACTTCGGAAAAGAGTTTGACCAATTAACTGCAGAAGCAAATGCAGCTATGAATAATACCTTAACGTTAGAAAAGGTTACAGAGGATAGCCTGGAGGCAACACAGAGAATTCGTGATTTTAAGGAGCAGGGCACACAGGGGCTGCTAAATTGTAAAATAAAATCTATAATTATTCCTTTGCTTGGGGATCATGTTTTACGCGAAGCCAGCCATTTTCTGAGACTTTTGAAAATTTTTGAGAAGGTGTAACGAGGCAATAGATGATAAAAATAGCGATTTTAAAATTAAACCTAATTTTAAAATCGCTATTTTTATGCTAGAACCTTGAAAGCTATAAATGCTATATAAAAAGTCAACAAGCTTATTCCCCCAAATCTTGACACTTGCTTTTTCCGGTATGAAATAATAAAAGAAAGAAGCGTTACAGAAAGCATTATAAACATATCAATGTTAATGTCACTTGTTTGAGGTATTGGACTAATTATTGATGAAATACCCAAGACAAGCAAAATATTAAAAATGACGCTGCCGATAATGTTACCTAAAGCCAAATCTGATTGTTTTTTTGTTGCAGCCATAATAGATGTAACAAGTTCAGGCAGTGATGTTCCAAAAGCTACTATTGTTACACCGATTAGTACCTCGCTTAAACCAAAAATATGAGCTATTTCTATACTACTGTTTACAACCAGGTTTCCTCCCCAGATTACACCTGCAATACTTACTAGAAGCATTGCTGCCAGTTTTATTTTTGAGCTTCTTTTTAAAGATTCTTCCGGTGGTATATCAACATCATCTACTACTATTTTTTTAGAACGAGTATAAATATATAAAAGAAAAATTATGAACAATAGAACCAGAATAATTCCATCCAGCCTTGAAAGTCTATTGCCAACTAATAGCATGGTTAACAAAGCAAGTTGAACACCAAATGTAATAGGTAACTCCTTATGTAAGATAAGTTTATTTACAACCAATGGGTGAATAATTGCTGTAATTCCCATTATTAAGGCAAAATTTGATAAACAGCTTCCGATAATATTACCTAATGTAATAAGGTTAGATTCCTGAATTCCTGATACAATGCCGATTACCAACTCAGGAGCACTTGTACCAAAAGCAACTACAGAAAAGCCAATTATAAACGGTGGAACTGAAAACATTATTGCCAGCTTGGAAGCTGAAGTAATTAATATATCTGCGCTCTTAATAAGTATAACAAAACCTAAAATAAGTAAAACAAAGCTCATTGAATACCCCCGAAATCGATATAAATCAAAAAAGTGAGAAGCTCGTTTATAACGAGTTTCCCACCCCAGAAACCTAAGTATTCTTGATAAGAATTATGAAAAACCTATCAACCGTAAGTAACTTAATTAATTTACAATCATTATAACAAATTTTCATGAAAGCAGCAAGGTGGCAAATAAGGTAAACTTTATAGGTGTTATCATGGAAGTCGCTTTAATATTTCTTCTATTTCTGTACAATCTGTGCAACCATCCTTGGAACCACCGTTTTTGCATGTCTCCAGACAGTGTTTAATAGATTTCTTTAGAAGTTCAATTTCTTTTTCAGTCAGAGTGAGACTAAACATTATAAAACCGCCTTTCGTTAAAAGTATTCTAATATATAATATTGCCAATAAAAATGGAATGTTATACCTTTTAAGATTTTCTACACTCGAATAATTTTCTTTGAACGAATGCGTTATAATATTATATGATGATGTGCTAAAATTTTAATGAAGCCTAAAAAAATATATATTTTGGGTTTACATATACCCTATGAGGGTATATAATATATTGTGTTAATTATTTTATGGAAGCGGATGAGTCCTGGTGGGCTCCTCGGACTTCAAATCCGTAGTCGGGTGGTGATACCGGCCGAGGTGGGTTCGACTCCTACACGTTTCCGCCAGTTAGAGGTTAGAGGTTTTATAACGAGGCAGTTAGATGGGCCCCCGCCCCACTTCTACAAGCGGCGAGCATATCTCCCGCCTCGTTGAAACGCGCAGAGGTAATAAAATTTTTCTACAGCCGAAAAATTTTATCTGAACCTATGCGTTATAAAGGAGGTGGTTGCTAATGACAGACAAAGAGATAAAAAGGCTTACACACATGTCTTCAAAGGCTGGCTGAGCAAGCAAATTAGGTCCTGAAGACCTGGCGCAAGTTTTGTGCCATTTGGATAATGAAAATAAAGAAAGAGATCCTAATTTAATAGTTGGTTTTAATAAATCCGATGATGCAGGAGTTTATAAGCTTTCTGATGAGCTTGCACTTGTTCAGACAGTTGATTTTTTTACCCCTGTAGTGGATGATCCTTATTTGTATGGACAGATAGCAGCCGCCAATGCCTTGAGTGATGTTTATGCTATGGGCGGGAAACCACTGACCGTATTAAATGTAGCTTGTTTTTCATGCTCACTGGACCCGGCTATCCTAGCCCTGATTTTAAAAGGCGGGGAACAGAAGATCAAAGAGGCCGGAGCAGTACTTGTGGGTGGACATACGGTTACAGATAATGAGATCAAATATGGACTTTCGGTTACCGGTACAATTGATCCGAAAAAAGTACTGACCAATTCCGGTGCAAAGCCCAGAGATGTGTTAATACTAACCAAGCCAATAGGGACTGGGGTTTTAACTACAGCTTTTAAATTCGATATGATTGATGAAGAGGGGCTAAAAGAAGCTGCTCTGGTTATGTCAACACTGAACAGGAATGCTTCTGTTGCAATGCAAAAAGTCGGGGTAAATTCCTGTACGGATATAACAGGCTTTGGACTCTTGGGCCATGGTTATGAAATGGCGGTCGGTAGCGGTGTTGAGTTTAAAATTGATAGAACCAAGGTACCGTTGATGAAAAAGGTAATTGAACTGATACAAAAGGATTCAGTTCCCGGGGGTGCATATTCTAATATGCACTATTTCGAAAAGTGGGTCAATTTTGATGCTTCAATACCTAAAGAAAATAGAATTGCTTTTTATGATCCACAAACATCCGGAGGCTTACTGATTTCTGTTCCGGCCGAAAAGGCGGAAGAACTTTTACGGGAACTCCATGAAAATTCGGTTGAATGGGCAGCAGTCATAGGAGAAGTAGTTCATAAAGGATCGCAACAGAATGTAATTGAAGTTGTTAACGACAATAAACAATGAGTGAAGCAATTTTCTTGGTGGGGCATAACGAAAAGATAATATTTTGTTGTGTCCCACTTCCATATATAGCCTAAGAAACCGGCAAAGGAGTGAAAAGACATGGAAGTGCCTGAGAAACTGGATGCGCGTAGAGCGATTCCGCCAATAAATGAAATATTGGACTGCCCGGATGTAAAAGTATTAACTGAACGAATTGGAAGGACAATCATAATTGATAATATAAAATTGATTCTGGATGACTGCAGGAAAAATATAGATGTGGAGTGCAATACAAGAGAAGAAATTAAAGAATACGTTGTTAAAAAGCTTCAGGAGACTATTGAAGAGCAACTTGGCTCCGGACTGAAAACGGTTATTAATGCGACCGGCATTGTTCTGCATACGAACCTGGGCAGGGCGCCTCTTCCGAAAAAAGCAGCCTCAGTCATGCAGAGTGTGGGCAGCAGCTATAGCAATCTTGAATTTGACCTTGAAACCGGCGGAAGAGGTTCAAGACATTCGCATATAGAGTCTTTGATAGCCGGTATTACCGGGGCGGAAAGTGCAGTAATTGTAAACAATAATGCTGCAGCAGTATTCCTGACATTGAATACGTTGGCGCTGAGCAGGGAAGTTGTTATTTCCAGAGGCCAACAGGTTGAAATTGGCGGAAGCTTCAGAATTCCTGATATAATTGCCCGAAGCGGTGCAAAAATGGTTGAGGTGGGCACCACCAATAAAACCAGACTTACTGATTATTCAAATGCCATCAGTGAACAAACAGCTGCTTTCTTAAAGGTCCACACCAGCAATTATAAAGTCACGGGTTTTGCTGAAGAAGTGCCGACGAATGAACTGGTTAAGCTGGGAAAAGAAAAAGATATTGTGGTTATAGAGGATTTAGGAAGCGGATGCCTTTTTGATCTTTCTAAAATAGGTTTGCCATATGAACCTACGGTGCAGGATACTGTAAAAAGTGGCGTTGATATCGTAACCTTCAGCGGAGATAAGCTTTTAGGCGGGCCGCAGGCAGGAATTATTGCAGGAAAAAAAGAGTTGATTGAAGCTATTAAGAAAAATCCACTGATGAGAATGGTAAGGTGCGATAAAACCACGATAGCTGCCATGGCTGCAGTGCTTGATTTGTATAAGAATGAGGAAAAGGCAGTGGAAAATATACCTGTTTTAAAGATGATGGGATTGAAATCTGACCAATTATTGGAGCGGGCATCTATGCTTCACAGTACCATAGTATCGGCCTTGGGAGATAAATATAGCAGTTCGTGTTTGGTTGAAATAATTGATGATCTGGACGAAGTGGGCGGAGGATCTTTGCCTGGGGTAATATTGGATGGCAAAGCCGTGGCGCTTGAGCTGCCCGGGTTGAATGTGAATGAAATACAGACACAGCTCAGGAAGAACAAAGTGCCTGTAATAGCCAGAATTCATAAAGACAGAATCCTTCTTAATGTAAGGACGCTTGAAGAGAGCGATTATACTGTTGTAGCGGAAGCTATTGCAAAGGTTTTGGGGTAAATCATATGAAGAATGTAGTCATGGGAACGGCTGGTCATATTGACCATGGAAAAACTGAACTTGTAAAGCGGTTGACCGGCGTTAATACCGACAGGCTGGAAGAGGAGAAGCGCAGAGGAATGACAATTGAGTTGGGCTTTGCACCGCTTACCCTTCCTTCAGGTAATGTAATATCCATTATTGATGTTCCCGGTCATGAGAAATTCGTAAAAACTATGGTGGCCGGAGTCACCGGAATAGATTTTGTTATGCTTGTGGTAGCTGCAGACGAGGGAGTTATGCCTCAGACCAGGGAACATATAGATATACTTTCGCTGCTAAATGTAAAATCAGGGGTTGTAGCCTTGACTAAAACCGACCTGGTAGATGAAGAATGGCTTCATATGGCAAAGGAAGATATAGGGCAGGCTCTTGTAGGGACTACACTGGAGGGAATTCCGATTGTACCAGTATCGTCAGTAACAGGAAGCGGGCTTCAAAACCTGATTGAGGTGCTTGAAAAGCTTGCTGTTGAAGCATCAAAGAATAATGTCAGGGATTTGTTCAGGATGTCTGTTGACAGAGTATTTACAATGACAGGCTACGGTACAGTAGTTACCGGAACTGTATCAGGAGGCAGTGTGACAAAAGGAGACACTGTTGAAATATTGCCTTCCGGATTGACAGCACGGGTACGAGGAATACAGCTGCATAATCTGAATGCTGAAACCGCAGCCGCCGGGGACCGATGTGCATTGAACCTTTCAGGAGTGGAAAAAAGTGATGTTGAAAGAGGAGATGTAATCGCAGCTCAGGGGATAATCAAACCTACAAGAATTGTAGATGCGGTTTTGTATACTGTTAAAGGAAAAGAAGGCATAGCCCACAATCAACGGGTGCACGTACACATAGGGACCAAAGAAGTCCTTGCAAGAGTGAGGGTTATAGGTATGGAAGAAATTCCGGAAGACAGCAAAGGCTATATTCAGCTGCGCTTTGAAGAACCTGTGGCGGTAGCTCGTGAAGACAGATTTATACTAAGGTCATATTCGCCAGTATATACACTGGGCGGCGGCTGGATTGTTTTTCTCTCTGCGCAGAACAGGCAGAGGTTCAAGCAGGAAAGCATTGAGGCTATGACTGTCGGTGAACAGGGAAGCCTAAAGGAAATAACAGATTATATTCTGAAGGCCTCTGGAAAGATATTAAGTGCAGAAGATATATGGAGAGAGACCTTCGCTGATAAGGATGAAATACAGAAAATTCTGGAGCAGGAGCTGGAATTGGGCCAAATATTAGCTTTAAGAGATACAGGCAAGTATTTAAGTAATAGGCTTTTGAATGAATATATTGACAAAATTAATTCTGAATTTAAAGAGTTGTACAAAAAATATCCGTTCAGATACTGGATAGATAGGGAAGAACTAAAAAGCAAAGTGTTCGCTGAGCTTGATTCAAGGGATTTTGCTGCACTGTTGAAGTATCTGATACAAAATAGCAGCTTTGAAATGGAAGCAAATAATATCATGCAGGCAGGAAAAACTGCAGTACAAAAAATATTCGCTTTAAAGGAAACTTCATTAGTTGTAAAGACTTTTTTGGAGGGCGGTTTAAATATTACCAGTACTCAACAAGTGCTAAAAGAAACAAAAATAGCAGAAAATAAACTTGATGAAATAATAAAATTTCTGCTTCAAACAGGTGAAATAGTTGAATTAAATCTGGGTATATATACTCATAAGGATGTACTGAAGCTGTCAGTTAAAAAGATCAGAGACATCATTAACGAGCAGGGCAGCTGTACAGCATCTGGAGTCAGAGACAGCCTGGGCATTGGAAGAAAAGCAGCAATTGCTGTCCTGGAATATCTGGATACCATAAAGGTTACAGAAAGATCTGACGACATTAGGAAGCCGGGAGTCCATTTTATGGACTATTATAGATAAATTTACTGGTTTTAATAAAGCTTGAAAGGGAGGTGAAAATAAATGATATCAATAACTCAAGTAGCAGCTGAAAAGCTTAAAGAGACAATTGCAAAACAAAAAAATCCTGAGAACACTATGTTGAGAGTAGCCTTTGGTGGCTATGGCTGAGGAGGCCCACAGTTAAGATTAACTCTGGATGAGTTAAAGGATGAAAATGACATTATATCTGAATCAGAAGGAATTAAAATTGTATATAGTTCTGACATTGAAGGATATGTTAAAAACTCGGTAGTAGACTATTCAAACAGTTGGTTTGAACGTGGCTTTGTTATCAGAGGTTCAAGACTGTCTTCCTGTTAGAGTAAAAGTAGAGTGATGGCTCCTAAGTAGAAGTCTCACTCTTTTTTTATACTCCAAAATTTTTACTAAAAATAACTAATTAATATAATACATCTCACTGGTATTATGATAAGATGATTTCGTTATAACGCATAGATTCAGGAGGCGATGAAAGTGGTAGAGGTTAATGTAAATGCAGGTGTTTGCGGT
>CAYQCA010000014.1:30930-33938 GCA_964415835.1 uncultured Clostridium sp. | reverse complement strand
GTAGTTTTACCTGCATAGGTATCCCATTTGTTAGTTTTATAAATTGCCTCAAGAACTTGTTTAACAGAAGCTCCGAGACCTTTTGTTGCAGATGTAATAACAGTCTCACTGTCATATCTCTGGTCAACGTCAACTCCAATAACCTTTTTACCTGCTTCTTTAGCAGCAGACATAACGCTCAAGCCTACTTTACCTCCACAAGCAAAGATAACCTCTGTACCTTCCTGGTACATTGTTTTAGCTGTTGCTTTGTTTGTATCATTTTCATCAAAGTTGCCGGTGTAGTGGTAAGTCACTGCTATAGCACCGTCAGCAAGACCTAATTTAGCAGCAGCAGCTTCAGCACCCTGTAAATACCCGTAACCAAAGGCCTGAACTGCAGGAACAGCCATACCACCCATGAAACCGAGTTTTGTATATCCATCAGTAACTGCAGCATAACCGGCAAGGTACCCGGACTCTTCTTCTGCGTACAGTACACTTGCTACATTTGATTTTGTATCAAAGGTTTTATAATCTGCAGTGTGAGGTTTTCCGTCCAAAAGAATGAATTTAACCTCAGGATACTTTGTTTGTGCTTCAAAAATTGGAACCTCAAACAGGTAACCCGGTGTTACGATTACTTTTGCTCCGCCTGTAACCGCTAAATCAATAGCTGCAAGATAACCAGCATCCGACGCTTCCTCAGGCTTGTAATACTTGTGAGAAATTTTGTTATCCTTTGCAAAAGCAACTACACCTTCCCATGCACCCTGGTTAAAAGATTTGTCGTCAATATTACCTTTGTCAGTGATTAATCCGATCTCAAAACCCGAACCGCTTTTACTGCCACTTCCACAACCTACTAACATAGTACTTACCAATGCAAAAACCAATAATATTGCTGCTAACTTCTTAATAAAAATCCCTCCCTTTAATTTTAGTGTAATGTTAGTATTACACCTTTTATATTACAAATATAACCATCTATATTGTATCATTTTTATACAAATTTTCAACTAAAATCGGAGGAGTTGTTGTAAAAATTGCAGAAATCAAACACCAATTACTAAAATTAATACACACATTCACTTGCTGCCTCAGCAAAGGCTTTAATATTTTCAGGATTTCCAAAAAAGAAATGATCGGAGGGACTGCAAATATATCCTCCATCGGGACATGCCTCAAATAACTTATAAACCATTGCTTTTATGCTTTCAGGATCTCCCTTTTCAAATCCCGCATTCTGATCAAAGCCACCTATAAAGAAAAGCTTATCACCGACTCTTTTGGTGGCTTCAGCAAGATTGCAGTCACCACCCATATCAACGGGAGTCATCGTTTCAAGTCCGTCAGTACCGTTCTCGGCTACTGTTTCAAGTAATGGCATCAAACCGCCGCAAAGGTGATAAACGACTTTGGTACCCGCCTCGTGCAAGGCTTTATGTTGTATTTTATCGTAGGGCAGGCAGAATTCTCTGTGCAGGCTCGGGCTTATCACAGTACTCGATCCTGCGCCGCCACCCGTTTCAACAAGATCAAATTCAAATTTTCCTGCTCTTTCTATAACCTTGAGTTTCTTGTCAAGGAGACTTTTCATTACATAATGTATCCAGTCCGGATTATCATAGGTTTCAAGTATAGCCTCTTCAATGGGAAATAGAGAGCTAACAAAACTTTGCCACGGACTGCCCTGGCCAAAATCGAAGAAACTACCCCTGACAATGCCCCTGTCTCCAATTCTTTTCTTCGCTTCAATGACTGGAGTCCAGTCAACTTTTTCGGGGATGGGCACATATTTGTTCCATATGTCAAAAGCTTTTTCGTTCTTTATAGGAAACTCTGTAATCCAAGATGTATATTGATTGTATGAGCCTTTAATTATCAGATCTCCTTCAGGGGTGGTAATGATTTTTTGCCACAAATGGTCCCCTTTATCATTTGTTCCAAGGTCAATGTGTTTTTCAGACCAATTTGCCAAATCCTTTTCGTAAAAGAGATAATCTGGCCCTGTGTATATTACCGGATCCATTCCAAAGTAGTCATAGGCCTGAAATTGATCAGCTCCGTTCAAATATGTTTTCAGATAATATTCCATCCAGCTATGCACCTGACATGGCAGCCTGTCAGGCTTTTTATTATCCAAAACTGTTAGAAAACGTTCCCTTCCTGTCATATAAATACCTCCAAACATAATATGGATAATTTTATAATATAGAACAGGAAAATGGTACCTTTGTAAGTGACATTAAGGTTGCAGTGAGTGACTTTTTATATACTGGGAAGGTGGGCAGCCAACAGCATTTTTAAAGAACCGGCTAAAAGCTTTTTGATCCTGGAAACCGACTAATTCAGCTATCTGATTGATAGGTACTCTGCTTCTTATGAGGTTTTGGGCTTTTATCAGACGGTAATTGGAAATATACTCCTGAGGTGATACACCAAAAGTTTTTCTGAATAAGCGGGCAAAATAGTAATGATCAAAGCCTGCTATATTTGCCAGGCAGATATTTGTTAGTTTTTCTGAATAATGCTCATGAATAAAATTGAGTACATTTTGCAACTTATTTTGATCAGAAAGTTCAAGCTTTATTTCAGAGTCAAATAGATTCACAAGAGCATTCAGTATTTGGGAAAGCAAGCTTTCATTATTCTGATATTTTGTAATATGTTTTAGTATATACTCAAGTGTCTTGACCATATGAAATACAGTTGGACAAGACTGGGTATTGATGTCTATTACCGAATTCAATATTAGAGGCAACGTTGAAATATGAAAATACATACACAAAAATGGGTTACTAGGGTTATGAGTTATCTTGTAGGGTCTATTCACCGGAAATAAATAGATATGGGCTTCTTTAAGCAAAAAACTTGTATGAGCATCTGAGTAGGTGGCTTCTCCTTGATAAACATAATAAAGCCTGTGAAAAACTGTACCTTTTTCATTCACAATCCATGAAGGGGGGCAATTATATATACCAAATGCCATAGGTTCTATTTTTAGATCAAGCATGAAAGCTACTCCT
>CAYQCA010000014.1:9776-30830 GCA_964415835.1 uncultured Clostridium sp. | reverse complement strand
TATATAGTATATTTCTTTAATTTTTGTGTCAACCAGTGATACACAGTTTTGTAATTTGGGAGTATAATTAATGCAATTAAATTATTAGGACGGATTAGTGATGAAAAAAAGTGAAATTATAGCTTGCATAGAGGAGAACCCCATTATTGCTGCAATAAGAGATGAAAAGGATCTGGATGAGGCCTTAAGTTCTCAAATTTCCACTATATTTCTAATACATGCGGATATTTTCAACATAAAGGCAATGGTGGATAGAGTAAAAGAAGCCGGAAAGCTTGTTCTTATCCATATGGATTTTCTTGAAGGAATAGGTAGGGACAACAGGGCAATAGATTATATCTGTGAGGTTATAAATCCTGATGGCATTATCAGTACAAAGAGCAGTCACATAAAATATGCAATGAGTAAAGGCATGTTTGCTGTTCAGAGAGTTTTTCTCATTGACAGCCAGTCCTATGATATATCTGTGAAAACTGCTCAATCCATACATCCGGACATGCTGGAGGTCTTACCTGGAATTATGCCGGATATTTTAAGACGAATAACAAAACAGGTACCTATGCCGGTGATTGCAGGAGGATTTATTGAAAGCAAGGAAGATATTATGAGTACGCTTGGAGCAGGGGCTATTGCAGTTTCTACAGGAAGAAATAACTTATGGGTATTGTAAATAAAGATGTTTAGTGATATATTTTAAATATAGATAACATTGAGAAAATTTTTGCGTAATATGTTACTGTAGCAAAATTGAATATTAAATGTGCGGAGATTTGGAGTCACATAAAAATAGAGGTTTTTAGAACTTCTGTTTTTTGTGGCTCTTTTTGTTTGTCCGTTTAATTGGGAGAAAGGGATGAAGGTTAAATGGTTTATGATGTAATAATAATTGGTGCCGGAGTTTCAGGAGCTTTTGCTGCCAGAGAGCTGTCCCGGTATAATGTCAGCGTTTGTCTTATAGATAAGGAAGCGGACGTCGCAGTTGGTACCAGTAAGGCAAACAGTGCCATTATTCATGCAGGCTATGATGCAAAATACGGAAGCTTAAAGGCCAGGCTGAATGTAAGGGGCAATAAACTTATGGATCAGATCACCGGGGAACTTGCTGTTCCATACAGCAAAACAGGTTCACTGGTGCTGTGTTTTGATGAAAGTGATATGTATAAATTGCATGAACTGAAGGAAAATGGAGAGCTCAATGGAGTTGAAGACCTCAGAATAATGGCGGCAGACGAGCTTCAAGAGCTGGAGCCAAATATTTCAAAAAAGGCAGTTGCTGCATTATATGCTCCGTCTGCAGGTATTATCTGTCCATTTGAGTTAACTTTGGGAGCAGCGGAAAACGCTGTAGAAAATGGAGCGCACATTAAACTGGAATGTGAAGTAAAGGATATCAGCTTTGAAAATAACAGGTTCATATTGAAGACAAATGACGGCCAGCTGGAAAGCCGGTACCTGGTTAACGCTGCGGGGCTTTTCGCAGACTCAATATCAAGGATGGCGGGGGACAGCACATTTTCAATTAGACCGAGAAAGGGTGAATATCTGCTGTTTGATAAAAAGGCCGGTAACATTGTTAATAAAGTGATTTTTCAACTGCCTTCACAAAAGGGCAAAGGGGTTCTGGTTACGCCCACTGTGCATGGGAATTTACTGGCAGGTCCGACTGCTGAGGAAATTGATGAAAAAAATGAATTGTCCACATCTCAGGCAGGACTTGCTAAAGTAATTAATGCGGCGAAAACTTCTGTGCCAGATCTGAATATAAAAGAAGTGATAACCTCCTTTGCAGGGTTACGAGCGGGACCATCTACAGGGGATTTTATAATAAAGGTCTCAGATATAAATAATAAACTGATTCATGCTGCGGGCATTGAATCGCCGGGATTGACTGCAGCTCCTGCTATAGGGGAGATGGTAGTAGAACTGCTTAGAGAGAATGGACTGGCTTTGACACCAAAGGAAGATTTCAATCCAATAAGAAAAAAACCAATAAGATTCACAGAACTTGATCAAAACCAGATTGAAGAGACTATAAAAAATGATTCCAGGTATGGGCGGATTGTATGCCGGTGTGAAAAGGTAACTGAGGGTGAAGTAACAGCTTGTATACATAGTGTAATTGGAGCAAGGAATCTGGATGGGGTTAAACGTAGGACAAGATCCGGTGCTGGTAGGTGCCAGGGTGGCTTTTGTACTCCCAGAGTAGTTGAAATATTGTCTAGAGAACTGGGTATTCCAATGGAGGAAGTGACAAAAAACGGAGGAAAATCCAGGCTGTTAATTGGTAAAACCAAATAAACGATGCAAATTAACTGGTAAAAGGGGGAAGGAAAATGACAGATGCGGATTTAGTTATTATTGGCGGGGGACCTGCCGGTATGGCAGCTGCCATTGAAGCGAAAAGTTGCGGTATAAACGATATAGTTATTCTGGAAAGAGAGGGGTGCCTTGGCGGAATACTGCCTCAGTGCATCCATAATGGATTTGGTTTACACAATTTTGGAGAAGAGTTAACAGGGCCTGAATATGCCTGGCGATACATTGATCAGATCAGGGAAATGAACATTAATTATTGTCTGGATACAACAGTCCTGAATATTGATCAGAACAAAGTCATAACAGCTGTGAACAATATGGATGGCATGTTTAACCTGAAGGCAAAGGCCATAATACTGGGGATGGGTTGCAGGGAAAGAACACGGGGAGCCTTGAATATTCCCGGAACAAGGCCGGCAGGTATCTATACTGCAGGTACGGCTCAGAGGTTTGTCAATATGGAAGGGCTTATGCCGGGTAAAAAGGTGGTAATTCTGGGTTCGGGAGATATCGGTCTCATTATGGCCCGGAGAATGACACTGGAGGGTGCAGAGGTGAAAATGGTCTGTGAGCTGCAAAGCTACTCCGGAGGCCTTACCAGAAACATTGTACAATGCCTGGAGGATTTTAATATACCCCTTAAGCTCAGCCATACCATTGTTGATATTAATGGAAGGGAAAGGCTGGAAGGTGTGACGGTTGCACAGGTGGACCAGAATAAAGTTCCGCTGATGGAGACTGCAGAATATGTAGAGTGTGATACTTTGCTCTTGTCTGTTGGGCTGATTCCGGAAAATGAATTGTCTGAGGAGGCGGGAATAATACTTGACCCGGTTACAGCAGGACCAGTTGTTAATGAGTGTATGGAAACCTCTGTTCCGGGTATATTCGCTTGCGGAAATGCAGTCCATGTTCACGATCTGGTGGATTATGTCTCAAAAGAGGGAGCTGCAGCAGGTAAAAATGCCGCAAATTATATTCTGAAGGGCAAAGAACAGGATGCCGGTAATGTAACAAAAATTACAGCAGGTAAAGGTGTTCGTTATACGGTTCCGCAGCTAATTACCGATAGAGATGATAGTGATGGTGATTTGCAGATATTTTTCAGAGTAACGGATATATACAAAAACGTTAGGATAGTTGTTAAGCACAACGATGGCCTGATTTATGAGCAGAAGAAAACAAAGGTAGCTCCGGGAGAAATGGAATGTATCCGGCTGCCATGGGCCAGCCTTAAGCAGGTTGAAAATTTGGAAGAACTGGTTGTTGAGATTGATGATAAAGTTATAAAACCGATATGCCGTATGAAGGAGGTGCAACATGCTTGAAAAAAGAGAAATGATTTGTATTTGTTGCCCAATGGGATGCACTATAGAAGTATCCTGTGATTTTAAGGAAAATAAAATTGAAAGCATATCGGGCAATAAATGTAAAAGAGGAAGGGAATATTCCGAAACAGAGTGCTTTAATCCGGTAAGAACATTAACAACTACTGTAGTGTTGGAAGGACAGTTCCAAATGGTACCGGTCAAGTCGGAGAAACCTTTGCCCAAAGATTTAATTCTTGATTGCATGATGGTTATTAATGAGCATAGATTGCAACATTCAGTAAGGATTGGGGATGTGGTAATTGGAAATATCCTCAATACAGGCATAAATATAATTGCAACCAGCAATGTGAGCAAAAAAGAGGAGTAATGCACCTGTAATCCAAATAAAAATCTTACATAAACTGGGGGTGGCGTTTTGCCATTAACAACAATAATAATAAGGCTATGTCTGGCTACTGTACTTGGAGGAATAGTCGGTATTGAAAGAGAGAATAAAAAACGTGCTGCCGGATTCCGTACGCACATATTGGTATCATTAGGTGCAGCGCTGGTAATGGTTACTTCTGAGTACATTTTTTCAAAATATAAAGGGATAACAAATTTGGATCCTGCCAGGCTGGGAGCTCAGGTCATCAGCGGAATAGGTTTTCTGGGTGCCGGTACTATCATAAGGCAGGGTGGTGGTGTAAAAGGTTTAACAACAGCAGCCAGTTTGTGGGCTGTTTCCTGTATAGGTCTGGCTGCAGGTATCGGTTTCTATGAGGCGGCCGTAGGCGCAGCTGTGATAGTGTTTATAACCTTAATAATGCTGGGCAAATTCGAAAAATTTATGGTTAAGGAAAAGGAATACGACTTTAAGCTATGCTTTCAAATTGAGAACAAACCTGGCAAAATAGGAGAAATTGCCACATTGCTGGGGAATTTGGGCGTCAATATAAAAAATATTGTATTCGATTCTGAAGATGAAAATTCACTTGGAATTAGTTTTCTAGTGAGACTTCCAAAGGGGCTTGGGAAAAAAGTTGTAATAGAGAGCCTGGAGGGCTTGAAAGGTGTAACTATTGTAAATTAACCTATACAACCAAAAGCTGATTTCTGGGTTGTACAGGAATCAGCTTTTAATATAATTTGAAAAGACAGATAAAAAAATGTAGAATTAAGTATCGTATAGTGGATGGCAAATTTATTTTTAAGAACTTAATAACTAAAAAAGGAGTTGCGACCGCTGTGAATAAAGAGGGGGCTATTAGTGTACTTATAGCTGAGGATTCGGAAATTATAAGCAATAATATAAAAGCGATTTTGTCTTTTGAAAAAAATATTCAAGTTATTGGTCAGGTAAGTAGTGGTAAGGATGCTGTAGAGTTTACAAAAAACATGAAACCCACCGTAATACTCATGGATATCGAAATGGAAGAGAAAAGAGACGGAATAGACGCTGTGGCTGAGATTATGAAAATTTATCCTCAGACAAAGATAGTTATGCTAACTGTTCAAGATGATGAAGATAGCATTTTATCGTCATTTGAGGCAGGGGCTTGTGATTATGTATTAAAAAGTGTATCTGCAAAGGAAATTATTGATGCAGTAGAAGCTGCTTACAACAATTGCTCACCTATAAGACCAATTATTGCAAACAAAATCAGAAAACAGCTAAAGTATGTTAAAAATTTTAAGGATAATATTTATGATATTATAAACACTATAAAACAGCTGACCCCAACAGAAATATCTATTTTAAAATGTATTCTGGAAGGTAAAAAACAAATAGAAATAGCAGAAGAGAAGCATGTTGAATTAAGTACAGTAAAAACACATGTTAAACACCTGCTGAAAAAATTTAAGGTTAAGAAAACATCTGAAATAGTTGCTATTCTTGAACAAAATGATATTGCCAGAATATTAAAAATACAATAGCCGCAGAAGCTATTTACATTTTTATTATTTAAAGATCACTGGAAGCATGATGTGAAATTTGGTATATTCATTTATTTTGCTATCTACCAAAAGCATTCCTTTGTGAGCTTTAATTGTTTTATAGCAATATGTCAGCCCAATACCCCAATTCTTTGAGGTCGATTTGGTGCTGAAAAACGGTTTAAAAATCTTCCTTAAATTCTTAGGTGGAATACCTGGACCGTTATCACTAATAGAAATAATGTTCCAACCTTGCTCTAAATATACATTTATATCTATAATCCCTTCATTTTTCCCAATAGCTTCAATGGCATTTTTAATAATATTAATTATTACTTCAGAAAGATGATATTTATCTGCATAGCACTCGAGAGGGCTATCAGGAATATTTGTATTAATAACTATCTTATCAGAAGAGATATTCACTTTATTCACTGCATAAGAAACAATTTCATTTATATTTACAATATTAAAAGAGAAGGTTATTTCCCGATTTTTTAAATTCATCTCATCCAATTTATTTTTAAGCTCTTCACTAATTTGTTCGATATTATTTAACTGTTTTATAATAAGTTCTTTGTCATCCTGATTTTTAGCAGCCTTTATCAAAAAGTTAATCTCAAGCAGTTTGTTCTTAACCATATGGGAAACTGCTGAACTCAGCTGCTCAATTTTTATACTGGTATTTGCTTGCAGTGATTGTTGTATATTTACAAATTTTAAAATATTGTATTTATATAATGCGTATATTATTGTACCGAAAGAAAAGAGCGAAATAACAGGATATATATAATATATCAGGATTGAGGGATAAACCTGAAGAGCTATATACGATTCATAAGAATAATCATTAACGCTGGCAGGCAGGTTACCCCTTAAAATTACTATTGTTTCAGGGGCCCAATAAAATATAGATAAATATAGGAAAAATAACAGAATAAGACTGATATTAACACCGAGAACCTTGTGCTTTATGTATTTATTATTAATACTAATATAGATTCTTATAAGTATAATAATTGATCCTATAATAAATGCTATAAACCATATGCGATTCATAAAAGAAACAACCGTCAGAAATTTATCAAAGATAACTGCCATATTTATATCTACATTAATGCCGTTGAAAAGTGTATACAATTCATTTTGAATATACGGATCATAAAACACAATTAATTGAATTGGAAAAAGTGCCAGCAAAAAATATATCATAGCACTTTTGTGCTTATTTCCTGCAGAAACATAAAAGGCACGAGAATAAGATATGGAAAAACATATTGCAGAATAATAGAAAAGAGCTATCCCAATATTTAATATTCTGCTTACTGTATATGATGAAAGACGCAGAGAATATATAAAAAGCCATAATTGTTTATTGATATCAAATAATATATTCCTAAGATAATAATAATCCCAGAAATAAACTGAATATAAGATAAATCCAGCTATGGAAATGCAAAACCCCATCAATAGCCCCATTAGCCAAAATATATAGGGGTTTTTATTGTTGCTGACTATAATAAAAATAGTAAAAATTATAATGATCAGAAATGTATATACCATAGATGTTACACCGCCAATGGAAACTTATATTATGTAAATAATGCTTTTTATAATATTGTACAAAAAATAATTAAAAAAAGCGAGCTTTTTCATACTTTTTTACTTAATATACTCAAGAAGGGTTAGAAATGTTACCACTTACTATACTCCTGCTTCTATCTTATAATATAGACACAGATAGTTCCACAATAAGTTTATGTATTAGGCCTAATACAATGTCCTTAACTATTTGTAAATTAAGTTGAATCTTAAGGAGGAAGAATTATGAATCGCAATAAGAGAATTGTAGCTTTGTTGCTCAGTTGTACAATGATGATATCAACTTTAGTGTTTACAGCATGTGGATCAAAAGATAAAAGTGCAGGGGAAACAGCATCAGGTATTTCACAAGCAGTTGAAACAAATAATGATGCAGCAAACGATTCGTTAAAAGATACTGGTAAAGGAAAAACACTTGATATTTCTTGGTTTGAAGGTGGAAGCGGAAGAGAGTATATAGATTATGCCATTCAAAAATATCAAGAAAGGTATCCTGACCTGGTTATTAAGACTGATATAGGTCCCAAAAACGCAGAAACACTAAGACCCAGATTTGTTGCTGGTGATCCTCCGGATATAATCATGGCAAACTACAGCCAATTGGATTATTTCGCATTAATTTCAGATAATCAATTAGCTCCAATAGATGATGTACTTGCTTCGCCTGCTCCGGGTGATGAAAGTAAAAAATTAGAGGATATATTTGTTCCAGGAATTCTTGATAGGGGTGTAAGTAACGGTAACAGATATATATTACCTGGATTCGTTCATTATTATGGTTTATGGTATGATGGGAGTACTTTTGATAAAAATGGGTGGAGTGTCCCTAACAATTATGATGAATGGGTTAAGACTTCACAGCAGATTTTAGATAGTGGTAAAATGTCACCTTTTACCTACCAAGGGATGTATCCTACTTATCTTCTCAGAACAATGTTTTTCCCACTGGTTGCTTCATATGGAGGAACTCAAGCTATTGAAAATATAGATAAATTAGTGACTGGTGCATGGCAGTCTGATGCAGTAATTAATGCAGCAAAAGATATTAAGGCATACACAGATAAATATCTAATGAAGGGTACCCTTGCTCTTAACCATACTCAAGCGCAGATGGAATTTATTAATAGCAGAGCTGCTATGATTACTTGTGGAACTTATCTTGAAAATGAAATGAAAGGCAACTGGCCTGACGACTTTAATCTTAAATTTATGTTTGCTCCTACAGGAAAAGAAAGCAATAATGAAAAATATACCTGGGCAACCTGTGATTTCATGTCAGTACCGGCAAAAGCCAAGAATCCGGAAATGGCAAAAGAATTTTTAAAGCTGATGTATACTGAAGAGATTAGAAGAGTTGGTGCAGAAAAAGCTGGCGGGGTATATCCTGTACTTGGTGGAGCTACTGGTTTTGAAGATGTTCTCCCGGCTTCAGTAGTTTATACAAATAAAATGATTTCACAGGACAACGTAAATGTCATTTTTGGTAAATATGAAATATGGTATAAGACAATATATAAGCAAGCTTGTGATAGCCTTTCGGCACTTGTTACCGGGAAATATACTCCGGAACAATTTGCCAAGGAGGTTGAAGCTGAAGCAGAACGTGTCCGTAAAGATGATTCGATTGCAAAATATTAGAACGTTATAAACTAGAGGCGCATTTATGTGCGCCTCTTTATTAAAGAAAAAGAATCGGGTGACTTAAAGAATGAATAAGAAAATAAGTAGAAATATATTTATTAGTTTTTTTACTGTACCAACATTAATAGTTTATATAGTTTTTTTTGGTTATCCTGTTTTACAGTCATTCTATATAAGTTTTTTTAGATGGAGCGGTCTTTCGGACAAAAAAACTTTCGTTGGCTTTGAGAACTTTGTACGTCTTTTTAGGGATGGTATAGTATGGCAAGCACTTCGTAATAATATGATATTATATGTTTTTGGTACAATCTTTACTTTTTTAATTGCAATTTTCTTTGCAGCTGTAATAGTTAAGAAAGATTATAAAGAAAGTAAGTTTTACCGGATAGTATTTTTTTTCCCGAATGTGCTGTCTGTTGTTATAGTTGCAATAATTTGGTCATTTGTATTTAGTCCTACAATGGGTATTGTAAACAATACTTTAGAGCTGATTGGATTAGAGAGTCTGACTAGAACATGGCTTGGAGATGAAAAAACTGTTCTGGGAGCATTAATTGTTCCACAGGTTTGGATGTTTGCAGGATTCTTCATGGTTTTGTATATGGCCGGAATGAAAAATATACCAAAGTCGATGTATGAAGCGGCAAAAATAGATGGAGCAACAGAAATTAGACAATTTGTGAATATAACAATCCCAATGTTATGGGAGATAATAAGGACTTCTTTAGTGTTTTTTGTGTCAAGAGCTTTTCAATCAACATTTTCGCTTGTGTATATAACAACCGGTGGCGGACCTAACAGATCTTCTGAAATACTTTCGACATATATGTATGAGCAAGGCTTTGTAAATAGTAACTTTGGATATGCGACAGTAGTTGGGTTGTTTCTCTTTGCTGTAATGATGACAATTAATTTTATTCTTCAAAGAATTACAAAGCGAGAAGTATATGAATATTAGCGGATAAAAATCAGAAGGAGACCTCGATATTATGAAAAAAGTAAAACTAAGTGACATTATTATCAGGATACCACTTATATTATATTCAGTAATTGTTATCTTCCCCATATTATGGACAGCTATTACGTCACTAAAGAGTAATAAAGAATTTTATATGAGTCCTTGGGCTCTGCCTGAGAAGCTTCATTGGGCAAATTATGTAAGTGCATGGGAAAAAGCAGATGTCTCGAAATATTTTGGAAATAGCCTTTTTGTAACCGCTTTTTCTATTGTAGTTACTGCAATATTAGCTGCTGTAAGTGCTTATGTGTTAGCACGTTTTAAGTTTAAATTAAATGGATTAATAACAACATTATTTGTTGCAGGATTAATGGTTCCGAATGTGTTGACAGTTATCCCTACATTCTTTTTACTTCAGGATGTACATATGTATAATTCTCTTATTGGATTATGTTTCGTATATATAAGCAGAACGCTTCCATTTTCTTTGACGGTTTTGTTAGGGTTCTTTAAGACGCTTCAGCATGAGCTGGAGGAAGCTGCATCTATTGATGGATGCGGGTATTTTAGGACTTTTTGGGAAATCATGCTTCCCATGGCAAAGCCCGGCATAATAACCATAAGTATATTTAATTTCCTATATTACTGGAATGAGTTTATGCTGGCTTTGACATTTATTACTGATAAGGCAAAGATAACACTGCCTGTTGGTATGCAAGCGCTAATGGCAGTTGCAGAATTTCGTACTGACTGGGGAGCTTTATTTGCAGGTCTAATGATTGTAATGGTTCCTACGATTATTGTTTATAGCATTTTTGAAGGACAGATTACAGAAGGGCTGTCAGCTGGTTCGGTAAAAGGTTAGGTGATTTTGTATTTTTAAATAGAGAATATAGAAAGGAATGGATAAATATGTACGTTTCTCACGATATCCATATTCATACCCATTTATCAAGCTGTTGCATGGATAATGATGCAACTCCGGAAAATATAATAAAAATTGCAAGTGAAAAGGGATTAAAAACTATTGGCTTCTCTGATCACATTTGGGATAACCCTGCTTTTATACCATCTGATTGGTATCGGCCTCAGAATCTCGAACATATACTTAAAATAAAACAGGAGCTTCCAAAAGATACTTATGGAGTAAAAGTCCTGATTGGGTGTGAAACTGAATACTGTGGTAATGGGGTAATTGGTTTGTCCAGAGAGGCAGCTTCACAGATGGATTATGTACTGGTGCCTATGTCTCATACTCATCAGAGAGGTTTTGTAATACCTGACAAAGAATATACGAATATTGAAGTAGCTAAATTGATGGCAGACTACTTTAAAGGAGTACTAAATCTTGATATAGCTACTGGAATAGCTCATCCATTCGCCCCTTTGGGGTTTAAAGACGTAGATGGAATTTTAAATTGTATTTCGGATGAAGAGTTTTCAGAATGCTTTTCAATGGCAGCTGAAAAGGGTGTAAGTATCGAAATAAATGCAGCTATTTTCCACGAAGCTCTTGGTAAATTTGATGATTTTTATCATGACGAATCTTTCATAAGAATTTTTAAGATTGCGAAAAAGAGCGGCTGTATGTTTCATTTAGGAAGTGATGCTCATTCACTTGATAATTTTAAAGAACGCATAGAACTTCTTGAGAAAATAACAAAAGAAATTGGGATAGAGGAAAAAGATATTATCCATATGTGCA
Source organism: uncultured Clostridium sp. (assembly GCA_964415835.1). Classification (GTDB taxonomy): domain Bacteria; phylum Bacillota; class Clostridia; order Acetivibrionales; family DSM-1351; genus Ruminiclostridium. The sequence goes on along the minus strand of CAYQCA010000014.1, from coordinate 19,360 downwards.
GATAGAACAAACTGACACTGTTCCAGGTTTAGCATTGTAACCTTAAAGATATCATTCAGGAACAAAGGTTGAATATTGTTATCTTTATATATTAAAAAGTAGATTTTTGAGGTAGACTTGATTCATCAATGATATAGGATTAAGATTGATTTAATAGAATATTTATACATAGATGAACATGATGTATTGAAGGGATATGACCATGGAATTGATTGAGTTGCGTGATGAAATAAAAATAAACGGGATTTTTACACTTATTTATCAGGAAAAAGGCACCAACTTCCTTTTTCCGGGTGAGAAGCATGACTTTTGGGAATTCATCTATATGGATAAAGGCTTTGTGTATCTTTTGGTTGATGATAAGGGATATAAGCTGAACCAGGGGGAGATTTTCTTTTTTGGAAGGAATCAGAATCATATCGTATGGTCTGATAGCAGGACTGCTCCATGTTTTCTCACAATATCCTTCAGTATGGAGTATGCTAACAGTGCTTTTTTTGAGCATAAATGCTTCAAGGTTGATAACGGATTGAAATTGGTGATTAAAAAGATTCTTGAAGAGCGGATGAATAGTTTCGAAGGTGATATAAGAATGGGTGTGGCATATAGACGTAAACTATCTATGGTAGGATCAGAGCAGCTCATAAAAGCATATCTTGCTGAAATGTTAATCGAGCTATATAGACAGGATTCCATACTGACGCATAATGCCTTACAATCCTCTATTATCAGAAGAGAATCGGAGAACCGAATTTTTAAGCAGTGTGCGGAATTTATTGATCAGAATATAAAAAATAAGATGACTCTTGAACAGGTTTGTAAAGGTGTACATATAAGTGCATCTCAGCTCAACAGAATTTTCAATGAAAATGCAGGTACTTCGGTAATGGATTATATCACCTGCTCGAAGTTGGAAAAAGCAAAGGAACTACTCAGGGAATCAACCATGAATATCAGTCAGATATCTTCTGAATTCGGGTTTTCCAGCATACATTACTTTTCCAGATTATTCAAACAGAAATATGGGATAGCTCCCCGTGAGTATTCTAAATCTATAAAAATCTAAAAATTCAAGTTGACCAAAAAATGCAAATTCCAGGTCAAAACCTACAAATACATTTTTAATCTGCAGTCTTATAATATAGGCACAATAAAAATTTTTGTGAAAGGCTGTGGTTTTATGACAAAAAGAGAGAACCTTATCAGAGCAATAAAAAGACAAAATCCGGAATATGTACCTCATTTCTTTACAATGTGCGATTCCCAAATCGATAATTTTAAAACGAAAACAGGCAAAAATGATGGTGATTATATGAGTTATTTTGATATGCCATTACGTTTTGTTGATATCTTGCCATCGAAATATCCTGTTGATTACTCCAGATATTTTACTGAGCTCCCTGAAGGTGCTATTATAGACGAATGGGGAGTAGCGCATAAGCTTGGTTCGTTCAAGCATTTTTCAAAAATGATACACCCTATGGAAAGCTTCACCACTCCGGAAGAAGTTTGGAGTTTTCCTCTGCCTGATATTCTTGCAGACTATAGATGGGAAGGGTTTGAAGATAGAGTCAGGAAAGTTAAGGAGGAAGGCTTTGCAGCAATGTTTTCTGCAGTACAGATATTTGAGCCGGCCTGGTACTTGAGAGGAATGGAGAACCTTCTCATAGACATGATGACTGATGAAGAAATGGCTACAGCCTGTATTGAAAGAATAACACGCATACAAGAGGGGTTTTGTGCTAAGCTTGCAAAGGCAGGTATAGATATAATAGTCTATGGAGATGATGTCGGGACTCAAAAAAGCCTCATGATGAGCATTGATTTATGGAGGAAGTTTATACGACATGTAACGATCAGAGTTATAAAAGCTGCAAAGGATATCAATCCAGATGTAATATGTTATTACCATTCTGATGGTGTTATAAACGATATAATTCCCGAGTTGATTGAAATAGGTGTGGATGTGTTAAACCCTGTACAGCCAGAGTGTATGGATCCTGTCGAAATAAAAAGGCTCTACGGTGACAGGCTTTCCTTCTGGGGAACAGTAGGAACCCAGACTACCATGCCTTTTGGTACCAGTGAGGACGTTGAAAACAATGTGAAACATATGATAGAAACAGTAGGTAAAGGTGGAGGACTTGTGATAGCTCCGACACACCTGCTGGAGCCTGAAGTACCCTGGGAAAACATACTGGCATTTGTAGAGGCAGTTAAGAAATACGGAAGATATTAAGGGAGTTACCCTCATGTTCCAGAAACGAAGTCTGTTGAAATGGTTATGGTATACATAATTGAAGTAAAATACAATTAGTGGTAGAATGTTTTTGCTGTTACTTATTTGTTTGATTGGAGAGCTTATATGCGCTTAAAGTTCTTTAAACCTAAGTTACATATTTACCATAAAGTTTTATTATTGTTTCTTTTACTACTTATACCGATTTTTTCTGTTATTCAGATTGCAGGTATAATAGGTTCGAACTATTTAAGGAATGAAATATCTAAGTCTGTAATGCAAAATGTAGATTTTTACATAAAACAACTGGATAAGGATATTGCACTAATAAAGAGACAGCAACTCCAAATGTTAAACAACAGTGATGTGCTGAATCTCAGGAATTACCCCCAAGTTATGGGTTTGTTTGATGTTTATCTGACAACCCAAAGAATCAAGGAAAGGCTATCAGTCATGATAGACTCAAGCAGTTACCTTACTAATGCAGGTGTATATGTAAATACCTTGGGCAGGACGATTTCAATGAAAAATGGATTCGTTGCCACTCCTAATGATGAATTTCGGCTTGTTGACAGTTGTTATGAAAAAACTTTAAAAGATTATCTGAATTTTTCAGAAGAAGGAATTTATCTTATTGAAGCATATCCAAAGGAAACCGAAGAAAGACTGGAAAATAAACAAATTGCAATTTATGCTGAGTTATCCGATAAGATGCTAGCAGAGGGCTTAAGCAGCATAAATGAATATGATGGTTCGGGAGGATTTCTGATAGATTAAAACCAAGGATGAAAGGATTGCCTTATCCAGCCCGTTCCATACAGGTGCTATAGATAATATTTCGTTTGAAAATGTAAGCATCAATGGAAAGAACATTAAATCGGTTTCCGACAGTAACTTTGTTATTGAAGGAGTTTCAAATGTAAAGATTAAGGACAAAAATTCATGACATTTTTAAGTTAGAAACTGCTATAGAGCCTGAAGGAAAGCTCTATAGCAGTTTCAGCCTAGTGTATCTTTTTAATTATTCATGGTGCAGCTTGCTTACAAATACCTTAACAATTTCAACTATCGGTATAATCAGCAATGATGCACATATTACAATCAGCCACTGCTCCAGGTTCAGCATTGTAACCTTAAAGATATCATTCAGGAACGGAACCACTATTACAACAAGCTGTAAGATGGCTGCAATGGCGATTGCGCCCACCAGATACAAGTTGGAGAACAGGCCAATCTTAAACAGCGATTTTTTATTTGACCTTACGTTCATTGAGTGTGTAAGCTGTATAAGTCCAAGTGTAGCAAAGGCCATTGTAACTGCAACTTCGTGATTGTAAAGTCTTGAACCTATATAGTAAGCTGTGAGCGTAATAAGTCCCTTGAGGATTCCCTGATATATTATGCTTATGCCAACACCGTCCGAGAAAAAGCTGCTGTTGGCTTTACGCGGCTTTTGTTTCATAATATCCTTTTCAGACTTTTCCATACCCAGCGCCAGTGCCGGCAACGTATCAGTAACAAGGTTTACCCACAAGATGTGTATCGGTAGTAGAACAGTCCAGTTTAACATTGTTGCCAGAAACAGCGTAACTACTTCACCAAGATTGGAAGATAGTAGGAACTGGATGGTTTTGCGTATATTGTTGTAAACCTTTCTTCCTTCTTCAACAGCAATAACGATTGTGGCAAAGTTATCGTCGGAGAGTACCATGTTTGATACACCCTTGGCGACATCTGTACCGGTTATACCCATTCCTACACCTATGTCTGAAGCTTTTAATGCAGGAGCGTCATTTACTCCGTCTCCGGTCATTGCTACAACTTTGCCGCGTTTCTTCCAGGCGTTTACGATTTTAACCTTATGTTCAGGGGAAACTCTTGCGTAAACCGAATATTTCTCAATCTGCTTTTCAAGTTGCTCATCACTTAGGGCATTCAGCTCGCTTCCTGTTATGACCTGACTTTCATCCTTGATTATATTCAACTCTTTTGCAATTGCAGCAGCTGTATCTCTATGGTCACCGGTAATCATAATCGGACGGATACCAGCTTCGGCACAAACTCGTACAGCTTCCTTTGCCTCAGGGCGGGGAGGGTCTATCATACCAACCAGACCCACGAATACGAGCTTTGACTCAATATTTTCAGACGCAAGGTTCTTTGGAAGCTCCTCTAAAACTTTATAAGCCACGCCTAAAACCCTTAAAGCTTTGTTTGCCATGGCTTTGTTAGCGTTATTAATACTATTTCTGTGTTTTTCTATCAGAGGTTCCACAACACCGTTTAATAAAATGTCTGTACAACGGTCAAGCAAGACGTCGGGAGCACCTTTTGTAAATGCCTTCAAATTTTCTTTGGTTTCATTAATTGTTGTCATCAGCTTTCTTTCAGAATCAAAAGGTATTTCACTTCGTCTTGGAAGCTGTTTATCCAGTTGTTCTTTATGAATACCTTTTAAAACACCGAAGTCTGCTAATGCTGTTTCTGTAGGATCCCCTATAAAGCTTACCGAATTATTGCCTGATTTGGATGTTTTTGAATCATTGCATAACACCAGCGAATCTACAAACAGCTCTGAAATATTGTCATCCAAAGTCAGATCAGATGCTTTTTGGGTTTTGCCATTTAAAAATACTTCTGTAACAGTCATTTTGTTTTGTGTTAGAGTACCGGTTTTATCGGAGCATATGATTTCTGTACTGCCAAGGGTTTCAACTGCCGACAGTTTTCTTATAATTGCATTCCTCTTGGCCATTTTCTGGACACCCAGAGCAAGAACTATGGTAATAACAGCAGGCAATCCTTCAGGAATAGCTGCAACAGCAAGACTGATTGCAGTCAGGAACATATCCAGAGAATCTCTGCCCTGAATAATACCAGTGAAGAATATGATTACAGAAACAGCAATAATGGCAATGGTTAAATATTTGGTCATTTCGCCAAGCTTTTTTTGCAGTGGGGTTTCCTGCGACCCATTGCTGGAAATGTGGCTTGCTATTTTTCCAACCTCAGTGTTCATGCTTGTGGCAGTTACAACACCCAATCCCCTTCCATAGGTTACGCTGCTACCGAAATACGCCATGTTCTTCCGGTCTCCGATTACAATATCCGATTTTTCGATTTTTTCAATACTCTTTTCTGCTGGAACAGATTCGCCTGTAAGAGCAGCTTCTTCAATTTTAAGACTTGCAACCTCCAGGAGTCTTAAATCTGCTGGAACATAGTCGCCTGCTTCGAGTAGTACGATATCTCCGGGAACCAGTTCTTCGGATTTAATGTGCTTAACCTCGCCGCTTCTTTTTACCTTTGCATAGGGTGAAGACATTTTCTTCAGTGCTGCCAGTGCTTTTTCGGCTTTGCTCTCCTGCAGGACACCAAGAACTGCATTAATAATAACAACAGCAAGAATTATAATAGAATCGGTCAGCTCATGGGTCAGCCCTGAAATAACTGCTGCAATCAGCAGGATAATAATCATAACGTTTTTAAATTGCTCTAAAAACATTTGAAAGATTGACTTCCTCTTCTCTTCTACCAGCTGATTTTTTCCGTAAATATCAGCTCTTTTAACTGCTTCTTCTTCCGTGATTCCATCCATTCCGGAATTAAGATTCTCCAATGCTATTTTCTCATCAAAGGTGTGAAACAACATTTCATTAATTGAACGATATACTTTTAACAAGTTCCAATCTCTCCCCTCAAAATATATAGGTTTAGCTAAATAAAAAAAGACTTTCAATATAATCATGTAAAAACACGATTATATTAAAAGTCTTGCTCCCGCTCGGGTTATAAGGCCAGGCAATCATACACCGGTTGTTGACCTCATAAATTATAGCTACTCCCTTTTATGGCATTAATATACCATGGGACAAACGTTGTCGTCAATCCAGTAAATAAGAATTAACATTCTATTAACATTTGCCAAATATTTATAATGAGAATAGGAATATAGAGTTCGTGTATAGTATAATAAAAGAAAATGAAATTACGGGAGGGAATAACGGGTTATATGAATATAGGGGAAATTATATCTCAGAGACGGTCAGAGAGAACATATAATGAGGTGCCCATTCCAGAGGATATAAAGCAAAGAATAAAAGATTATATAAGCAAGGTTGATGCACCGTTCAATACAAAAATAAGATTTGAATTAGTTGATACAGATAAAAGTGGTTCCGGTTTGAAGCTTGGAACCTATGGAGTTATCAGCGGAGCAAGTAGCTTTATATGTGCTGCAACAGAAAAAACAGCAAGATATGAAGAGAACTTGGGCTATGCTTTTGAGAAGATAATACTATACGCAACATCACTTGGTTTAGGAACCTGCTGGCTTGGCGGGACTTTTAAAAGATCGGAGTTTGGAAAGGCAATAGACTTAAAGGAAAATGAATTATTACCGATAATATCCCCAATTGGGTATGCCAAAGAAAAGCGGGGGATTCTTGATTCGCTGATGGTTATGGTTGCGGGTTCAAGGAACAGAAAAGACTGGGATGAACTATTTTTTGATAAAGATTTTAACAAACCTCTTAAAAAAGAAGAGAATTCCGGAATAAAGGAAATATTTGAAGCGGTGAGATTGGCTCCGTCAGCTTCAAACAAGCAGCCCTGGAGAATAGTCAAGGACGAAAATGTATTCCATTTCTTTCTCGCCAGGAACGTAGGCTATGGAAATGTTGCCAGCTTTGACATACAAAGGCTGGATATTGGTATTGCAATGTTTCATTTTGACGCAATGGCAAAAGAATTTGGGTTGCCAGGAAAATGGGTTGATAGAAATCCGGGTCTACAGGCTGCCGGAAATGTGGAGTATATAATTAGCTACGATACTAATGGCTAATGTTGCATTATTGCAGTAAAAATACCGGTACAAGGATGAAGATTAAAATGTATCCAAAAATATATTTAGCAATTGATAACTGCTTTGCATATAAACGCTGGACACAGCCTGATGACTGGGCAGGTGTTATTGCCGGTCTGGGCTTGAAATACATAGAAGCAAGTGCAGATACAGATCTGGATCCGTTGTATATGGGCTTGCCATACTTAAAGGATTGGGTTAGGCGAGTAAAAGAGGCTGAAATAAAGCATAATGTAAAAGTCTGTAATCTGTATTCCGGCCACGGTACATATACAACACCGGGAATTACTCATACTGATGAACGGGTTCGTGAACATATGATAAATGACTGGTTTTTCCCGATGATTAATGTGGCTGGGGAGTTGGAATGTGGTCTTGGCTTTTTTGCTCATGCTTTTGAACATAGCATTCTGCAAGATAGACATCTCTATGATAAATATGTATCCATCCTTATAGATTCCCTGGTACGTATAAACCGCTATACCGGCGAAACAGGGTGCCGCAGGCTGGGTGTTGAACAGATGTATACACCCCATCAGTATCCATGGAGAATAAGGGATACAGAAAATCTTATAAGACAAGTAACACAAAATAGCGGACGTGACTTTTATTTCACCGAGGATGTGGGCCACCACCACACCAGATTTATACGTCCTGATAAAAATGCAGTATCTGGTAAAAAAATAAAAAATGTCTGGTTGGGTACAGATTATGCTTTTTCTCTCGCTGACAAAGAGGGCATTTCTGCATGGGACAAGATAGCCTCAGATATGGACTCGAATCCCCATTTGTTTTCTACTGAACAGGATGGTGATTGTTATGAGTGGCTTGAAAAGCTCGGTTGTTACAGCCCCATTATTCATTTGCAGCAAACCGATGGCAAAGCCTCTGCCCATTTGCCGTTTACGGAAGAGCAAAACAGTAAAGGGAAAATTACTGGTGTAAGGCTTCTCAGGGCATTAAAAAAGTCCTATGATCAGAAGGAAGAGGCTGGAATGCCAAAAAGGAGCGAGGAAGTTTATCTTACTTTGGAGATATTTTCAGGTACAATGTCAATAATGCATGATGTTCTTTATGATATAAAAAAGAGCGTTGAATACTGGAAAGAGTTTATTCCGGAAGATGGTCTCAGCCTGGATGAGCTTGTGAAAAGACTTGACAGTTAACTGGCAAATTTAAGGAACACTTCAGGTGTTAGAGCAAATCTGATACCTGAAGTGTTTTTTTGTAACTAAATTATTTAATTAGTATATTGATTTTACTATATACAGTATGTTATAACTGAATTAGTAAAATTATTTTATTTTTTTGCCCAGGTATCAATTTAACCATGGACATATAGGAGGAAACATGAAAAAAGCAGTAATGTATGGAGCAGGTAATATAGGAAGAGGTTTTATCGGCCAATTATTTTCCCAGTCCGGATATGAAGTGGTTTTTATAGATGTCAACAGCCAGGTCGTTGATAAACTCAATTCAGACAGATGCTACCCGATAAAATTTGTTTCGGATAAGGGTAGTCACGAAGTGATAATTGAGAACGTAAGAGCGGTAAATGGATTGGATATTGAGAGTGTTGCAAAAGAAATCAGTGAAGCTGACGTTATGGCTACTGCAATTGGTGTTAATGTGCTACCAAGAATAGCAGCACCTGTTGCCAAAGGCTTGAAGAAGCGTTGGGAAAACAAGAATATGGACCCGTTGAACATTATAATCTGTGAAAATTTATTGGATGCAAATCATTTTTTAAAAAAGCTTGTCAAAGATGGACTTGATGATGAAGAAAAAGGGCTTGTTGATGATCTGGTAGGCTTTGTGGAGGCTTCAATCGGAAGAATGGTTCCTGTTATGACTACTGCGATGCAGGAAGGAAACATACTCCAAATATGTGTTGAGGAATATGGTGAACTGCCTGTAGACATGGACGGTTTTAAGGGTGAAATACCGCAAATAAAGAACATGATACCTTTTAGTCCTTTTGAATATTACATACAAAGAAAATTGTTCATACATAATATGGGGCATGCAATAACCGCTTACCTTGGGCAGATAAAAGGGTACCGCTATATTTGGGAAGCCATTAATGACGAGAGTATACGGAATATAAGCAGGGCTGCTATGATGGAATCAGCACTGGCACTTTCAATAGAGCATAACATAGAGTTACAGACAGTACAGGCACATGTCGAGGATTTAATAAGCAGATTCGGAAATCGTCAGTTGGGAGACACCATTGAAAGGGTTGGTAGAGATCTAACCAGAAAGCTGGCTACAAATGACAGATTAATTGGAGCACTTAACTTGTGTATTAAGCACAATATAGATACTGATAACATATGTAAAGGAATTGCTGCAGCGCTGAGATTCAAGGATTCAGCAGCCGGATGGGTTTCAGAAATGCTTGAGGAAGGCGGAGCAGAAGCGGTATTGGAAAAAGTCTGTGGCCTGCAGAATGGGTCCAACGAATGGCACAGAATTATT
>CAYQCA010000014.1:0-9676 GCA_964415835.1 uncultured Clostridium sp. | reverse complement strand
ATTGGAAAAAGTCTGTGGCCTGCAGAATGGGTCCAACGAATGGCACAGAATTATTGACATACATAGGCTTGAGAATATAGAATGATAAAGCATGATTAAATAATAAAACTCCGTTTTGAGGTGGGAGATTTTTTGGTTACAAAAACTTCTTTTAAGTATGCGAAGAAATTTGGTATAGGCCCATTTCTTCACAGAAAATCAGTTCTGCTGAAAGTGCTGTTGTCCTACATTTTAATTGGGGCGATACTTATATCTGCCCTTTCCACACTACTTTATCAAAAATTCTCAGAAAGCAGCATGCAGGACATAAAGAGTATATCCGAAAAAAGCCTGGAGCAGTCTTACAGGGTGATCAGTACTCTGTGGGAGTCTACATATACTTATATGTATAAGGAATACACCACTAATTCTGCTCTGGCTAATGCCATGTTTTCAAGTGAGTTCACCCCTGAGGTAACAGGAGACATATTTAAAAGAATCAGTGAAATTGTCAATAACAATGAAATAATAGACTCAATTTATGTTTATAATTTTAAGGCTGATTACGTATTCTCAAGTATCGGTCCCTATACAGACACAAGGAATTTTTATGACAGTGAAATTACCGAGTATCTGAAAACTGCTGAACAAAGCAAGGGAAGAGAGTTTACAATGCTGTACAGGAAGGTAGTACTGAAGTATCAGCCAAACCTGACCCCAAAGAATGTTATCAGTGTAGTTTTCTTAAATGATGATGAAAGTGCGGTTATCTTTAACCTGAACCTTAATATTATTCAAAAAACTATTGGATATGAAGAAAAAAAGACCTCAAGCCGTGTAATGATTATTAATAGGGATGGGGTAGTAATATCGCATCCCGATGCAGCTCTCATCTTCAGCAATGTAAGTAATAGCGTCTACTTTCATGAAATAAGCTCGAGAAAAGCAGAGAGCGGATTCTATGATGAAGAAATTAATGGAAGCAAAAAGCTTATATTATATAAAACCTGGGACTTTCTTGGATGGTATTTCATAATTGTGGATGATTATGATAATCTTCTTATGAAAGTACATGGACTGCAAAGAAATGTAATAATTACCACAGGTATTTTTATATTGCTTAGTATAATAATAGCTGCATTTTTTATCGGGAATATCTATAAACCCTTCTATAAATTACTCAAAAAAATTAAAGAGGCTAATCCTGAGACAAATGTCAGAAACCTGAGTGAATATGACTACCTGGAAAATGCCTACAACTCAATGAATAAGCATATTGTCAGTTTGAAGGAGTATAAGAGTGAAAGCCGGGCAGCTTTTAAAAAAGAGCTTCTCAGCAGAATTATTCATGGTAAGCAGGCCGAGAACAGTGAGGTTCAGAAGCAGATAAAAGAACTGAATATGAATCTTACAGCAGATAGCTTTTTAACTGTTATATTAAAAATAGACAATGTTTTGGAAAAAAAGAAAGAGTTTTCAAAGGAGGATATGGAGCTGTACATATTTGCAGCAGGTAATATTGCAGAGGAATTGTTCAGCTCCGGATTCAAGGTTGAGACTGATGATAGCAATGAAGACAGTATTATAGTGCTATTAAGCCTTAATGATGATGAAACACTCCAAAGCTCACATGTTAGGACAATAATTTCTGATATACAGGCAGCAGCTGCAAAATACCTTGATTTTTCATTATCTGCAGGTATCGGAACGATTGAGCGGGGTATTGAAGGCATACATATTTCTTATCAAAATGCTGTGTCAGCTGCAAATTATACTCTTATCCACGGAATGGGAGCCATAATTGATTATGCTGATATAGCTGCTAATGTACATCAAGATTATGAATATCCTCTAGAACTGGAAAAAAACATTATTGATGCAATGCGAACCGGGGATGAAGGAAGGCTTGCAAAAAGCCTCAATAGTTTTATAAAGCATATATGTATCTTCGGTTATGACGAAATACGCCTGGCCCTGGATCAGATCCTGCTTGTATCATTAAGAACAGCAAGAAATATGGATGCAGGTTTCAATTTTAACTACAAAGACATGCAAAAAGAAATAAAAACATTCGATACATTGGAGCAAATTGAAAGTTGGTTTTTAAATTTATATTCAAATATAACTGAAGTAAATAGAAAAAATCGTGAAAATAAATATGAAGAAATTGTACAATATACAATAAGATACATTGAAGAAAATTTTCAAAATCCTGATATTTCCGTTGAGACGATATCTGATTTGGTCAATTTGTCTCCGAATTATTTGAGGACTCTTTTCAAGGATAGTGTAGGAAAATCAATATCAAGGTACCTCACTGACCTGAGATTTGATAAAGCCAGGGAATATCTGATTGAGACTGAGCTGGCCGCAAATAAAATCGGTGAAATGGTTGGCTTCCAAAAGAGCGGATACTTTTATACGGCATTCAAAAAAGCGACAGGAGTTTCGCCGGATGAATACAGGCGACTATATGGAAAATAACGAGATTCAAGTAATTAAGTCTGATTTCTTACAGAAGTCGGACTTTTTTAATGGTATCAAATTTTTATCAAAACTGTTTTTAGTTAAAAAACGAATAGTGTTTAAATAGTTACAATCCAGGGTTTTGTTACAATTGGAACTGGCGGAAGAGGTTTTTGCAGCCTTATAATGAACTCACCGGCAGCAAAAAACAAAAAACTCAGGGGGAAAATTAATGAACACAAAACCCGTAAAAAAACATTCTTTTCTTAATGAAATAATCTCTAACAAATATCTTTACATATTAATTTTACCTGGCCTTATGTATTTCGTATTATTTAACTATTTGCCGATGGTGGGTCTATATATAGCATTCACTGATTTTAATCCTTTAAAAGGCATTCTTGGCAGCGATTTTGTAGGGCTTCAAAATTTTAATTTTTTCTTTACCTCAAATGATTGGATAACAGTCACATTCAATACGCTGTATTTAAACTTTCTATTCATAACAACGGGCCTATTGGTTCAAATATTAATGGCAATCGGGTTAAATGAACTAGGTAGCACTATGTTTAAAAAAACGGCCCAATCCTTTATGTTTTTGCCAAATTTCCTTTCATGGACTGTGGTATCGGTTTTTGCAGCAGCTATTTTTTCTACTGATGAGGGCTTGCTGAATAATATAGTAAGCACCTTCGGGTTCGAGAGAATCAATTATTACCAGGAGCCTGGTGTATGGCCGGTTCTGCTTGTAATACTCAGATTGTGGAAGGGCGTTGGTTTTGGTACAGTAATTTATTTGTCAACTATATCGGGAATAGACCAGGAAATGTATGAAGCTGCCAGAATTGACGGTGTCAGCCGCCTTCAGTCAATCAGGTATATAACACTTCCAATGCTGAAGACCACAACTGTCATGCTGTTCATTATGTCGGTGGGAGGAATATTCTATGGAGACTTTGGTATGATTTATGCCTTGATAGGCGACAACCCAATGGTCAGGTCAACCACCGATGTAATTGATACCTTTGTGTACAGAGCTCTAAGACTTAATAATGATATAGGTATGTCATCCGCAATCGGACTCTTCCAGTCGGTAGTAGGGTTTCTAATGGTTATAGGCGCAAACAGTCTTACAAAAAAAATAGATAAGGATTCAGCTCTTTTTTAGGGGGAAAACATGGGACATATTAACTCAAAATCATTTAAAGACAAATTGCTGGTGGGTTTCTTTTATATAATTACGGGAATATTTGCACTTTTTTGCATGATTCCTCTTTGGATAGCGCTGGTTTCGTCCGTGACAAATGAGACGACGCTGCTTAGGGAAGGCTATAGACTGCTCCCGGCAGATTTTACGCTAAGAGCATATGAAATTATTTTCACAAACAGCATAACCATATATCGCGCCTATGGAGTAACATTATTGACAACAGCAGCAGGTACTCTGCTGACCATAATACTGACAGGATCCTATGCATATCCATTAACTGTAAAAACCTTCAGGTACAGAAGAGGATTATCTCTTTTTGCATATGCGACAATGCTATTTAACGGGGGCCTGGTTCCAACATACATACTATACAGTAAATATTTTCATCTGAGTGATAATATACTCGTACTTATAATTCCGGGAGCTTTAAGTGCGTATAACATGTTTCTGATGAAGAATTACTTCAGCACAATACCCGACTCTCTTGCGGAATCGGCAAAAATAGACGGTGCAAGTGACATCTACATTTTCAAAAAAATAATTATTCCGCTTTCAAAGCCAATATTGGCAACAATAGGTCTGTTTGCTGCGATGGGATACTGGAACCAGTGGTTTAACGTTGTTATGTACATAGATAATGAAAAGCTATATACCCTTCAATTTCTAATAATGAGAATTCAAAGACAGGTTGATTTTCTAACCTCTTCGTTGGGGGCCCAGGCATTAAAGGGGGGAGCAGGTCAATCACTTCCAACAATAGGTATAAGGCTTGCAACTGCAATGGTATCAATAGGCCCAATTATATTGCTCTATCCTTTGCTTCAGAAATATTTTATAAAAGGTTTGATTATAGGTGCAGTAAAAGAATAAGTGAACAAATTATCAATAGACTACTGCCAGAAATGCTGGTTAGTATATATAATTATTATTAAGAGGAGGAATACCATGAAAAAAAGGCTTATCAGATTAATTGCATTCGTAACTGCTGCACTGATGATGGTTTCAGTATTAGCAGCCTGCGGTGGAAATTCAGAGGAAACGGCAGCACAGACTAGTGCGGCAGCAGCTTCATCCTCAGCAAGTGCAACTGAAACAAAGAGTATACCGGAAGAGGTAACACTCAAGTTTATTTTACCGCCGGCAACACCTAATGATCTTGATCTTGTAGTAGCGGAGTTTGAAAAGAGGACCAAGGATACTCTCAATACCAAGCTTGAATTTAATTTTGTATCTTTCGATGATGTGGGTCAGAAGGTATCAGTAAAGCTTGCCGCAGGTGAAGCGATTGATGGCGTATTCAGTGCACAATGGACCAATCCCAGCATAATGCAGAATGTGTCAAAGGGTCTGCTGGTGAATCTGGATAAATATTTTCATAATGATGAATATCCAGGCTTGAAGAGTGCTTTTTCAAAGGCATATCTTGATAACAACAGCTTTGCAGATGGTACAGGTGAAAAGCATGTGTATGCAATTCCTTTTACCCATGGTTTTGACCAGGGCCAAGCTGTCTACTACCGCCAGGATCTGGCAGAAAAGTATGGCATCTCAGAAATAAAGAACTATGATGATCTTGTAGCATACTTTGATGCAATTGCTAAAAATGAGAAAGGAATGGTTCCATTTGGCTGGCTCGGAAGTGTAAATTCCTTATCAGGATTTATTTTCGGAGGTATTGCGCCTACAACCCAAAAGCACAATTATAATTATAGCATAGGTGCACCCGGTGGGGCTGCAGTAATAAAGGATGATGGAACAGCTTATCTGGCTAACAACTATTTTTACCTAACAGATCCGGATTATCTGGCTAGCCTGCCCGAACCGTTGAATACAATAGACCCATATCAGCAATACGCTATTGCAAGAGAATGGTATGAAAAGGGATATATTGAAAAGGATGTATTAAGCCAGAAGGATCCTGAGGGAATGTTCAAAGTAGGAAAGTTCGGATCATACTTAAGAGATATATCTGTCTATAATCAGGTGGTTTCAGAGGTAGAGGCATCAATACCAGGAGCCAAGATAGGCTGCTATGTTGCATCCAAAGCAATTCGTGAGAATTTAAAAGGGCAAACAGGTTCGAATTTCCAGTGCTGGAACTTTGTATCCGTACCTGTTACCTCCAAAAATGCGGACAGAACGATGAAATTCTTTGATTGGATCTTTGCAGACAGAGCAAATCATGACTTGTTTGAGTATGGTATTGAAGGTAAGCATTGGAATGCTATAGGAGATGACAAATACAAGATTCCTGATGGCGTTGATGCTGCGAAAAATTATAATCTGGTAGGCTTCCAGTTGTGCTGGAATCCAGGTATCGTTAGATATTCAGCCGATACACCTGATAATATTGTAGAAATCAACAAGAGACTTGGAAATTCCGATTTCTACTATAAGGATATAACGGCAGGTTTCTCATTTGCGGGTGATAGCGTAAAATCTGAGGTTGCAAAGCTTAATGAAATTATTTCACAGGCAAAAGCTGTTGAATGCGGACTTGTTGCAGATTACAAAGCAGAAATTCAGAAATTGCAGAAGAAGATGGAACAGGCAGGCTTCTCAAAAGTAAGAGAGGAAGCATCGAAGCAGTTTAACGAATTCTTGAAGAGTAACCCATATCAGGGTCAATAAAAAATTAGCTGTGTTTTAAGAAGCGGAATGGAGAGTCCTTTCCGCTTCTTGAATATATACATATTGGAGACTACTATGAAATGTACTCATCTAAAAGAGACCGGGAAGAAACAAAACAGATGGTTGAGCATTCCGGACAGCAGGATTGTAATTAATCCCTTTTGTTATAATTTGCCTGGCCGGGCATATCCTTCCCAATATAGCAATAGGCCATATATTCCTTTAAATATAGGTTATCTGCCACCCAAAGCACCTGCAAGCGGTATAGGTGTTAACCATCCTGACCTGCTGATGTTCCATGAAGAAGCTTCAGCGAATTCAAAATACATAGATGGAATTAATCTGGATCTTTCGGATGGCTCATTATGGACAAAAAGTGAACATGAAATAGCTGATGATTGTAAAGTCTTCTTTGACTCATCAGGTATTTCAGTCACAGTAAGGGAAGGTGCACAGAATTATTGGCAATATATTACCGCTGTTCTTGAGGTGGATCTTGATAGCACACCTATTCTTGAGATTGAAGTCTCTGAATGCTGTTCGGCCTGGGGAGTAAAGGTTTCGCCTGAGCATACCCGGTCAAATGACGAGGACATAGTTCTTATTGTTGAAAATTCGGCTTCAGGTGTATTTTATGCAAATATATCAAAAGTTACAGGATGGAAGGGCATCAAAAGATTTAAACTGAGGCTGTATGCTTATGGCTTTGGTAAAACTATAAAGTATTCCAAGGTTAAAATTGCAGGCGTTGAAAATCCAATAAATGAGGCTGCACATTATGAAACAGCATGGATGCCTCACATGTTACTGTTTAAAGCGGAATATCCAGGCAAAACTGTCCTGGAGGGTTATGATACCTTTTGGGACTGCAATACGGTAGTAAGAGCAGTTAATATTATAAACGGTGAAGGGATAATAATCGGAGGAAGATATAAAGGGAAGCTTTTGTATAATGAGGACGAAAGTATCCTATCTGTTGCAGATGATATATACAGTTATTCGGTCAGCTTCTCCGGACTTGAAATAGAAGAGATACGCTATTATTCAACTCTCTGCGAATACCTTTCCGGCTCAAATGGCACAACTGAACCGGAGAAAATGGGATATTGGAGAATAAAAGCAAGTGCAAGTGAAAGCAGATTTTGTACTGTTGTAAATTTCGGTCAGGCCGGACAATGCAATATAATTGAATTTGATGAAATAGATGAAAAAAGGCTTCAGAATGAAGAATTTTGGAATAAATATCTTTGCAAAGTTCCAAAAATTGATAGGGTATTATTAGAGAAAATAGATTCAAAGGGTATAACACCTGAAATGATAGAGAAGCAATACTATGCAGCATGGGTTTTTCTAAATTCAAATATACTTCCAAGGTCTTATGAGACAGGATACGGTTTTATTCAAATGGCTTGCGGGAAGCCTTCGCTGTGGGCACAGGGAGCTCCTGAGGCACCTTATACTGCATCATGGGAAAGTCTTGTTGCAATGCAGCTTTATACAGCTATTGATCCGGAAAAATCATGGGAAGCTTTCAAAGGCTTAATGTCCCTGGTTGATGAGGAGGGTATACTCGGGGGAGAAAGCTTACCCTCAAAAAAGGCCCAGACAGCATTTTTGCTATATAATGCAACACAGGATAAGGAAGCACTTAAGGAAGTTTATCCGGCAATAAAAAAATATATGCTGTGGCGTGTGGAAAATCCACGCTGGATTCTGGGAGAAATCAACGATCCCAATGACAGGGATGCCGATTTTGTTGTATCGGCTCTTGTGGATATACTCTATCTGGCTGATATTTCTGAAATACTTAATATGAACGAAGAAGCAGACTACTGGAAGAGTGTTTATAAAGAGCTGATGGAAAACTATACCGGATGGTTTTGGGATAAGTCGGAGGATATACCTTATCAGCACTATGATATAAGTTCAGGTATACGTAAAACCGGTCATACGGCCTGGGTTTTTTCGGGAATTTATCTGCCGGATTTGGGAAAGAACTATGAAACCAGTCTGTTAAATTCTTTTGTGAAGGAGTTTGATACCGATCAGCCCTTCGGGGGCTTGAGCATGCCCAAATACCCTGAAATCACCTTCGATATATGGGGATTACTCAACAAAGGCTATCATGAGCTTGCAGAAAAACTAATTGAAGTATGCATTAGAGATATAACTCTTGCATACTTCTTTTCAGAGCAATATGACGAAATAGAATTCCCGTATCCAACAGGAGTCAGGCCATCTATTTTCGGGTGTGCGCTTTTAATTGAGTGCGTTCTGATGCGTTGCGGAAGGATGCCGGCTTCAATGAGACAATCAATTAAAGAGAAAATACAGGGGGATATTTACAATGGCAGTTTTACGTTCAAATAAAAATCCGATAATAACACCTAAGGATGTTAAACCAAGCAGAGACGATTTTGAAGTAATATGTGCATTTAACGCAGGAGTAGCAAGAGTCGGTGATGAGACTATACTGCTGCTGAGGGTAGCAGAAAGACCAATCAATAAGGATCCCGGAGTTTATTTGTCTCCATATCTGAATCTGGAAAAGGGAGAGTTGGATATTCACAGGTTCAGCATTGACGAACCTGGCTACGATTTTTCCGATTCCAGGTTAATAAAGTCTCCGGAAGGCTTATTCCTTACATCAATATCGCATCTGAGAGTCGCAAGAAGCAGGGATGGACTGAATTTCAAGGTAGAAGAAAAGCCTGCTATGTTTCCGGTCAATCAATATGAAATGTACGGAATCGAAGACCCAAGGATTACCTCTATCGATGGAGTATACTATATAAATTACAGTGCAATTTCGAAGTTGGGTATAACAACATGTCTTGCTTCAACAGTGGATTTCAGGGAATTTAAGCGCCACGGTGCAATTTTTAATCCGGATAACAAGGATGTAGCTCTTTTTCCACAAAAAATCAACGGAAAGTACTATGCATTGCACAGACCTGCCAGCGCTACCTTCAAAACTCTTGACATTTGGATAGCTGAATCACCGGACTTGATTTGCTGGGGAAACCACAGGTATTTAATGGGTACAAGAAACGGAATGTGGGATGACGGAAGAGTGGGAGCCAGTGCGGTACCCTTCAAGATAAACGAAGGCTGGCTGCATATATACCACGGAGCAGATAAGAATGATAAATACTGTCTTGGTGCGGTACTCCTTGATGAAAACGAACCCTGGAAGATTATTGGAAGAAGCCGGATACCAGTTATGGAACCGGAAGCGGAATACGAAAGAAAAGGATTTTTTGGAAATGTAATATTCAATTGCGGTGTTCTCCTTGAGGATAATATGGTGAAAATATATTATGGTGCCGCTGATACCTGTATGGCATTTGCCGAGACCTCAGTAAAGGAGATTTTAGAAAGTATGTATTA
>CAYQCA010000013.1:31324-36199 GCA_964415835.1 uncultured Clostridium sp. | reverse complement strand
CGGCCTGTGATTTGCCGCGCTACCATAACTTTTCATTATTCACTTTTCACTCAAAAAAATTACTCTTCTTCCTCTTCCTCATCCTGTTCCCAGCTATGGTAAACATTTGACACATCGTCCAAATCCTCGAGGCTATCAATCAGCTTATCCATAAACTTGATTTGTTCAGGATCTGTCAGCTTTGTAGTTGTTGTTGGCAACATTGATACTTCTGCCTGAAGGAACTCATATCCCTTTTCCTCAAGTGCCTCACGGACAGCTGAAAAATCTGATGGATCAGTTAGAATTTCGTAGCAATCATCCGTTGCATCAAAGTCTTCAGCGCCAGCCTCCAGAGCTTCCATCATCAATGTATCCTCATTGATTTTGCTATCCTTCTCTATAACTATAACGCCTTTTTTATTGAACATAAAGGATACACAGCCAGATTGTCCTAAATTACCGCCGAATTTATCGAAATAGTGTCTCAAGTCACCGGCAGTTCTGTTTCTGTTATCTGTTGTACATTCACATATAACAGCAACTCCGCTTGGTCCATAGCCTTCATAGGTTATCTCTTCATAGTTGGCGTTGTCCCCTTCACCTGCTGCCTTCTTTATACTTCGCAGAATATTATCATTAGGCATGTTTGCTGCCTTCGCTTTAGCAACAACATCCTTCAATTTTGAATTTGTATTGGGGTCTGCTGAACCTCCGGTCTTTACAGCTATAACAATTTCTCTGCCCAGCTTAGTAAAAATTTTTCCTTTTTTTGCGTCTGCTGCTCCCTTTTGACGTTTTATATTCGCCCATTTTGAATGCCCTGACATTTCATACCTCCGATATTTCTAACTTATTATTACTTAATAAATTATAATAGCAAAATTCCAAATAATCAACTAGGTCAGGTTTATTCTCTACAATCTGCATCTGCCTGGATATGTGATGAGAAATATTTTTGAAAAAGAAATATGCCTCCCATGGTTAATAGCGTAAAAAAAACGATAAACGAAGTGAAAAGGAACACTTGCCTGATTCCCAGATAATCGCTTAAAAGTCCTCCGACAACACTGCCGATCATACGCGCAAGCCCCATACACAGCAACGCGTTCAGCGTCTGTCCTGAAGCACTCAGCTCCCTTGGCACGTTTTTATTGATATAAGTAGCCAGACAAAATGAAAATACGATAAAGGATAATCCATGAGTTGAATTAACCGCTAAAAGTACGTTTATATCTGTAACCGTATACAGAAGCAACCAACGGATTGCGATAATAAAAGCAGAGGTACACAAAACAGCTATGATTCCAAACTTTTTTAGAAGCTTATCTGCAAACAGAAGAAAAGGAATTTCACTCATGGCAGTAATAAACATCGCCACCCCCAGTAAGGCTGTACTTGCCCCCAACTGCCTGTAATAAATCGGAAAAAAACTATAGTAGAAACCAAATGTTATCTGGATGATAAAGTTAAAAACCAGCAAGACGACCAGTTTACGATTTTTTAGCAGTTGCCACGGTGAACTTTTGTGCCCGCTTCTCTGGTGACCCTTGACAACAGGAAGTCGGCATACGACGAAAAATCCAAGAACCGCCGTACAAGAATATACCACGAAGATTCCATTAATATTCTGCCGAACAATCATTCCCGCAACGATGGACATGACGGCAAAGCCTATCGTACCAGCCATTCTAATCGGTCCGAATTTCCACCGGGTTGATGCCAGATACTCAAGAGTAATGGCATCGCTCAACGGATTGATAGACGATTGGAAGAATGTAAATAAAGCAATCATTACAAAAATATAGATGAAATGACTGGACAATGGATACAAAACAATGGCCGCAGCACTACACAGCATCAGTATCTTGAGTACCCCATTCTTATTAGCAGCCCTGTCGCTGGCAAGCCCCCAGGCTGGATTTGCCATTATCGTCATCACCGGTCCTATGGCTAGCAACGTTCCCACTAAAGTCCGGCTAAAGCCCAATTGATCCAAATAAATCGGAATAAATGTATTATAACTGGCATTCCCCATATAAGAGAGTGCATATAATAGTAAAAAATAATATGGGTACCTGCTCACGGTTTCTCTACTCCACAAAGCCCACACCTCTTGAGTTTAATTACATTAGCGGCGTTATAATAACAGGATAATACGGCATGACATGTCTGTCAATATTTGATAATTTATTGAATCAGATACCCATCCTTAGTAAGTGTAACATATACTCTCTCACCAACATCAACCAATACCCTGTCATTAGAAAGTTCTATAACTTGTTTAACGAAATCATCCTCTGATCCATTTTCTATGATAACACATACTTCAACGTCCTGCCCGTATTTTGTTTCTTTAATTATTATATTGTTTGTGATAAGCATATTCTGCAATTTCCCGAAAAGTGTATATTCAATAATTATATTAATCATTGTACATAGCTTTTGTGTCACCACTTCTGCAGCCTCTAAACCCATCGCAGCACTTTTGCCGTATGCACGGATCAGACCTGAAGCTCCGAGCAGGGTACCTCCAAAATATCTTGTGACAACTACTACAGCATCCTGTATTCCCATTCTTTTGATTACCTCAAGAACAGGCATTCCGGCAGTACCTGATGGTTCCCCGTCATCACTGTACCGTTGAGTCAGTGTTTCTTTATTTATACTATAGGCATATACATTGTGAGTTGCATTCCAATGCTTAGTCTTAATTTCATTTATAAAATTTATCGCTTCTTCCTCGTTATTTACCGGTCTTACATTCGCAATAAACCGGGATTTTTTTTCTTCAAATTCTGCAGTGGCAAAATTCAGTATTGTCTTATAGTCTGGTAACAAATCAGTTAAAACCTCCAAAACAAAAATCATATTGCTTTAATTATAGCATACATTAAAAAAAGTACGCTTCCAAATAGAAACGTACCTTTCTCAATTACATTTTATTCCAGAGAGTCTAAGAACTCTTTGCCTGTCATTACCTTACCGATCTTAGGGAATATAACCTCTTCCGCATATTTTTGTTCGCGTTCTGTGTCTGTAGCTGTGCAATCGCCTAGTACTATTACCCTGTACCCTTTATCGTATGCAGAACGTGCACTTGACTCAACACACCAGTTAGTATGGAAGCCGGTAAATGCAACATACTCAATTTCATTGGCTCTTAGCAGATAGTCCAGTGCAGTTGAATGGAATGCATCCAAGGTTTTTTTACCTTCAATAACTATGTCACCTTTTTGCGGTGTAAGCTGCGGAATGATTTCAGGGCCCGGAGTACCTCTTAGCCATGCTCCTGTTCCCCAATCAGCCTTCATGTCAATTTCAATTCCCCTTAAGCCTTCGTATGCTGGGCCGTCTTTTTTCAATTCAGGAAAGCCTTCTTCAAAACTATGAAAAGGAACATAAAATATTTTCGCTACATTACCTCTGGCTCCTTCAAGCAAGTCCTGAAGATTTTTAATAACTCCTCTTTCTGCAAGCTGCTCCTTGATGTATGCGTACATTGTACCCCCTTCAGTTAAGAAGTCGTTTTGTGGTTCAATTAATACAATTGCAGTCTTTTTAGCTGGAATTTTCATAGTTAAATCTCTCCTTTTCTTAATTTTTATTTCAGACTCTTTAAAATGACTTTCTAATCCAGACATTCATTTCCCCAAATCCTCTGTTACCCCACAGCCAATATGGAACTGCACGGGCCTTAACAGGAACCATCTCGCTTATGGCATTATCATATAGTTTGCCGCTCCATTGGGACTGTTCCCTTCTGTAGCCATCAAACTCCAGCATTACAGCCTCAGAGGGCATGCCCTCGATACCGTGGATAAGTGAAAATTCAGACTGAGCAGGTATTGTTATATCCTGGATTTCGGTGCCGTTATCTGCCTGTTCCAGGCAATATACAATAGGACCTCTCTGTAGTGCAATTCTTCCACAGTTTTCTCTTACTTTTGGATTAGTTTCAATCTGCATTACAGGCATAGCCAGTACCAAATCAATGGTATCGTTATTATTCCACTCTCTTTCCAATATGCAATAACCATCTTTTATTCCAAAATCAGTGCCTTTTCCATTTACTTTAATACTCCATTTGCTGCACCAACCCGGAATACGCAGCTTTATTGCAAACGTGCATGTTTTTTTGCTATCCACCTTGATTTGGATTTTTTCATCCCAGGGATAATCTGTTTCAACATCTAAGCTGATATTAGTATCGTTGATTTCAAAGTTCACTTTTCCTGAGGCATATAAATTTACATAAATCCCCTTTTCATCTTTTGAGTATACATAGCTGCCAATAGAAGCAATCAGTCGTGATATATTCGGGGGACAGCAGGAGACATCAAACCATTCTTGACGCTCGGCACGCATTTTATCTATTAGCGCTGCACTTGCGTGCTTAAATCTATCAGGATATACCGATAGATAGTTTGCATAGAAAAATTTATCACCTTGTAACGATACACTCCCGAGAGCTGTATTGTAGAGCGTCTGCTCCAAAACATCCATATACTTGCTTTCTCCATTAAAATGAAACATACGATGTGCCCACATTATCAATGCGACTGATGCACAGGTTTCATTATAGGTATATTCATTAGGTAAATCATATGCAAATGTAAAACGTTCTCCATCAGATGATGGGCCAATACCTCCGGTAATATAAAATTGTGTTTGGGTGAGAGAATCCCACAAAGTACAGCAGGCCTCATAAAGTTCTTTGTCCTTATAGGCTGAAGCTATATCGGCCATTCCACTGTACAGGTACATAGCCCTTACTGCATGGCCTACGGGTTCAGTCTGCTCTCTTACCGGCTTATGCGCCTGATATTCGGCATAGGGCCCTCTGCTTTTAAGATAATATTTTAAATGTCTTTTTTGATTGGCTGTTTTTGTAGT
>CAYQCA010000013.1:5895-31224 GCA_964415835.1 uncultured Clostridium sp. | reverse complement strand
TTATTCTCTATTTCACAGGTTCTGAAGTAGGAATTTAAATAACCATCCTCATACTGTTCATTTTCCAGCATTTCTACTATTTCATCAACATGCTTCTCAAGTCCGGGATTTGGATTTGTAATAAGTGAATAGGAGATTGCCTCAACCACTTTGCCAATATCCGAATCCCAAAAAGGATGCGGTCGATTAGGCTCTCCTTCCTTCCACTTGCATAGCAGAGAATCAACACGGCCTGTGTCAATACACTTTTGATATATTAATGGTACTGTAATATTGGCATTAATTAGCTGCCTTTCCTTTAAAACACCCGATGTCAATTCCACATTCCTCATATCTATCGGTAATAGTTTATTCATTGTAACCCCCCCATTTCGCGCTTATTCCTCTATACGGATCGGTTTAACCTTTTAGCCCGGTTGTAGCAATACCCTCAACGAAATATTTCTGACCCCGTAAAAATACTACAAGAACCGGTATAATAGCTGTAACAGATGCAACCATGAGTAAATTCCACTGAGAGCTGAACAAACCTATAAACGTACGTAGTCCAAGCTGAATTGTATATTTCTTCTCATCACTTAGAAAGATAAGCGGATTTATAAAATCATTCCAGGTATTCAGGAACGTAAATAGTCCAACACATATTATTGCTGGCTTTGCAAGAGGTATAATTACTTTGGTAAAAATTGCAAAGTGACCTGCTCCATCCACAAAAGCTGCTTCATCCAATTCCTTTGGAATGGACCGATAAAACTGTCTCAGCAGGAATATATTAAACATACCTCCACCAAAGATACTTGCGGTACCCATTCCAAACCATGATGGCAACATTAGCGGAACAAAGGTGTTTGTCAAGCCTAATTTTGTCCACATAATGAAGTTTGGAATAAGTGTTGCAAAATATGGCAGCATAATACTTGACATTAGTATATAGAATATAGTATCTCTGTACTTCCATTTGACTCTTGAAAATCCGTAGGCGGAAATTGAGCAAGATACTACTATTCCGGCAACATTTACTATAACAATTAAAAATGTATTTCTGAAATAATCAACGAATGGCAGAGTTGTCAATGCCGTTTTAAAATTACTCCAAACTATCGGATCCGGAAAAAATACAAGAGGATACTCAAAAATTTGGCCCATATTCATAAATGCACTTCGAATCATCCAATAGAATGGGACGAGCCATATCATTGCTACAAAACCTACAATGATGCTTGTAATAGTTGTTTTTAATCTGCTGTTATCCATAATGACTTCCCCCTATTCATCCCCATAAACTACCCAGTATTTTGATGACCAGAATAAAACTGCCGAAACTGTAATCACCATAACAAACAGTATCCATCCCAATGCTGTAGCTTTGCCTATTTCCTGGAATTCAAATGCAACTCTGTAAAGGTAATATACAATAAAGTTCGTTGAGTTGTTTGGGCCTCCCTGAGTCATAATATACGCCGGCAAAAATGCCTGCATACTTGATATCAGGAACATAATCATATTGAAGAATATGGTTGGCGTCATCAGCGGAAGTGTTACATGTCTAAGCTTTGCCCAGGCATTTCCCCCATCAACAACTACTGCTTCGTATAGTTCTTTTGGTATATCCTGCAAGCCTGCTAAAAATACTACCATGATATTACCACTTGTCCATGCTGTCATTAGCAGCAATGAAGGTAAGGCCGAACTCTCCCCGTAAATCCACTTACTGGTAGGCAGATGTAAAAAATCAAGTATCGAGTTGAATAGACCAAAATCGGGGCTCATTAGCCACATATAAATCATTGCTGTTGCAACTATTGGTATGATTGTTGGAATATAAAAGCATGCTCTGAAAAATGGCAGTCCTCTTAAGTTTTTATTATTTAATATCAATGCTACTATAAATGCCGTACCGATACACACAGGAACATTTAAGGAAACAAAAAATAGTGTTACTTTTATGGAATTGTAAAAGAAAGTATCCTCTCCTGAAAATAAATTGGCATAGTTATCAAAACCTAAAAATTCTGTTGGACGAATTATTGAGTAATTTGTAAAGCTCAAAATTAAGCTTGCGATCATTGGGCCAATTGCAAAGGCAATAAATCCTATAATTGCCGGTAATGTAAAGAGAAAACCTATAAAATTCTCTTTTGACTCTCTTGACCGCTTCTTAACTTTAGTAGGATTATTATTTGTTAATGTCATAAGATCCCTCCTATAGTTATTTCTCTTTTTTAATGGAAAGCGATAGCAATACCATACTGTGCCACTGCTATCGCTTTTCAGAATCAGACCTTATCTATATTTTCCATCGCTGATCTTGTCTACCTCAGGTTCAATTTGCTTCATAGCCTGTTCAGCAGTTTGCTGACCCATATAAATTCTCTCCAGAGCAGGTTGTACAAGTGCATCAATTTTAGCGAAGTTTTTAACTGTTGCTGATGGATGTTGGACCAGGTTATTCAGTACCGGCTTTAATACTGCGTCTACAAACCCTTCAGGATGCGCCGGGTTACCTTTTGCCCATTTTGCTATCAAAGTTTCATCTGTATACCAGTTTTTCATTAATGGCATCCAAACACCCGATTTATAAAGCTCCAAAGAATTTTCAGGATTTACCAGCCACTTCCACAATAGATAAGCTTCCTCCGGATGCTTTGTTGATTTGAATATTCCTAGAGTGCCCCATCCAGGTGATGTTTTATATTCACCCATGTTCGGAAGAACTCCTACACCATAATCTACGCCACTTTTCCCTAAATCAAGGTTAACCCATTGACCAATCATTATAATGGCTGCCTGCTTTGTAGTTAAGCTTACTGCTGTTGATGGTAACGACTTTACTTCAGCAGGTGATGGAGATACACCATATTTGGTGATTAAATCAGCCAGGTTTTGAATTACTTCTAAACCTTCAGGCTGTGCCAAACCAAATTTTCCGTCGCTTGTTACGTAGTCTCCGCCGTTAGATTGAACTAATGGCATATATGCACCCTGGTTGAAGTCAAATCTTAAACCGTATTGAGCTATCTTAGTTTTATCAAAACCAGGTTCGGTTGAGTTCTTGCCATTTTGGTCAATAGTAAGTTTTTTAGCTATTTCAACCAGTTGGTCCCAGGATAATGCTTCCTCTGCTTTAGTTGGTAATGGAGCTACGCCTGCTTTTTCAAACGCTTCCTTGTTGTAAAACAGTGCATACGCCTCAGCTGCAGTGTACATACCGAAAGATTTGTCTTTGTCCCAATAGAGGAATAGATTTTCCATGAAATCTTCTCTTTTAATACTTGAATCTTTGTCGATAAAATCAAATAGGTTATATAGCTTGTCTTGCGTTGCAAAATCCAGTGCCATAAAATCACGAACATAAGCAATATCCGGTGCTTCGTTTCCTGCTACCATAGCGCTCATCTTTGCCTCATAGTCTGCAGGTATATGCTGAGCATTTACAGTAATATAAGGGTAAGCCTCTTGAAATTTCTTTATTGTATTCTCCATAGCCGGTTTTTCAAATGCTCCGCCCCAATAAGTAAATTTAAGAGTTACAGGCTCTTTGGCTTCAGTAGTACTGGATGCCGCTGTACTGCTCTGCACCGCTTGGGAACTACTTGCTGAAGAATCAGTTTTGGATCCGCATCCAACAGCCAATGTCATTAGCATAGAAATTACCATTACAATTGCGATTACTTTTTTCATACCATAACCTCCTATTTTTTTAATATCTACTGCTTGATTAAATCTTATCATCTGTATTTTGGTAATTATATATGAACTTTCTCATTTTATTGTCTAAAAAGAAGATGTTTATGTATAATTCCTTTTTTTCCGACTTGCTTTGCTGTATAATTAAATTAATTCATAAAGCTCCAGCGCCCATATATTGCTACTTAGGAGGTTATCAAATTGATTAACATACTGCTTGTAGATGATGAATCCGGTCAGCTTGAAATAATGAAGAACATTATTGAAGACCTTTGTTCAGACTATAATGTTATCTGTTTTGACAATTCTATAAAAGCTTATGAATATATCTCTTCAAATCCCGTTGATGCTGTAATTACAGACATTAAAATGCCTGGCATGGATGGAATAGAGCTGTCCATGAGAATCTCACAGCTAAACAGAGATATTATTATCGCAATTATCAGTGCATACAGTGACTTTGAGTACGCTCAAAAAGCAATAAACTACGGTGTTATTGGCTATTTGATAAAACCCATTTCACATAGCAAAATCAACGAACTGTTTAGTAAAATCAATGAAGAAATTGCAATCAAGTCAGCTAGCAAGAAACAAATAGACTCATTAAATTCACAGTTGGAAAGCTATAAATCAATATATATTGAAAAGCAGCTAAAAAGCTGGTTAAATAACACTGTTTCGGCCTCTGAGCTTGATTCAATAAAGTCGTTATTCAAATACAGTGGTTATGGAATTGTTGTTGCAAGCCAGGTGGCCAATTTTTCAGACGGACTTTTTACTTTACCGGAGGATTTTTTTTCATTTATAAAAATAAACATTCATAGATTATTATCTGAAAATCAACAAGTTCTAACTATAG
The DNA here is from genome assembly GCA_964415835.1 of uncultured Clostridium sp. Lineage (GTDB taxonomy): Bacteria > Bacillota > Clostridia > Acetivibrionales > DSM-1351 > Ruminiclostridium. The sequence continues at coordinate 26,678 of CAYQCA010000013.1, read as the reverse complement.
TTTACGATGATGAAAAGCTTATTTTTGTCAGTATTATTGTAGGAAAAAATGATTTGCATTTGGATTCAGTATATAAGTCCTTTTGCACTTTATCGGCTATGGTAAAAAATGAATACAATACTGATATTCTTTCCGGATCAAGTGATATGGCGTTGTCCGTTGTTGACAATGTTCAACTATTTTTGAAGCAGGCTTTGCTATCTTTAGATTACACATTTTTAAATTCCTCCGCCAGGTTTCTGTCATACAATGAAGTACAGAACATGAAATTAATAGATAATGCTGTTTTATACACCTTCCAGGGCAAAATACTTGATCAGTTTTATTTATATGATGCAGAAGGAGTTTCTAAAATGTTGGAAGCGTTCTGCCAAACTCATACAAATAAGGGTTTTATATTACAAAGGGATATCCTTGAGCAATATTTCATAAATATAATATTTATTGCAAATAAGCATGTGCAATATCAGTATAACGACGGAGTAATTGAAAAAATTAAAAGCTGCCATTCGATAAATATGTTAAAAGCTGTTGTTGAAGATTATTTGAAAAGTCTAATTATATTTCAGCAAAAAAAGCTTGATGAAGTTACTCATCAGGCAATAGATAAAGTAAAGGCATATATCGACCAGCACTACACGGAAAATATCTGTTTAGAGCTAATAGCAGATCAGATGCATTTTAATCCCAATTATATGGGCCATCTATTTAAACAGAAGTTCGGAATAGGCTTTAAAGAATATATTATCAGCATGCGAATTAACAAAGCAAAAGATCTGCTGAGCAAAACCAATTTAAAAGTTTACGAAGTAGCTGAAAAGTCAGGCTATTGCGATGTCCCCTATTTTATTAAAATATTTAAAAAAGAAACCGGTATATCACCAAATAAATTTAGAATTGGATAATTCCATAAGGAGTACTATGAAAACTAAAAACATTGGTTTAAACGGTAAATTTTTAATTGTATATTTTCTTGTAATGGTTTGCCTGATAGCTCTTATTGGAACAGTTTATTACCAGACTACAAGCAGCATTCTCTACGATGTTACTTCAACCGATAATGTTAATCTTCTAAAAAAGGATAACATGATTTTTGACCAGCGTCTTGAGTTGATTAGTGAATACTCTAATGGTCTTATGGTTGATAGTGATTTGGAGGAATATTTAAGCTTGTACCAAAAGGCTTCTACACAATACGATATAATTTCTCTGGATCGTCCAATCTCTTCTTTACTAAATAAGTACTTTTTATACAGTGGTGAAATTTTCTCAACTCATATTATAACCAAAAAAATAGACTATGGCCAGGTATCCGGTCTGACTACATTGCCAAACATAATACCGGCTGAGCATTTTAAGGATACCGATATATATAAAATGGCTGTTGAAGCAAAAGGTAAGACCGTCTGGGTACCAACCTATGACTTCTTTGAAATGTTTTCTCAGAATTATATTGCGTCTACCGATCTTTCTTATCAGAAAAATTTCTCTGCAACAAAGCTTATAAAGACTTTTGACGGTGATTATGCCATCCTTTTGATAAATTTTTTAGACACCTTTTTTACCAGTATTTTCGATAGTAATCTGACCTATGAAAATAGTCAATATTTTATTGTAACACCAGAAGGACATGTTGTAACACATTCCGAGAAGTCTCTTATTGGGAAAACTACTGAATTTCCATGGCTTTCTGATGCGCTTAAAAATAAAAGCGGTTATTTAAACATGGATATCGATGGAGGTTCGTATATTATATGTTATGATGTTTCAAAAGTAACAGGCTGGGTTGCCGGAATTATTCTTGACAGAAACGTTCTTATGCAACTTTACATTAAGGATTTGGTAAAAAATCTTTTAATTATTTTGGCTATTCTGATTACTATTCCTCTTATTGTAATTATGTTTATTTCTAAAAAAATATTACATCCAATGAAGTTGCTCAGGCAAGGTATGTCAGAAAGCGGAAAGGGTCATTTCAGCAATCAGATACCTGAAACGGGTGCTAAGGAGTTTCAGCAGCTTATTCGCAAGTTTAACAAAATGAATAATCGTATACGACAATTAATTAGAGAAAACTATAAAGCTGTAATTCTAAAAAAGGAAGCCGAGTTAAATGCTTATAACCTTCAGCTAAATCCTCACTTTATATCTAATTCCTTAAATATTATTAATCTGGAACTAATTCAAAAAAAGGAGTATGAATTAAGTGATATGGTTGTTGAACTTACACAGATGATGGAATATACCTTAAACACACATACAAATTTAGTCCCCTTCAAGGACGACTGGAATCATACCTATAATTATCTTAAGGTAATGCAGCGCCGATATAAAAATAAATTTGAGGTACAGTACAATATACAACCTGAAATTTTAGAATATTCTGTTCCGAAGTTTTTTCTTCAGCCACTAATTGAAAACGCTTTGGTGCATGGATTTTCAAATATTGATTATATGGGCATTCTGAAGATAGATGCTTACTTAAAGGATGGAAATCGCTATTTTGTTGTAGAGGACAATGGATCCGGTATTGACCAATCCATCATAGATAGCATTTATAATGATAAAGGCAAGGCAGTAGGGATAAACAATGTACGATACCGAATTAAATATGTTTATGGAGATCAATACGAAATGAAAATTATTTCTGTACCATATCAACGTACAAACTTTACTATTGTACTTCCTGCTTAGTTTAATTAAACAAAAGGGGCACACCTGTAGAACATTTCTGCCTAGAGGTGCGCCCCATTTTTATACTTAATTTACGTATTATCAAATTTATTCAAACACTTTTGACCTAACTATGCTAATTTACTGTATTTTGAAAACGAACAATTAATCAGGGCTCTATCCTGACTATAAGTAACTTTTGCTAAAGCTTCTTCAATGGTAAAATAACCACCATCCTGAAAATTCTCTTCTTTATTTATTTCATAGCTATCATTTAGGGAATTCATAATGTACCAAGTGATCTTATTACAGACTGGTCTTTGACGTGTTACTGAGAAAAACTCATAATTCGTACTACCTGCGGGAGAAATAATTTCGGCATCAATTCCGGTTTCTTCTTTAACTCTTTTTTTAGCCACCTCATCTGGATAATCGCCATTCCTTATAATACCCTTTGGAAGGACCCATTCACCTTTCTCATTTTTCAATAAGAATACTTTTTCTCCAGAAAAGACAACTCCACCTGCGCAGTTTCTAACAAGCATAATCAAAACCCCTTCCCTGATAGATTTTAATATATTTAATTATTTCCAAGAACGTAAAATTAATACTCCATTAATACAAATAATATAATATTAACACTGTACTAATTTTGTCTTAATACTATAATAACCCAATTGGTGTATTTATACAAGGATAAAATCGTTAAGATTTGCAAGTTTGTCTATTTTGACCAAAGCTTTGACTTTTGTTCCGTTCTCCATATATTCCTGGTCAATCACCTGTCCATTTTTATAGATATAGGGCATAACCCAACCATCATTATAAGGCACCAGCAAATTTACCTCCTTTAGCTGGTCTTTAAAGCCATCAGTTATTTTTTGGAGCAATTCCTCAACACCTGCACCTGTAGCTGCAGATATTTCACTTACTGCAGCATATCCCATTGGATTAATTCTGTTTCCAACAGCGGCAACATCCTGTTTGTTCAGCACCAGAATAGTTTTTTTGGCACTGGCACCCAGCTCGTCAAGTAATTTTTCTACAACGCTTATTTGCATCGGTGCATTTTCGTTTGAAGCATCTACCACATGCAGCAGCATATCTGCATGCACTGCCTCCTCAAGCGTTGACTTGAATGCCTCAACCAAATCATGAGGAAGCTTTCTTATAAAGCCAACTGTATCAATAAGAACAGCTTCTCTTCCATCGGCCAAAATAAGCTTTCTCGCTGATGGATCAAGTGTTGCAAATAATTTATCTTCTACAAAGACATCAGAACCGCAAAGTCTGTTCAGCAATGTAGACTTACCGGCATTTGTATATCCAACTATGGCAATAACAGGAGTATTATTTTTTTCTCTGGTTCCGCGCATGAAGTTACGTCTCTTTTCCAGCTCTCCAAGCTCGTGCTCCAAATTGGTTATTCTTCTCCTGATATGTCTTCTGTCTACCTCCAGCTTTTTCTCTCCCGGGCCACGGGTTCCGATACCACCCCCAAGCCTGGATAGCTCTGTACCAAGGCCGATTAATCTGGGCAGCTTATATTTTAGTTGTGCCAGTTCAACCTGCAGCTTACCCTCTTTTGAAACGGCTCTTTGAGCAAATATATCAAGAATCAGCGTAGTTCTATCTATAACTCTCGCTCCAGTTAATTCTTCTATATTCCTAATCTGTGCACCTGAAAGCTCATCATCAAATATTAATAATTGAACATCCATGGCCTGGCACATGAGCGACAATTCCTCGATTTTCCCCTTGCCAACATAATACGCTGAATCCTGCGTCTGTTTTTTCTGTAAAACTTTATCAAGAACAATCGCTCCAGCTGTCTTTGCCAGCTCTTCCAGCTCATTTAATGAATCTTCGGCATCCCTTGCAGAAAAATTCTCAAGCCTGCTCTGAGCTGTCTCCAGACCAACTAAAATAGCCTTTTCAACAGCATCTTCATTTTGATACAGATTTTCCTTTACCGAAGCTTCCAGTTCTTCAATTAATTTATATATATAATTTAATCTTGTCTCACCAAGAGTGAACGGACCGTATACATCAACCTGCTGGTCAGGATTAAGACAGCCTGCATATATTTCGGTAGGCTGACCGTCACGTACACCCATGGCAAGCATTGTATCCAGACGCAATTTCTGAAGTGTGCTTATGTCAACCTGTGAAAGCATTCCATTTCCACCGGGATGTGTATGGATACATCTAATGGCTGACAATCTGTTAGTACCACGCCTGCTGTCAATTTGAGGCAGTGAAACAGTCCCGCTGTCTCCAATACTTATGTCAACCACTATTCCTCTTCTATTTATGAGTACAGATATCTCCCGATTTATTTCGGAAGATATTCTGGCTATTGTCTCTGCAAGAGCTGCAGGAACCAAATCCCTTGGACCGTATTTAGCATTATATAGCTCTTCAAGCTCATTTAAAAGCTTTTCTTTTATTGATTGAGTATTCCCGTTAATATTAATAAAATCACTCTCCTGTTCTTGAGGAAATTTAGTCTATCCTTATGCCTGTAGAGCCGAAGCCCCCGCCTCTATTTGCACCAATATCTTTTACAGAGGAAACTGTCGTAAATGTCATTTTCGGTACAACCTGCAAAACTATCTGTGCTATTCTATCACTTTTTTTAATAATGTATGTACCCTTTTTATTTCCTTTATCCTCAAGGGTATACGGGGCATTAATATTATCTGACGAATTCATATCTGAGCTGTTCCATACTATTATGCCCAATTCATCTCTATAACCACTATCAATTGTTCCAGGTGAATTTGGAATTCTTAGTGGTGTTTTAAAGGATATCCCGCTTCTCGGTCTGACCTGAATCTCATACCCTTCAGGAATAGCCAGCTTTAACCCCGTCGGTATAATTACGGTTTCACCGGGTGCTATTGTAATATTTTCCGCAGAGTAAACATCCATACCCGCATCTCCTGGATTTGCGTATTTAGGCAGTATTGCATCCTCCCTGCATATTTCTACAAAAATTTCAACTGACATAATAACCTCCTCGCTAACTCCCTAGACTCCTTTTTGTAAATGGCCCTTCGTAAAACCTTTTGTTTTTATTCTTTCTATAATGTCATCCTGTCCCGGCATTTTTTTGCCTTCAATTAATGATTTATGCAAATTAACAATATCATATATTTCTTCTGGACTTTCGTCAATAAAACTGAGCCTCAAATATTGTATCCCTGTACAGCAAATTTTGTTAATAAGATCAGGGGCAAATAAAGAATTTGAATTATATATTGTGCTTCTGCAGTCCAAACAATCACTCTTTATAAGAAAATCTGCACCTTTTCGATCCTTTAAATGATAGACTCCCTTTTTACACTCAAAGTTACATTGCTCAGGAGTATTATTTCCTGCACCGCTTCCCACCGGACAATACTCGCTGGTCATAGCCGGGATTTTCCCATATATTCCAAGTTCTGTATTGAAATCATTTGGAAACTTCATTGCTTCAATCTGTGATATATTTAGTTCATAGGAAATAGCAGCTCCGGCGTATCCAATTTCCTTAAATGTATTAAGCGAAGAACTGTTTGTTATATTCAGTGTATAGTCTCCGATTATATTTTTTGTTTTTGCTCCAAGTTTTTCTTTTATATGTTCTATCGTACCTATATTTCCGACCAGAAATCCATCTACAATCGAAGATATTCTTTCAATATTTGTTTCTAAGATTTCTGTATATTTCCCTTTTATTGTAGCCGGTATATATGCGTAAATCTCTCTGCCATGATCCTTTAAGCCAATAGTAGCTTTCTCAACCTTCTCCTTCAGCATATCAGTAAAAGGTATATATAGTCTATCGGCATTTACTTTTCCCAAATTGAGATTATCTGTAATATCATAAAACAATGTTGATATTTTTACGTTATTCTTTTTTGGCTGACTATTTCCCGGGAAATTCAGCAAGGTTTTATATATTTCATCTTTTCCCGAATTGTTTTTCCTTTTTCTGGATAATATTCTCTCCTTTTCGAGCCTTTCTGCGGCCTGTCTTCGTATATTATTCAGCTCGCTAATAGGTAATATCAGGTTTTCATCCATCTCAACCGTAGATATCGCCACATTAAAAGGCGTATTTCCCATTTTTCTAATCTGCTCCCTGATACGCTCCTCTGAAAGCGGTTTGTTGACAGCCTTTTCAGGGTACTGCTCACCATATGCAGTAACACTGTTTCCGCTGTCATCCTGTAAAGAAAGTACAGGCTTTTCCCCTTCTTTCATTTTAAATTGGGCAATAATATCAACTTTTCTATTGCTTTTTATATATGATGCCGCTGCTTGCTCCAGCATTTCCTTATCTGAGGTTTTATAAACTTTATTTCCCTTTTCTACAAAACCCTTAATAACAGAAACCCAGACTATGTCTCCGGGTTGCGCACGTTTAACCAGTTGTCCGTCTCTCACTATTTTAGTTATTATTCCGCCGGGGCTCTCTTTAAATTTATCTTTTGACCAGATTTCAATACCGTCGCCATTTCCAAGATCATTGTCCAACTTAATCTTTACCGAATTTGTACTCCTGTCTTGAGCCAAAATGGTTCCAAGATATGTTCCCCAATTTTTAGGCTTTTCATAGGCCATCATTTCAGGTCCTGTTTTGCCCATTAAATAACCCTTCGAGAATCCGCCTCTGTTAAAGCTTTGTAAAAGCCCGTGCATGTCTTTTTCTGAAATATCAGCCTTTTTATTTGTCTCTTTCACTAAATCAAGATATTTTCTATATATACTAACAACAGAAGCCACATATTCTGCACTTTTCATTCGTCCCTCTATTTTGAAGGAAGTGACTCCCGCATCAATGAGATCCGATAGCTGGTCTATATAGCATAAATCCTTTGGGCTCATTAAATAGCCACTATTAACTTTTTTATTGTCGCGATGAATATCATAAGGCAGCCTGCAAGGTTGAGCACACCTGCCCCTATTCCCGCTTCTCCCGCCGATTATACTACTCATCAAGCACTGTCCTGAATAGCAGATACATAATGCCCCATGAACAAATACTTCTATTTCAAGCTCAGTGCTGCTGCATATATTTCTTATTTCGGTTAGTGATAGTTCTCTGGCCAGAACTGCTCTGTCAAATCCCATTGTCTCCAAGGTCCTGATCCCCTCAGAACTATATACTGTCATTTGTGTGCTGGCATGAATTGAAATATCAGGAATAGCCTTTTTCAAGTTGTTTGCAAAACCTAAGTCCTGAATGATAAATGAGTCAACACCCATGTCAAATGCTCTCCCAGCATACTCTAGGGCTTCCTGCATTTCGTTGTCCAGTACAAGTGTGTTCATCGTCAGAAGAATTCTGGCACCCCTTAAATGTGCATAATCCAATGCTCTTTCCAGTTCTTCATCATCAAAGTTGTCGGCAAATTGCCTTGCATTTAATTGCTTACCGCCTAAGTATACAGCATCTGCTCCATTCTCAATGGCAGCTAAAAAAGCATCATATGTCCCTGCAGGAGCTAAAAGTTCTATATTATTTTTCAAGCTTTTCTCCATCATTTGTTTCATTAACTTGTCCAATCTGGTCTTTAAATAATGCAATTACAAATGGCATTATGTCAACCAAAGAATTAATTTGTATTTTATTTTTGTCAATAAAGCTTTCTGCCTTATTTCCCAATACAATTACCGGTACCTTGTTCATTGTATGGGTTTGACTCTCTATATCCTCAATATTTCCATGATCACTTGTCAGTATAAGAACATCCGTATTAAAATCCATAAGCCCTATCAGTTCTTTTAAAAAGCTGTCAATTATATTAATAATTTGTGTCGCTTCTTCCAATCCGGCTTTATGACCGGCTATATCTGTCATAAAATATTCAAATAGCGTAAAATCATATTCTCTGCTCAATCTATGAAGATTCACGGCTGCTTTTTCAGGTGAAACCGGATTGATCTCATACCCGAACTCCTTTAGTTTTTCACCGGTAATATCATGATATACGCCATTATTTTTCAAATACTCAGCTACTGTTCTGAACTTGTTACCTGAAGCCATACTCATTACAGAAGTAACAGAAGGCCTGTTTCTTCTGTTCTTTATATCAAGCATATTATTAAGGTACTCATCCCTGTATACATTTGCACTGGTAACCTTCAGCCCCTGCCTCTTCAGTTCACTAAATATATTTACTTTATGAATTATTTTCTTAAGAGTAATAGTTGGTTGCCCGCTCATGTGCCTGTTCAAAGCTTTAGGAGCATTTACTCCGGTGAAAATTGCAGTTTGTCCGGTTGCACTTTGTGGAAGTCCATCTACCCCTAGAGAAGCATCAGCATGGAATCTGGTGCTGTCAATCAGGTCAGCCAGAACATGAAGCCTTGAATTATATATAGGATTCAAATTTTTATCCTTTTCTCCAATACCAACACCATCTATAAATAAAAAAATTAATTTCATTGCTATCACCTTAATATTAATTAACCTAATTGATGTGTTTAATTATTTTACCCTTAATATATAAAAAATCCTTCCTGACATTTATTTTTATCGACGGAAGGAATACTAAATGACTTTATTCTTATTTCTGCGCTTTGTTTTTATTCCAGTCCGGATTAAGCGGACTTTCCTTATTCTATACTCCTGACTCCTGCATCCTGTATTCTGCATTTCTACATATCATATCCGCTTATCGTTTTTGGAGTCAATGTTCTTTCACTCTTATTAATGGTATTTCTGATTTCTCCGAGCTCCGCCTCTCTTTTTGCCAGCTCAAGCTGCAAGGTCGTATTCTTATTTGTAAAACTATTATTTTCTTCACGCAACTGCAGATTTTCACTTCTAAGCCGTTCAAGCTCCTCACGCATAGCTTCTTTTTCTCTTTTAAGAGCAACCTCATTTTCGTGAGATTTAAAGTAATCATCTGCTACATTAATTGCAGTCAAAACTGCTGCAAGAGAAGTACTAAGTCTGCTATTGCGCACAGTGATTTCATTCATTTTTCTATCAATATATAATCCAACCTTCTGTATGTACTCGTCAGATTCCACCCCGACAAGTGTATAATCTTTTCCGGCTATTCTAATGTCAACTTTGTTTTTTGGGGTCAAGGTAATCAGCTCCTTTAAGCTCGACAAGTATTGACTAAAAAATCTAAATAACTGAAATTTTATCATTCAGTCAATCTTTTATTACCTTATTATACTATAAAGCCTTATATTTCGGCAAATAATTTTTAGGACTGTATTTTAATCAATTTACCCGACTTTGCATCAATCATGACCATCCAATACCCAAAGGCTCCATACTTGGGCTTATAGCCCTCCAGTTGAATCCAGCTACCTACACCTGAAAAAGGATTTTCATCAATTCCATATACTCCGGGAACGCCACAGATTAGAGATTCTTTGACCGCATACCTGCTAGTCCTGATGCCGAAAATAATATATTTATACTTATAATGAGCGAGCATTACACTTGGACTAAATAATAAATATGTCTTTATATTGTTTCTAAATAAAATATTGTTTAGATATCCCGGGCTGTTTATTTTCCACCATTTAAACCTTTTACTCTTCATTTTGAACGGATTATATTTCTCAAAACTATTGTCCAAATCTTCTTTTAGACTGGGAGCACCGGCATTATTTCCCGATGGTGCACTATTATTGAATTCCTCTTCAATAGATTCAATAATAGTATTTTCAGGTTCCATATAGTCTTGATTATCCTCTATCACATTTTCAGCATCAACATCTGGAAAATCAACCACTTCATCGTTCTCTTGCTGATCATGTTCGGTATTATCCTCAACATTAACAGTATTCGGAATATCAGCTTGTATCTCATCTACTTCTTTTTCAGTTTTTGAATCCTCAGGTTCTACCAACTGTATGTCGGGATGCCCACCTTCACAGTGTTCATCAAATATATCATCCTCTTGTACCATTTTAGGTTCTGGAGAGTTTTCCAAAATCTCCTCATTTTCCACTTGCAGCTCAGGTTGATTATCTTGTGCTGGCATTGATGGGACAGGTGTTGAAAGAGCAGGTGTTTCAACAAGTGCCGGAGCTTCAATATCTATACCACTCAGAATTTGTGTTTCTGCCTTCTCTTTCTCTCCTTTCAGCTCGGATATGAGGAGCTTGTCGAACTGGTCTTTCCAATCAATCATTATTGATGTATATGCAACCAAAGGGCATACAACAGAGGGCTCTCTATCATTCAATAAAATAATTACCGCATAAATGTTTATATCCACAATGTCTAAGTAATTGGATCCTATCTTACCATTATCATAATTTACTTTTATATCAGCTCTTCCGTTAATGACCGGAATATTACATATATCTGTATAGCGAAGCTGGCTTCCTTGTTTGTAAATACCGTACAACTTGTACCTCATATCTCTTCTGTCCATTACATTACTTAAAGAAAGTTGTATTTTAGAAGTGCCGCCGTTTATTTCAACCTTTACAAATCCTGTAGGAGTTCCAAACCCTACATCCATATTTTTAAAAATAAAAAATAGTCTTTGAAAATTATTTTCCATGTAAAGATTCTCCTTCTGTGAAATACTTTAATTAACATTAAAGTATATGCCGGGTAAGAGAAAATAAGACTACTTATTTAATTTCTTTAAAAAACAAGTGGTTTACTAATAAACAGAAGTAATCTGATATCTACCATCAACTGAGAAGTCAATGTACTCCGTTCCGGCCCTTATGACAGGCCTGCTGACACAATTTGACGGAATGTGTACTATTTCTGCTATGCCTCCTGTATTTAGCTTAACTTTGTATCCAACATAGTAAGGTGCTATTTTCTTTAAAAAAACATCAATTATATATGTGTCAAAAAGTTTAACTCCTTCGGTCAGAAACATATCAAAAGCTTCAAATGGAGTTGATTTTCTGCTATAAGCCCTCTCCGATGTCATTGCATCATACACATCTGCAATTGCAACTATTTTAGTGATTTTCGATATCTGCTTACCAGTATACCCAAAGGGATATCCTGATCCATCCTCCCTCTCATGGTGCATGAGTATTGCATTTTTTACATCTTCTTTTAAGTGCATATTTTTTGTTATTAAATTGAACCCATAAATAGTATGTCTTTTGATTTCTTTATACTCATTGGATAATAAGCTCCCTTTTTTATTAATTATTTCATTAGAAATTTTCGTCTTACCTATATCATGTAATAGTGCTGCTTCTATAACATTTAAAAGCTCACTTTCAGGTAACCGTAACCAATTCCCAATTAAGGCAGAGTAAAAAGCTACATTTAAGCAGTGATAGTAAGTATATTCATTCCAATTCCGAATTGCATCAAGACACCGAAGAATGTATTCTCTTCTCCCATGCTCAAAAAATATTGATCCGAATAATTTTTTTATTTTTTCTATATTAATCTTTTGAGTTGCGATAATTTCACTCAGAATATCCTTTGCCAAAACATGTCCTTCTTTACTTCTAAATATGTCAATAGTTTCTATATTCATGTTCATGTCCTCACAAATATAATGTTGTAATCTGAATGGAAATTTTTATACCTTTCTGAATATAGCAGGCATAATATATTTGTATTTCGTCTGCTCCCTGTTTATTGATTCTGAATGTCCTAAAAACAGGTATCCTCCATCTTCAGTACACTCATAAAATCGATTTATTAGCTGTTTTTTTGTTTCAGCATCAAAATATATCATTACATTCCTGCAAAAGATAACATGAAATTTTCGTTTAAAAGGAAAGCTCTCTTGAATCAAGTTAAGTTTTCTGTATATGATTTCATTTCGTATCTTTTCATCAACCATACTTGAATTACCATTTGTTTTAAAGTAATTAATTTTCCAGTTTTGAGGCAACCGAGAAATCTCTTCATTGGTATAGACTCCTCTTTTTGCTGTCTCAAGAACTCTGGTAGATATATCCGTTGCCAATATTTTCGTATCCCACAAACTATTACTTGTACCAAAATAATCCGCAATTATCATGGCTAATGTATAAGGTTCCTCACCTGTTGAACAACCTGCACTCCAAATTCCTATATCTTTTTTTCTATATTCTGTTCTTTCCAAATTCGGAAGGACCTTTTTCTTGAAAAACTCAAAATGCTGAGGCTCCCTCATAAAATAAGTGTGATTGGTAGTAAGCTTATTTATTAAGATTGTGGCTGCATTTCCCGTTTTATCGGATATTACATGTTTGTAATAGTCTGTAAAATTATTAAATTTATTTTCCGTAAGATAGTTCTGCAAGCGCCCGACAACCAGTGTCTTCTTTTTATAAAGATCAACTCCATATGCTTCTTTTATGTAGCTTACCAAGAGTGTAAATTCCTGTTCTGTTATCTGCTTCATTTTTCCACCCATAAATAATATATTTTTAGAAGAGAGTATAATTACCCTCTTCTAAAAAAGTATGTAAAAGCCAAAGCAATTGAATAATCAGTACTTGCCAAAATCTCTATCATCTAATGATATTCTTGGCTTTGCAGAAGTTCCTGCCACTTCTGCCTCACTACTGTAATATGAATGATTTGCGTTTCTTCTCTTGTCTATCATGCTTTCAATCATACGTAACATTTCCGGGGAAAAATTTTCAGCAGGTCCAATAGCTGCTTTAACTTTCTTTAACTTAAACTTACTAACGGAATCCTTTAATAAATCAGCTTGCCCAGAGAGCTCTTCACTGGCCGCAGCACTTTCCTCTGCTGTAGCAGAGTTTGTCTGAATTACCTGAGCTACCTGTTCTATAGCAGAATTAATTTGCGAGATACCGGTTGCCTGCTCATTAGAAGCAACTGCTATATCTCCTACAAGTGCCGCTGCCTTTGATACTCCTTCAACAATATTGGTTAATGCATCGGCGGTCTCCTTGGCAATTTTTGTTCCTATTTCAACCTTGTTTATGGAACCTTCTATCATTTCGGTGGTTTCTTTCGCGGCATTAGCACTCCTCGCAGCTAGAATTCTGACCTCTTCTGCTACAACTGCAAACCCTTTGCCGTGTTGCCCCGCCCTTGCAGCTTCTACTGCAGCGTTTAAGGCCAGAATATTTGTTTGGAATGCAATCTCATCAATTACTTTTATTATCTTTGAGATATTTGCTGAAGAATCATTAATCTCGCCCATAGCTTTGACCATTTCCTGCATACGGTTATTTCCTTGAATAGCATTCTCTTGTGCATGTATGGCTAATTCATTCGCTTGATTTGCATTAACTGCATTTTGTTTGGTTTGTGCTGCTATTTCAGTCATTGAGGCAGTTATCTCTTCAACAGAGCTAGCCTGTTCAGTAGAGCCTTGTGACAGCATTTGGCTTGAAGAAGATACTTGTCTTGCTCCTGCCGCAACCTGTTCTGAAGCCGAGTTAATATTACTTAATATTTCATTATTTGTCTCAACCAGTTCATAGAGTTTTATTCCAAGCAAATCATTTTCGGACTTAGCTTTTACTTCTATGGTCAAATCCCCATCAGCAATTCTCTCCACAGCAAGAGCTTGATTTCTTATATTATCTATCATCTTTGAAAAGGATACCATTAATTCTCCTATTTCATCCTTTGAGGTGGCTTCGACACTTGCGTTAACATCGCCCACAGCAAGCTTTTCTGCTGCCTCGACCATCTTTTTAACAGGTTTGCTTATTGTATTGGAAATAAATAGACCAAGACTAATTGCTAAAACCATACCTGCTAAGACAAAAATAATCATCATTATAGTAGATGCATTTGCCGTAGCTGTATTGGAATCAGATATCTGTCGAGCTCCATCCACTTTCAGCTTAAACAGTACATCAATACTACTCTGTATTTTTTCATTAATTTGGTCTCCCTCGGTTTTTACCATCTGAAACGCCACATCATTCTTATTAGCCAAAGCATTGTTTTCGACAGCTTCAATATATGGCATAAATTCATCATTTATTAATGTTTTAAAGTTTTCATATTCCTTTTTAATCTCGGGACTGATAATAGTCTTCTCGAAAGACTCCATGTTGCTGTCCATAATTTCTTTAAATTCTTTTATTTTGACCACATTCTCATTCATAGCTGCCATATCGGTATTAAGAATTAATTTAAAGGACTGAACTCGTATTCTTTGGTACTTTTCCATAACTATTGCCAATTCACTTATAGGTACTGTGCCTGACTTATATAGTTCACTATCAGCTTCATCTATAGATTTAATATTTATTATTCCCACAACACCTATCACACCTGCAATCAATGCCACAATAATAAATCCTGTGATTAACTTTGTAGCTATTTTCATATTATAAAACCATTTCATTATAAATCCTCCTAGTAATTTGTTATTGATATTAATTTAATCAGGCTATGTCACTCAAATTATCAACTTCCTCTTCATTGAGAAGCTTCTCACAGTCAAGCAATAATTTCACATCATTTCCAACTCTGCCAATCCCTTTCACATATCTATTGTGAAAGCTATTTTTGACACTTGGTGGAGGAACAATATCTGCATCCTCAATCGATATCACCTCAGAAACAGTATCAACAATCAATCCTATAGATATTTCCTTAATATCTATAACAATTATGCATGTCCTGTCATTGTAGCTTAACGGCTCTTTTTTAAACCGTAACCTTACATCCATTACCGGAATTATTTTACCCCGGAGATTAATAATCCCTTTGATATAAGCCGGCAACTCTGGTATTTCTGTTATTGCCTGGATTCCAATAATCTCTGTTACATACATAATCTCAATCCCATAGTCCTCCTTTCCCAATGCAAATGTCAGAAATCGCCCTTTTTGAGTATCCTCTTCGCCTATTCTAATTGTGTGTTCCACTGCTGAAGCCATTGGTTCTCTCCTCTCATTGTCTGGAATTAATTAAATTTGCTATATCAAGTATTAGGCTGATACTACCATCTCCTAATAATGTACACCCGGTAATCCCACGAACTTTTTTTATATATGACGGCAATGCTTTTACAACCACCTGCTGTTCTCCAATAAGTTCATCTGCAAAAAGACAAACTCTTGTTGACTCATTTTCAACAATCAATATAATTCCGGAATCGATATTTTTAACTGATGACTTTATATTGAAAAGTTCATGTAATCTCAGGATGGGGTAGCATTCTCCCCTGATCATTACCACTTCATTATTTTCATCATCCCGAATGATTTTCTCTTGTTTAATTTTTATAGATTCTCTTATAGATACAATTGGAATTGTATAGGTTGAATTTCCTACCTTGACTATCATTCCATCTATAATACTTAGCGTTAATGGAATTTTAATAGTTACTACAGTTTCTTCCCCATAAGTACTATCGATTAATACGCGCCCATTGACTTTTTCAATGTCCTTGGCAACAACATCCATACCCACTCCTCGTCCGGAGAACTCCGTTACATTATCTTTAGTAGAAAATCCCGGCAGAAAAATAAACCTGTATATATCCTTGTCAGATAAATCGTTGGTATCTTTTTGAACTAAGCCATTTTCTATGGCTTTTCTAAAAATCTTATCTTTATCCAACCCCTGTCCGTCATCTTTTAATATAATCCAAACATCACCACCGGCATTCTTGGCTTCAAGAGTTATTTTACCTTTTTCAGGTTTCCCTTTCGAAATTCTCTCTGCAACCGGCTCAAGTCCGTGATCGATGGCATTTCGTATTAAATGCATCAAAGGATCAGATAAATTTTCAATAATATTTTTATCTACCTCGGTATCTTCTCCAATGATTTCAAAGTCAACTTCCTTATTTAGTTTTTTGCACATATCCCTTACAATTCGGTTCATCTTTTGAAAAGTAGAAGAAAGTGAAACCATACGCATTGACATTATTGTATCCTGAAGATTACCGGCTATCTTTCTCAGCTGTACTGAGGCTTTTTTAAAGTTTTCCAGCTCTAGACCTTTCAAATCAGGGTTCTGAGTAACCATAGCTTCAGCTATAACCAACTCCCCTACCAAATCCATTAGCATGTTCATCTTTGATACATTAACACTAATAAAGCTCTGTTTTGAAGTATTCGAATGATCATTCATTTCTGCTGCTTTAGCTTGATGCTTTTCAGTGCGGTCTATGGGCTCATCAAGCATAATTTCCTTCTTTGCCGGTGTATATGTACTTTCTTCGTTGCCGTCTATGTCCAGGATTAATTCTCTTAAGAAAATAGTTTCTTCAAGTAAGTCTCTGACTTCGTCCATTGGTAAGCTACATGTAAAATTAATTTTAAATCCCTCTTTGCGGATTACTTCTATACTGTCCTCATTGTCTGTAATCTCCACAGGGAAGTGATGTATGTTCTGGGCTATCTGATTTAATTTGTGCACCACTGCAAAGGCTCTAATATTTTCCATTTCACAGCCATTTTCAAAAAATATAATCGCCCTGTATGTTATAGTTTCTGGATCTTTGCTGCTTTCGTCCTGACACTCATTAATTTCTTCCTGGCTGGAACCTTTTAAGTCCGATAAGAACGCATTAATAACATTAATCAAGTCTGTAGCATTGCCGTCAGAATTTTTATTGTTCTCAAGCTTACCTATTTCACTTTTAATAAAGTCGATAGTCTCCAGGATAATATCCGTCAGCTTAGTATAATTTGTATTATCAGGATTATTCTCTCTTATGTAATAAAAGACATCCTCTAAAGAATGTGCAAGTGATGATATGTTATTAGCAAGCATCATTGCAGATGAACCTTTAATAGTATGCATTATTCGGAAGATCTCATTGATATAGCTATTCAGGCCATTCTTTCTTTCACTGTCTAATGCTAATTGCTCTAATTGTTCTATAAGTTGGACTGTTTCAAATATAAACATATCCATCATTGCTTCCGTGCCTGCTCTACCTACCATAAGCTGCTACCCCGCCAGTATATAAATTTTGCATATTTATTCAGTATAATAAAAAAGCATTAATAGAAGATTTTAAAAAATTCTACAACCTTTATTTCCCATTTAAATGTAACAATATTGTTATTATGTTACATTGTTTTATTGTGTGTAACGCGTATAATATATATGTTAAGGGCATACATAATTTTAAAGAATTTCAGTTTTCTAATTTGTAAAATGTACCAATTAATAAGAAAAAAAATATATTTGTTACATTTTTATTTTGGAGAATCACACAATCAACATATTCATAAGAAAATTTATACAAAGACTAAAAACGGAGGAAAACCAATGACTGTAGAACCTATACGAGACAAAGCCAAAATAAAACAAATGTATTATTATTTAAATGGTAAGGACCCAAAGTATGGTCTTTTATTTAAATTTGGACTTAATACAGGATTGAGGATTAGCGATATCCTCCCTACTAAGGTTAGAGATATTTTAAACAGCAATGGAGAGTATAGAGATTACTTAACATTAAAAGAAATGAAAACAGGTAAATTGAAAAAAATAAAAATAAATGATGCCCTTAGAAAAAATATTAATTCATACCTTAAAGCCACAAAACTTAGTAGTGACTCCTACTTGTTTTCCAGCCAAAAAGGCGGCTATTTCGGCCGGGTACAAGCATATCGGGTTTTAAAGGATGCAGCAAAGATATGTAAAGTAGAGAATTTTGGCACTCATAGTCTGCGTAAAACCTGGGGTTACTGGACATATAGTGTTTCCAAGTACAATATTGGTCTGATAATGGACACGTTTAATCATAGTTCCCCGAGCATTACTCTGCGTTACATTGGAATTAATCAAGATCAAAAGGATGAATTATATTCTCTTGTACAATTTTAAATGTATAATTAAGCGATAATTTCTAGAAAAACTAATATTATTGTAGAAACAGGAAATATTTTGTGATAAAATATAATTTATGGTTTATGTAACATAATAACAATATTGTTACATAAATTTTAAACTCAATCATAAATGAAGATTAAAAAACCTCTTTTGGTATCATCTAATTACCAAAAGAGGTTTTTACTAATTATCTTTCAAAAAACAAATTGGCTAATTCTCCGAACTGTTCAACCGTCAATACTTCACCACGGATATTCTCATTCAATCCCATTACTTCGAGAATCTTCTTTATTTGCTCTTTATTTTTATTAAAGAAGCCCGAATTCGCCAAGGCATTAACCATAGTTTTTCTTCTTTGCCCGAAGGACGCCTTAACCAATTTGAAATACAGGTCTTTATTAACTACTTTTACAGGTGGTTCACTGAGGATATCCAGCCTTATTACCGTTGAAGTGACTTCCGGCTGTGGGATAAAGCAATGGGGCGGAACCTCAAATAATATTTTAGGGCTGGAGTAAAATTGAACTGCTACAGACAATGCACCATAATCTTTTGTTCCGGGCCCGGAAACCATCCTTTGGGCAACCTCCTTTTGGACCATGAAAACCATCCCACTTATTCCTTTAATTTCTTCTAAAAATCTCATTATGATAGGTGTAGTTATATAGTACGGAAGATTAGCTACTACCTTTGCAGATTTAGCATTATATTTTTCTTTGTACTCTGCTAAAATAGCATCAATATTGGCTTTCATAACATCTTCGTTTATAATTGTAATGTTTGAAAATTCATTTAGATTTTCATTAAGTGCGGGTATCAGATGTTTGTCAATTTCTACTGCAACAACTCCGGCAGCTCTTCTTGCAAGCTCCCTGGTCATGCTTCCGATACCAGGTCCTATTTCAAGCACCAGTGTTTGATTATCTATATCTGCTGCATCAACTATTCCAGTTACAATACTGTCATCATTTAGAAAGTTTTGACCCAGTGTTTTGGTAAGCCTTAATCCATGCTTTTTTATTACATCTATGGTATTATTTTTTATCATTAATTTACTCCTTCAGAAAATATAGTTAGAAAATGAGCCAATCTAGAAAAATCCAGATCGGCCCGAACAGTCCCTTTAAAACTTTTTTAATTTGGTACATATACTAAATTAACATTCTATTCTATTTTAGTATATATACCTTTACCTTTTTTACTCCCCAGGAATATACCTCCCGGTTTGAATCCAGGTATACATCAATCTTATTACCCTTAATTGCTCCTCCAACATCTGCTGCAACCGCATATCCATAGTCGGCCGCCTTTCCCGGAACCTCAACATATACTCTTGTTCCGAGAGGTATTACTCTGGGATCAACTGCTATTATTCCCCTTTTTGCTTTTACACCTGTGGATGTAATCCCAAACCACCGGTCGCCGGGATTCTTTCCGGTATCTTCAAAAGAAGAAGTATATGAGGTAGCCTTCATATCTATTACTTTTGAAAACCTTATTGTATCGCCTCTTGATGTCTTGTAGTTTAAAACAGTACCTATTTCTACAATCTTATCCAGAGGATTTGAAGCGATAACTTCCTCTACCAATTGTTTGGCGACCTGTTTACCATCTTCAAAAACTACTTTATAAATTTTTTCGCGAATCCCTTCTTTGCCTTCTCTAACTGTATTTTTTTTACCCTTATCTAGTCGGTTGTTCTCTTTTGTAATTGTTTTGAATGGAATAGAGGAGGATTCAGTAATTGTCTTCTCATCTACACGAACTATTGATATATTCATATTAGATACGACTTTGTCTCCCAATTGAGACCCAATCAGCTTGTCATTTTCGTCTACGCCTACAGCGTTATCATTAAGTACCTCTCTTATCGTATCTTTATAAGTCTTTACATCAAGCTCTTTTCCATCCACCTTGATTGAAACAGGTACAGCTCTTTTTATCTCTATAACATTCTCATGTAGCTTTGCGAGCTTTGCATCCATTGGTATACTTATATAGTCGTCACTAGATACAGTAACACCGGTCTGCACCAATACCTCTTCAACTGTTGTTTTCATTGTCTCTACTGCAATCTCACGTCCATTGTCGTTGATTACTACGTCTTTCTTTAATCCATTAAAGACAAAGAAACCCGCTGTAACGGATATAACAACGGCAATACATATAATTGCAATATCCAATGGTTTTACCTTCATATGCGAATTTCCCCGTTTCTTACCACTATGCATCCAAAACTGGGGGTAATTCGTTTGTGAAAAATACCTTCTTATATTCTTCGCAATCGGTATCATTAATACTAACCTCCTGTTAAAAATATTCAAAGGGACTGTGATTATTTTATTCTAAGCACAAGAATTTGTCAATTTTATTACCA
>CAYQCA010000013.1:0-5795 GCA_964415835.1 uncultured Clostridium sp. | reverse complement strand
TCATCTCTAATATTTTCCATCCATTGTCACTTGAGGTATATTCCATTGTAAAGTATTTTAAGTTTTCCCCGCTTTTAAAAAGTACACTTGGCGTATCGTCCTGTTTATCAACTTCAAAAACCACTAAAAATTGGATTTTGGCTATATGGTCTTGGTCTGTCAGTTCATTATACGGTTCTACACTTTTTATTTTTATTGATTTTATTTCCTTTTTAAATGTTTCTTCAAGTTTATGATTATCATTTAGAATTGTGTTAGTAGATTTTTCGCTTATTAAGGATTGAGCTGACTCATAGTTTTTTGCATTGATAGCATCAACCCATGTCTTCAGGACTGTATTTATCGGTTCAGTGTCCATTATCTTTTTAAGAGTTAATATAAAACTGTTGCTCTGGGTAACTTTTTGAGATAAGCTGTTATTCTCACTTTTAAGCGTGAACTCATTGTTTTTAAGCTTGGTATTTTCCTCATCCAATCTCTCAACTGTTGTATTTAATTCTTTGTTTTGCTTATCAAGATTATTCATTTTTTCACTCAGCGTTTCTATTGTCAGGTTCTTGGAATCGCTAATATCCTGAAAGCTTTCCAGTTGTTTTTCTCTGTCCCACAGAAGATAATTAAATGAAATAAGTATTGCGATTAAAAAACCAAAAACAATAACAATAATAAACTTTTTCATAGTTTTTCTCCTATCTGGGTAAACCAATGAAATTTCTATTTTATCTTAAAAAGTTTTTTCGCATTCATAAGTGTTGTCTCGGCTACTTCAGACTCATTTATCCCCTTAATTTCAGCAATTTTCTGTATTGTATGGACCAAATAGCCTGAGTTGTTTCTCTTTCCCCTATACGGTTCAGGTGCAAGATACGGACAATCCGTTTCTACCAGTAATCTATCCAGAGGAACTGTTTTTACAACCTCAACTACTTTTTTGGCATTTTTGAAGGTTACAGTTCCACCAATAGATATATAAAAATTTAGCTTTATCATATCCATAGCCATTTGGCTGCTGCCTGAAAAGCAATGAAATATTCCGCCCACCTGTTTTGCATTAGTATTTTTAATTATATTTATTACATCTTCGTGAGCATCTCTGTCATGTATTATGATAGGGAGACCGAGCTCCTTTGCAAGCTCGATCTGCCGTTCAAACCAAATTTTCTGCAAATCTTTCTTAGAATCATCCCAGTAGTAGTCAAGGCCGATCTCGCCAATCGCCACTACTTTGCTATTTTTTGAAAGTGCCCTTATTTTATCAATAGTACTTTCGTCCATTTGATCAATATCAGAAGGGTGGATTCCCAGTGCTGCATAAACAAAATCATATTTTTCCGAAAGTTCAATTGTGGTTTCCAGAGACTTTATGCTAGCCGATGCTTCGAGGATATAGGATACACCCTTCTGATGCAGTTCCCTAAGAAGCAAATCTCTGTCTTCGTCAAATCGTTCATCGTCGTAATGTGCATGTGTATCAAAAATCAAAGCAATCTCCACCTCATTATCCTACATGTGCTCCGCTTCCCAAATCTTTATCAATTGTAACCAGAGAAAGGCCGTTTTCATTTGTTGCAGCCAGTATCATTCCCTGGGACTCAATTCCTCTAAGCTTTGCAGGTTTTAAATTAGCCACCAGTATTAATGTTTTGCCCACCATTTCTTCAGGTGTATAGTACTTTGCAATACCTGAAACTACCTGTCTGGTCTCTTCTCCAACCTGCAGCTTCATCTTGAGTAATTTATCTGCCTTTTCAACTTTTTCCGCTTCAATTACTTTTGCAACTCTTAATTCAACTTTTGAAAAGTCATCAATAGTAATGAGGTTTGCATTTGTTTCATCTTTATCTTCATTTTTGACTTCAGCAGCTGCCTTAGCAGTATTATCTACCTCTGCCGGCTTCTTTTCGGTAGCTTCACTCATTTTTTCAATTTCCTCTAGTTCCTTTTTTAAATCAATTCTAGGGAATATAACATCTCCCTTTTTAACTGTTGCTCCGGATGGATACATTCCCCATTCCTTTGCCTTATCCCATTCAACAAGGCTTCTATCCTCTATACCCAACTGTCCCCATATCTTTTCAGGTGTTTCAGGCATAAATGGCTGAATCAGAATAGCTACAATTCTAAGACTCTCGGCAAGGTTATACATAACCTGTGCAAGCCTTGCATTGTTTGCTTCATCCTTAGCCAGTACCCACGGCATTGTTTCGTCAATATATTTATTAGTTCTTGAAACAGCCTTCCAAATTTCAGACAATGCTGTGCTGAACTGTAATTTGTCCATCAATTCCGCAACCTTTGCAGGTGTTTCCTTAACAAGGCCTATCAAATCACTGTCAAAGTCCCCGGTCTCTTTTTTATCGGGTATAGTGCCGCCAAAGTACTTGTCGATCATAGCAACCGTTCTGCTAACCAAATTCCCAAGGTCATTTGCCAGGTCAGCATTGATTCTGTTTATAAGAGCTTCATTGGAGAATACACCATCAGAGCCAAACGGAACCTCTCTTAGAAGGAAATATCTGATTGCATCCAGGCCATATTTGTCCACCAGTATCTGAGGGTCAACAACATTTCCTTTAGACTTTGACATCTTACCGCCTTCCAGCAGCAGCCATCCGTGTCCGTATACCTGTTTAGGAAGCGGCAGATCCAATGCCATGAGCATAGCAGGCCAAATTATTGTATGAAATCTTACTATCTCTTTACCAACCAACTGAACATCTGCAGGCCAATACTTTTTAAAATTGGTATCATCTGAGGATGAATATCCCAATGCTGTGATATAATTTGACAAAGCATCGATCCAAACATAAATAACGTGCTTGTCGTCAAATGGTACCGGGACACCCCAATTGAAAGTAGTTCTGGAAACCGCAAGATCTTCCAGACCAGGCCTTAAAAAGTTGTTTAGCATTTCATTCTGTCTGGATGCAGGTTGGAGAAAATCAGGGTTTTCCTCTATATGCTTTATTAATCTATCCTGATATTTTGAAAGTCTGAAGAAATAGCTTTCTTCTTTTGTAAGCTCTACTTCGCGACCGCAATCCGGGCATTTTCCATCAACCAGCTGAGTCTTTGTCCAGAATGATTCACAAGGTGTACAGTACCATCCTTCATACTCACCCTTATAAATATCTCCCTGGTCATAGAGCTTTTTGAAAATATTTTGAACTGCAGCTACATGCTCTTCATCGGTGGTTCTTATAAATCTGTCATTGGTGATTTTCATCAATTTCCACAGATCCTTGATTCCTGAAACGATTTCATCAACATACTGCTTTGGAGTCACACCTTTTTCTTCGGCTTTTAACTGTATCTTCTGACCGTGTTCGTCAGTACCTGTCAAAAACATTACGTCGTATCCTGTCAATCTTTTATATCTAGCTACAGCGTCAGCTGCAACAGTTGTATATGAGTGTCCTATGTGAAGCTTACCGCTTGGATAATATATAGGTGTTGTAATATAGTAGGTTTTTTTAGACATGCTTTGCCTCCTTATTGGCGCTATTTGCTACAAATACCTTTAAAGTGATATAATTTTATCTACTGATATTACTATACATATTTGTTTGTAATTTTTCAAGGATAATATTACAGTTTATCTGGGAAAATTTATCAATATATTCTATATTATGAGGTCTTGCAAAAAATGAAGGATTTATTAGCCTGTATAAGATTCGGCAGTATTTTTACCAGAACTGTCTGCCCTACAGTCAACCGAAAAACTAACGAGTACTATAACTATACAAAGAGAATTAAAAAAATATCTGCAAAATCAAACGCTGAAAAGTCCCTCCAGGTTGCAAAATTTGAT
Source organism: uncultured Clostridium sp. (assembly GCA_964415835.1). Lineage (GTDB taxonomy): Bacteria > Bacillota > Clostridia > Acetivibrionales > DSM-1351 > Ruminiclostridium. Next base: position 1,984 of record CAYQCA010000013.1, on the reverse strand, counting down.
TCAGCTGTATACTCAGTTTGCATGCTCTATCCTAAAGTAAATGTGGAACTGGCTTCTGAGGTGATGTTCTCTTATCAGACTATAGTGAGGTATCTTAGAAATATTTGTGAAAGTAGTTCTGTAAATACTGAGCCATTTGTGAGACTGGTATTTTCATCGTTAAAAGACGCTCTTAATATTCGTTCCGATTCATTTGAGAAGTATTTTACCTTTTTCCCTTCAAAGGATGACAATGGTTATCTTAGCTTAATTGTTGAGAAATGCAGGCAAAAGGTACAATCTCTTCCTTCGTTTAACGTTGTACGTGATTCAATAGTTGCGTATCTTGCCTTTTTTATTGATTTACAGCTAACCAAATATTCTTCGGATGATAATATAAAAGAGGTTAATCTGATAAATTGGAGCTCTGCTCACATGCAAAATTACTCTGATATATCCAATTGGGAGTTTTGTATGTCTGTTGATTCAACACTAAGCATACACATACTTCTTGCACTGGCAACAATCCCTGATTTGACTGAGGATGAGGCCGACGCTGTAATAGCATCATACTTCCCCTGGATTTGCGGAATTCAGCAAATTTTAGAGGGCTATTTGAATTATAATGATGATCTTTTTTCCAAATCCATTAATTATCTTTTTTATTACCCAAATCTAAAAGATTACCAGGATAGAATTATTTATTTTATTAACAAGGCATTATCGTTTAAATCTGCTAATTCCAATTATTTTAATTCTGTACTTAAAATTCTGATAAGTCTTTATATTACTCATCCTATAGCTAACGAAGGTATGAATACTATTACCAGCAAGGCCCTCCGCAGCGCCGGAGGCAAATGGATGTCATTTTATATGGGCACAGCAAAGCTGATAAAAACCTAACCAAATATGAACCTGCATGCCCATAACGATGCTATTATACTTATGACATCTGCCATTAACGCCGCTACAAGAGTATATCTTATATTTTTTATACCTACTGAGCCGTAATAAACAGCCAGTGTATAAAAGATTGTTTCTGTTGAACCCATCATTGTAGCAGCTACTCTACCCTCGTATGTATCGGGACCGAAGGCTTTTATTATATCGGTAACAAAGGCAAAGGAAGCACTACCTGATATTGGCCTTAGCAGGGCCAGCGGAGCTACCTGAGGAGGCATTCCCAGCAGGTCTGTTACAGGTCTCAATATAAATATAATGATATCCAGTGCACCGGACGCTTTAAATACCCCGACAGCCACAAGCAACCCCACTAACGATGGTATTATTTTAATAACAGTTTCGATTCCATCCTTTGCACCCTCAATAAACATATCATATGCTTTTACTTTTTTCAGCATAGCAGCAAATAATATAACGATAAAGATTGCCGGAACTGCGTAATCAGATAGATGTTTTATTACTTCCATAGCTCACCAAAATAGCCTAACTTAATTATTTTTCCAAGCTTTCGCCAGAAGTTTTGCAGCTATTATCCCCATAATAGTTGCGCATACTGATGCTATCCAGATACAGACTATTATTTCCGCAGGTTTCTTTGACCCCTCTGAAGTTCTCAGAGCAATTATACTAGCGGGAATAAGCTGTATTGCTGCTGTATTAAGAACCAGAAACATGGACATGGAATCAGTAGCAGTTTTTTTATCCTTGTTTAGCTTTTGAAGTTCATTCATGGCTTTTATTCCTAACGGGGTTGCAGCATTGCCCAGTCCTAAGAAGTTAGCCACAAGATTCATTACTATAGCTCCTAACGCTGGATGATCCTTTGGAATACCTGGAAATAAGAGAATCAACACAGGCCTGACCAGTTTACTAATGCTTCTGATAAGTCCGCTCTTTTCAGCTATTTTCATTAAGCCGGTCCATAAGCACATAACTCCCAAAAGGCCTATACAAACCATAACTGCTGATTGTGCTGAATCTATGGCAGCTTTGGTAACCTGGTCTATTCTGCCATTTATTATTCCGGCAGCAAATCCTATTA
>CAYQCA010000012.1:27123-37350 GCA_964415835.1 uncultured Clostridium sp. | reverse complement strand
TATATGGTCGAAAGTGCTCGGCTTAGCATCATTGCGAAGTTTCCTCGGGAAATATTGCTGGATTCTTTAAAGGTTTTGTATATAGTGTCCTGAGGTGTTAAAATTTTCAAATTAAATATATTTTGTACATAAGATGAATACCACTGATCTTTTTTCAGTTTGGTAAATACACCCTGTGATTTGGTTTTAAACGTAAATGAGTTACTCAATATTGCACATACTTCAGCCACAGTTATTTTATTGTCCGGCTTAAAGGTTTTATCGGCATAGCCAGACATTATACCTTTTGCGACAATAGTATTAATATATTTTTTAGCCCAGTGACTATTTGCATCTGTGAACTTGGAATTTGAAGCAGCATCCGTGTTAAGATTAAGCGCTGTTGCCAGCATAACTGCTGCTTCGGCCCTTGTAAGAGTGTTTTGAGGTCTGAAAGTACCATCGGAAAACCCATTGGTGATTCCTAGATCGTGAATATGTCTGATATACTCATCATACTCTGTATTTAGTATATCCTTGAACGGCCTGTATTTTAAATTGTCAGTATTTGTTGTTATCACTCTGAATGGAGCTATCATCATATATTGAGCGATTTCAATGCTTGCTGATGTTGGTCCGTTTTTAACAAAAGAGTAAGTAATGTTGATTGACTTACCATTTGCAGGACTATAGGCAATAATCTTAAGGCCTTTACCTGCTTCCTGGCTTGTAAGTGTTATTTTATATTTACCATCAGCCTCTTTGGTTACAACCCTCACTCCATTAGCCTGGACACTCTGCAAGCTAAATACAGGCAGCAGTAACGAAAATATTAATACCATTGTCAATTTTTTTAACAGTTTTTTCATTAGTCCTCCATCAAATAATATAAACTTGACATTACCCCCCAGCCAAAGCTAAAGCTTTTTCCAGCATGTACATAAGCTCTCCACGGGTTACAGGTTGTGTAGGATTAAGTCTGGTTGCAGAAGCATTTGGAACAAATCCGTTTTCTACCGCAAATGTAACCTTATCCAATATTGCTTTATCTATCTGGTTATAGTCATAATAGGTTTTTATTGAATCCGCTGTTGCCTGTGCTTTGGTCCCTGTCTTTTTCTCATATAAAACGGTTGCCATGCATGCAGCCTCCTGAATGGTACAGGTGTCGCCGGCCAGCTTTCCGCCTTTTATAAAACCTGATTTTACGGCTAATTCCATGTACTCGCTTCCATAGCTGTAGTCAAGTGTATCAAACACCAGCTTAACACTACTGCCTACCGTCGCATTTTTATCAGGTTCAAAGAGTCTTCCTGTTATACTCTTCAGTTTGTGGATATATGCCACATTTATAATGGAATTCTCGTATATATGTCCGTAAATATCATCAAATAAGTTATTTGTACGGTCTGCAATTGCATATAAACCAGGAGCCTGAGTTTGGAAGCTAATTACACCTGCCTTATTGTCCACATCATATTGACTCCAGGAGCTTTGCTGCTCCCATATGTTATTTCTCGTATCATAAAAATACCCGAAGGTTTTGCTTTCTCTGTACTCACTTTGTAGTGAATACGGATAGTTTACTATCAGCTTGGTTCCAAATTGTGAAATCTCCTGTCTGCTTGCTCCCGTATCCAATGTTACCCCCAACTGGGCAAGAGGCTGTCTAAGCAGCAGCTCGTTTGCCTTTGCCAAAGGGTTTTCAGGTACCAGAGTTATACCAAAAAGATACAACTGTTCCGCCTGGGTATTGGTATTTGCAACTCCGGACAGTATCCCTGCTTTTAAATTATAAGTTACAACCGCTGTTTTAAAAGCAATATTTTCTTTTAATTGCTCAAGCTTGTCAAATACTTTCCTTGATATAACAAGAGAAATACTTTTTGCAGCAGAAGGTGGTTTTGATACATCTATTGTATAGTCCAGCCGGTTGTCTGTGGCCATTACCTCAATCAATCTGTCTGCATTAACACCTGTTACTTTAACAGTCCATATTCCATTTACAACTGTTGCTGCCTTGTCAATGAACTCCCCGCTTATTACATTGTCAACATCCTGATCGGAGTCATAATCATCACTGCTTCTCAAGGTTCTTACACTAATACTCTGCGTAGGAATTGAGGTTAGTTTCTTGGCAGGATCATATGCATACAGCCTCGCAAAATACCTGAAGTTTGATTTTAGACCTTCCACCTTAAATTCAGATACACTTCCAGCCTGATATGTTTTAATATTCTGATAGTCAACTCCTCCGGAAACCTCAAGTATATACTCCAGACCGTCTTCTTTTATCCACTCAAAGGTAATACTGTTTTTTGTTACAGAGCCCGTGGTATTTTTCACACCAAAGCCCCTGGGTGTGGAAGGAGGTATATCCTTCAGCGTTCTTAAAGGCAGCGAATCACTCCATTCTGATTTTTCGCTTATGGTACGGTCTTCACTGAAAGCCTCTGCCTGAATCCAGAAATAATACTGTGTATCGGCACTTAGTCCAGGAACACGCACATAGTTCACACCGGATTCCTTAATCTGGCTTGCAGTAACTGTAATAGTATTTCCGGCCTTCGTAGGATCATCTACTGTTCCGTACTTTAGGTAGTAAGTATTTCCATCCTTGTACTCCCAGCCCAGATCAACATATGTATCAGCCACATAGCTGTATGTGAATGTAGGAACTACCGGCTTCTCAACAATTTGTGAAGGTGACGGCAACGTCGTAAATATTATTGGGTTGGAGGTATCTGAAAACAATGTCGGGTTCCCATCTCTTGCAGCTCTTACCCAAAGTATATACGTAGTATTAGGCTTCAGCTCTTCAACGGGAATCACTACATTGTGCCTGCTACGTACAAAAGGGCTTGATGTGTTATCAGGCGCATTCAGTTCCGCATCTTCAGTAGCATCATTAGGTGTTGGTGCTATCTTTTCAAGTTTATAGCTGTCTATAGAAGTAATATCAATACCTTCATAATATTCCTGACAGCCCACATATAAAGTAACTCCCTCACCATACTGTACTTTTCTATAGTTGATATCATCGGGCGGAGTAGTAACCGGATTGTAATCAACAGGGTCCCCCAATGTTTTCCTGTCAGTCTTAACATACCCCCAGATACCTGTTGCAGCATTAAATTTTTCATACCATCTGTTTTTTAATTGAATGGTAACACTATCATCAGTAATCATTTTTTTATTCGGTGCCGATTCCCTTATTTCAAGGGGTGGATTTGAAGGTATCAGCGGCTTGTCGATAGCACCTCCTGGAAGCGTTATCACTACCTTTAGTGCCGGATATGAGGCGTGCTCAACGTTTTGAATAACTCCATCCACTTCTTCGGCAAATACCTTTTTAGCTACTATTTTGAAGTAGTATGTATGGTTTGGAAGCAAATTATTTATTTTATATTTGTAACCTATTACACTATTATTATTTGCTATATCTCTCACATAGTTTTGCTCTTCGGGTACGAAGGACGTCTGTAAAATTGTTTCTGTGGGAGGATCATCTATCTTTGCAGGATCGTCTATGAGCCAGATATCGTATAGAACATTCTCATCAACTGTTCCATCTGCTTTTTTAGGTGCGCGCCAAAGTACAGTGGCAGTATCCTTACCAAGTTCGCCTTCAAATATTACGCTATTATCAACATTCAGAATATCCTCATAGGATATAATTATATTCCCGGCGGAATCTTTAAACTGTGGAACTATTTCAGGCATTGAAGGCGTTGATGGCACTTCGTCTTCCTTTAGTATAATTTTATCCGAAACAATTTTCACACTGTCCGGATAATATGGCAGGCCATCCTTTGTAACAATGGCTCGGACCATATAATAACTGACCTGTTCACCTTCGGGTACAGTTATAAATGTAGTGGTGCTATCTTCAATCAACATTGGTATAGGAACATTGCCCACATATTTATCTATCTGATATTGCACCTTTATGTCTGTATTCGAAATACCTGTTACAACAGGACTCCAATCCAGTCTCCAGATTGTTCCTGCATCATCAGTTGACATTTTTGTAGTCTTAACAAGAATATATGTGCTGACAGTAACTGCCTTGGACTCTTGACTTTTAATAATCTCAGGGTCTGAGATATCAGGAACAATTTTTACATAGTAAACTCTGCCGGGCTCTTTAACATTATGGACATATTCAAGTGTTCCGTCTGCTTGATTTACAATAACAGGACCGTTATCGCTGATCTGCTCCTGAGTTATATAAATCGGCAGTGTATTGGCAAACTCCTTATTTTCCGATACATACAGCTTGTAATTTATTCTTTTGCCGTCATTCCAAACATCGTCCCATATAATCTTAATCTTACTGGTCCCCATGGTTATACACTGAATATTTATATCAGTCAGAAACTTAACTGTATTTGAGCTTGATGATTCGTTTGATTTCAGTCGATTATTGGTAATTGCATCAATATATTCGTAATAAGCCTTAGCATTTGCTTTATATATAGTTCCTGAGTTCAGGTTTCTCATCCTGACAGGCTTGGTTGTAGACGGTATATCCTTTTCTTTTATATATGCAGGCTTTACGGGTCTATAACCCTTTGCTGACTCCTCCAGATATATATTAACGTACTTACCTGTTACAGTAATACCCTGAGGGTTGTCAACATTTCCCCAGGAAATATCCGCGTAGTAACCCGAAGCTCCTCCATCTGACCCACTGTAACCGATAGGTGGCTCCGCATTAGGATATAAGGCTTGTATGGCTAATTGTGTTGGGGCTGGCTGTTCCGGTACATCGGCTGCAAAAACTCCAACCATGCTATACGATGTAATTATAAATGCAATCAATACTATTATTGATAATACTCTTTTCTTTTTCATTCTAGGCCTCCAGCATCTTTTGTACTGCCATTGCAATATCGGCTCTGTTAATTGCAGCCGTTGGGTTGAATTCAGAATTTGAATCCAGAACCATAATATTCATATCAAGGCACAGATAAACAGGTATTGCATACTTATCCCCTATTTCATTATCATCCTTTATTGTTCTGTTAAAGGAAGCCTTAAGCTTATCATAGTCAGCTCCTGTTCTCTGGCAATAAAGCTTAGCTACAATTGCTGCTGCTTCCTGTCTTGAAATATTTCTATTTATATTTGAAATATTAATAATTTTGTCTAAACCATAGGCTTTCGCTTTATCTTTAACTTCTGATTGAGTGTCCACTACAGATTCCGCTATTAACTCAAACAACAAAATACTTTCTTTAACTGTTACATTCAGGTTAGAGTTAAAGGATGTCTCCGCTCCCGAAAATACCAGTGCCAGATCGTAACTGGATGCCAGCTTTGAAATATATGGCTTGGCTGCATTATCTTCTCCAACAGTATTTGCCACATCCTTTGATGAAAATACTGAATATCTGCCAGGGCTGGAGACAAAATAACTCAAATAACCTGTTTCATATTTCAAGTTTTGTGTGAGCTTTTGCCAATCACCAATACTACCATACATTACATACGGATTTGCTTTTGTGTTGCTCTTATATTCCATTTTAACTGCCATAGGTGAACTGAATTTTGAAATATTGTATTTTGCTTTCAGGACACCTGAAATATAGCCCGTCCCATTTAATGTATCTTCAAGATAGTATGAAAGCTCACTTTTAACTTCCTCATAAAGCTGCATCAGGTATTTGTTGATAGCTGCTGCATCTCCTTTGGTATTAACATTATTTGGATTTTTAATAACTGCCAGTTTTCTTTGTATAATACCGGTCTTGTCATTATAAAGCTTGTCCTTGATAAGTGCATTGACAGCATCGCTTGTAAGTGTACTGCTAACTGCCTGGGCAGCAAATACATTCATTTTGGATACTGCTTCTGTACCTGTTGGATTCTTTGGCTGCACACTTGAGCTTTGAGCATTATTCAGTTTCAAGTAAACATCTTTTGCTCCGGCAACTGTTTTTGCACTCTTGAATTCTTCCATACTGTTTATGTCAAAAGTATCAGGGCGAATTGTATATTCAACATTCTTCGTTTTAACTATTATACTTTTGTTATTGCTTTTCATAGCCTGCAGGATATTTTTTGCCAGATATATCTCGTCATTGTATATATAAGCAGGACCCTCAGAGATATCTATTGTACATGTAAAATATCCAAAGCCTTCAAGAATATTAACTACTCTGTCATCCCTTACCAAAACTTTATTTGTTGTGCTGTTTCCCTTGGCTACATCCCAATAAATCTTTTGTTCAAGCGCGTCTATCATATCAAGGAATTTTGCTGTAATATTTGTATCATCGTCATCATCATCATAGTCATCCTGGTTAAACTCAGTTCTGGTATTTACCGGTCCAACATATTTTGACGGTGTTACTGCTGCTGAGTTAGACGAATCCACCTTTACTGTCCTTACTTTTATATAATACTTGGTATTTGGCTTGAGAGGCCTGTGCTCAATAGTTCCATTCGGCAGCTTTGTAGGAGCCGTCTTTATCCTTGCAGTATATATATAATAATTATTATTTAGGTTGCTGTTGCTTTTTTCAATGTAATATGGATATGAATGCGTTGTAATATCCACATACTGCTCAAGGTCTGCATTATTGTTTAGCACTGTATAATCGCTGTCATCATCGGTTTTTATAGCTATCTCAAAACTTGTAAATGGATCAACCGCATAACCCTGCCATCTGACATCAATCTGATAATAGTCATTTCTTGTGTTTCTATTTAAAGTAGTAATTACACTATTGTCTGCGGCTCTGACAACTTTAATGCTATATTGCGTGTTTGCTTTTAGTTTCAGCAGACGTCCATAATATACACTGCCATCTTTAACAATTGTATATTTTGACTTTGGAAGCAGTATGTAATCACTCTCATTGGACGCCTTAAGCATTATTTTATAGCTCTCGGTAGTCATCTGCGGCATTGTATCGAACCAATAAAAGCCCAGCTCACAGTCATTAACAACCTGCAGCATGGATGGACTCTCAATCAGAGAGGTTGTCACAGGTATGGAAACCCAAACGCTCTTTTTGGTTCCATTTCCGGTTTCAATTTCGGCTCTCAGTGTAAAGTAGTATACCTTGTTGGGGTATAGCCATGTATCTATAGTATACCTGCATTTCTTCGTTACAGGATCATAAGTAAAATTAGAAGGCAAAGGACTCATGCTTGGATCCAATGTCAACTTGGCTTCATTATTATCTGCATTGTTATCTTTATTCCCAAACACACTGATAAAACTTGTATAAACACTATCCAGCATAATACTTCCGTCACCCTCGGGAGTATTTGCCTCAACTCTCCCTGATGTTGAAATCAGGTTGTATACAGCAGCATTTTCCCGGACTGTCCACTCAAAGGTAACAGTCTGGCCGGTAATCATTGAGTTGCCGTTTGCATCCTTTGCGATAGCAAAATCTATCGGCGCTATGGGTCTTTCCTCTAAATCATCCGGATCAAGTGGCTCTCCGCGAGGTGTTGTGACCGGCAGTAATACAGTGGGAATGGACTCTTTATATATGGGATTCTCATTAACCAGCTTCAGTCTCACTTTTACCATGAAATAATAAGTAGTATTCGGTGACAGGTATTTACCAAATGCCTCTACATTTTCAGGGTCAGTAAACTTGTTTATTTTTGCATTTACCCAGGTGGTATTTCCTAAGGTTTCTTTTGAAAATGCAACATCACCGGGTACCTCAGTCGTCCCTATCGGAGTATCACCGAAAGAGCTTGGATCTGGTCTTGTACTCATGTACAAATCATATATCACAGCGTCGTCTGCATGATGATTGGAAGTATAGTTATTCCAGTCAAGCTGAGGCAGCAGGTCGTCAAACCTTATTTTTACAGTTGCGTTAGCAGGATTTGTTGCACTGCCCTGATTTATTGTGGTTTCCACCCATTCAAGATACTTGGGAATAGGTACATCCCTCCCTGAAGGAGAAAGGGTTGTAAAGCTGACAACCAATGACTTTTCAGACATGTTAAAGCTGTCATAAACCGAGCCTCTGTCGGTTGCCAGCGTAGTGTACATCTGCAAGTAATAAGTCTTATTAGGCAATAAATATGTAGGATAGTTTTCAATATTAGGTATTGAAATAATATTTCCCTGGTCATCCTCTCCCTCAAAAAGGTCAAAGCCACTTATTGTGTAAACAAGTTTAGACCCGCTATCTACTATATTGGGCGAATTCGCACTTACGTATTTAACCAGCCTGTACTTGACAGGGAAAACGCCATAATCCTTTCCATTGGCTGTAAGTCTTGGAATTGGATTTAGGTCCAAATCCTTCGCATTAATATTTAAAATGAAATGAAAATATATATCATTTGACAAGTTACCTTTTATCTGGTCCCAGTTACTTGGCTTGTCCCATGATATTGTTATGTTGGAGGATTTATCTGTGATACCGCTGGCTGCCGGAGGCTGTGCAAGGTCAACCTTTACAACTGATATTCCTTTTGGAACCGGCGGTTTTGCAACATCATCCTTCATTTTGTATGGCATATTCAGAGATTGTATTCTATCAGTTACACCGTCAGATTTTACTACTACTCTATAGTAAATAGTATTTTGAGGATTGATTCCGGTTAATACAGTTATACCGAACTCCCCTGTAAAGTAAGTATCATCAAGTTTTTTCCTTGTTGTCCAGCTGGTGTCCTGATCAGTGGGCACATTGCTTGTCTGAACCTCATAATATAATCTTGGCATTGAAACTCCGCCCTGATTTATGCGGTATATTCGGACATATATATTGTTGTAGGTGTCCTTTGACAGCTGAAATCTTATAGGCGTATAAGTATAATTGGTTGCACCCAGCAGAGGATTCTCCGGAAGTCCTTCAGCAACTGCACCTACATACTTATCCAGATTATCTGCAAATAACGTATTCATAGTTATTTTGTAAATAGTTCCGGGACGTACTTCAGAATGAGGCAGGACATACCAATTATCTCCGGACTGTGATATCCCCTGTGGCAGTTTTGCTACTCCGGTACGAATATCACCTATATCAGGAATAAGTGTCTGGTCATCCTTTACACCCAAAATATAAAACGAGTACTTCCCGCTTGTACTATCCCATTTAACTTTTGAGTATCTGGCCAGATTGGTATCGCCGGATACAACCGCAGTATATCTTTGGTTCGGATCGACTGCGTTAGAATCCATTTTTACCTGAACATTTGCAAGAGATGTATCTGAGGTTATGTTGAACGTAAAGTTCATTTTACGGATACTTCCCTCTATCTGAGGTAAAGCATCTGATGCGTACTCCATTGCATTATGTGATGCATTAAAAACCTTAGGCATATTCCAGCTAAGCTTAATTGCAGGGTACACTCCTGTCTCTTTTCCGCCGCCTGCTACATCAACCGTTTGCTGATCAACCTGCTCCGCATATAACGACACCTGTGCAAGAAAGTATTGTTTACCTACAAAGGTTTGCGAACTATTATCAGTTACAGTTACTTTAAAATCATAAACTATATCATTTTTAATACCACTTATTGATGCTGTATTCTTAGTAGGATCAATAGGGACCTGAATAGTCTGGAATGTAGTACCGTTAGGCACATGGTATTCAATGAAACCGCTATCCACATTCGGAACCGGATCCCACCTGATTTTCACTGTTGCTGTACTTTTGCTGTAACTGTCTATGTAGACCTTTATAGGAACATCCGCCGCCAAAACAGGCTGAATTATGCCTGAAAAAAGTGGGAAAATCATACTTAATATAATAATAGCCGATATCAGCCTTAGTTTCTTCTTCATGCAGACCTCCAAGATTGTTCGATGTTTTTTCCAGCATTAAACTGCTGAACTCTGGTGTATATGATTATATCGGCATTTTGACACTATTTACTTATGGTGAAATTGAATGTAAAGAAAATGTAAAAAAAATGTGTATTCAGTGATAATTGTAACTACTTTTCTGGAGTGTATAAATTCATTTTTGCATTTATTATAACGCATAGTTCAGAGAAAATCTTTCGATCGTAGAAAAATTTTCTTACCTCTACGCGTTTCAACGAGGTATTAGATATGTGCTCAGAATCTGAAAACCGAGGTTGTACCAGTAACTATAGCGGTGTGGGAAACCTATTACCTCGTTATATTATAAATTTCAACAGTTTCTTGATTAACAACATAAAATATTAAGTAATCATTAACTACCATTTTCCTGAAATTTTTTGACGAACCTGGGATATTATATTTTTCACACATTAAAGGAAACTGTTTTAGCT